>JBEKWY010000052.1:0-31477 GCA_049512575.1 Candidatus Acidiferrum sp.
GAGCGCAGCTTGCCGCTCAGGAACTGCTCGATTCGGCGGTGGGTCGCCGGCGGCAGCGGCGCTTGCGGCTCGCGATCGACGCGCAAGACTTGCTGGCCAACGGTATGCGCCCAGCCGGCCAGGAAACGCGTTTTCGTCGGAGTGGTGTGACCTTTCACGCGGAGGATGCCGGAGACGTCCATGCGTTTTTCTTTGAAGTAGGCGATGAGGGCGTCGCCTGCGTGGTCCAGTCCGACGGCGGTGATGGGGAGCACGCGCGCGCCTAAGGCAGCGAGATTGTTGGCTGCGTTGGCGCCGCCTCCCGGAACGAGATGCGTTTCGCGATGGCGAAGAATCAGGACGGGGGCTTCGCGGGAGACGCGAGAGATTTCACCGAACTGGAATTCGTCGGCGACGAAATCGCCGAGCACCGCGACGGTCTTGCTGGAGAATTGGTCGACGTATTCGGCGAGAGCGAGAAGATCGACGGAACTCGAGACTTCGGCAGTTTGCGTGTGGGAACGCTTCATTTCGTTTGCCTCAAAATCCAATCGACTGCGGCCCCGAGATCATCAGCGACAAAGTCAGGTTGTTCCGGCCATGCAGCGCCATTTTCGCGTAAGTCATTGTCGCCGTAACCGGTACGGACGAGGATGCCGCGAGAACTCACGCCGTGAGCGAGGGCGATATCGCCGTAACGATCGCCGACTACAAAAGAACGGCTCAAATCCACCTGGTGCTCGCGAGCGGCGCGTTGCAGCAGACCGGGCTTGGGTTTTCGACAGTCGCAATCATCATCGGAAGAGTGCGGGCAATAGTAAATCGCGTTGAGATGCGCGCCCGCGGCCGTGAGTTGCCGGGTCATGAGGTCATGGACGGTGTGCACCATCGATTCCGGGAAAAACCCGCGGCCTACGCCAGATTGGTTGGTGACGACGATGACGGGCAGCCTGGCATCGTTCAAGCGGCGAATGGCGGCGGCAGCGAAGGGAAACATACGAAATTGGGTGGCATCATTCAAGTAGCCGACCTCTTCGGAGATGGTGCCGTCGCGATCGAGAAAAACGGCGGGGCGCAGGAGCGCGGGATCAGGCAGGACGCACCTCCGCGGAGGCTAGCCAGGACTGCGCGGCGACGGTGACGCTGGCTGGGGATACCGCCGTCATGCAGCGGTGATCGGTGGGGCAGCGACGCAGGAAACACGGACTGCAGTACGGTTTTTCTTGAACGATGGTGCAGTGGGGCGTGACGGGAGCGGTACCCTGCGGGTCGGTGGGGCCGAAGATCGCGACGACCGGAAGGCCGACCGCCGAAGCTACGTGCATGGCGCCGGAATCGTTGCCGATGAAGAGATGGCATTGCGAGAGGAGCCCGGGCAGATCCGCGATTGCGGTCTTGCCGGTAAGGTCGATCGGCGTGCGGCGCATTGATGCGGTGATGGCTGAGGAGACTTCGGTTTCTGCCGGGGTGCCGAACAAAATAATTTCGCAATCGGACTCCGCGACCAGGCGGTTGGCAACCTCGGCAAAACGGCTGGGAGGCCAACACTTCGCGGAGCCGTAGGAGGCGCCGGCGCCGATGGCGACGCGCAGGTGGCCGGGACGGGATCCTGCGGCGAGCAATTGATTCTCCGCGGCTCGTTTCGCTTGTTGGTCAACTTTCATCGAGATGTAGTCGAGCCCCGCGATTTTGTCGAGCCATCCGGCGCGGTGAAGTAGTTCGAGATAGTAGAACTGCTCATGTGGCGGGGTTTCTCCGGACTTGGGAACGGGTACGGCCTTCGTCAGAAGAAAACTGCGCCCATCGCGGGCATAGCCGATGCGTTCCGGGATGCCTGCGCGCCACGCGAGCCACGCCGCGTCGAAAGCGTTTTGCAAAAGGAGAGCTACGTCGAATTTCTGGGCGCGCAATTCCCTGGCGAGGCGCGCACGACCGGAAAAGCTGGCGTGTTCGCCGTTAAGATCGTAGGCGATGAGCTGGTCGCAGATTTCCTGGCCGCGATAGATATCCGCGACGTAGGGACGAGCGACTACGGCGATGTGAGCGCCGGGAAATTTGGCGCGTACGGCGCGCAAGGCGGGCAACGCCATGATCGCGTCGCCGACCCAGTTGGTTGCGCGGATCAGTATTCTCACGAGGCAACGGCTCCCATGGCGACAGGAAGTCTGCTGTGAAGGTCGCGGAGAAATTCCGTTTCATCCGGGATCTCCATCGTAACGACGGCAACCTCTATGGCGAGCTTCGCGAGAATTGCTTTCTCGAAGTTCTGGGCGTCTTTTTCTGTTGTGACCAGGGCGTTTGCGCCCGCGGACTTGGCCGCTTGCTCCAATGTAACTATATCGCGGTGCGTATACCGGTGGTGGTCGCGAAACGCACGTTGGCCGGCCAAATGAACGCCCCATCGCTCCAAGTCGGCGAAGAACGCGTCGGGGTTGCCGATGCCGCAGAAAGCGAAGTGCGGGCCGATGATGGACTGCCGTAGAGATTCCTGACGATCATCGACGCCATGCATTCGAAAGCCGAGGAGCTTTGTAACTGCAGAATAAGCGGTGAACCTGGGGAACCCCCGAGAGGGCACCTTGATAAAGGTGGATCCGGTGCGCGTGAAGACTACGGCCGTCGCGCGATTTATGGCAGACGATGGCTCTCGCAGCCGGCCTGCCGGAAGAACAAATTCACGTTGCAGAGGACGGGTGGAATCGACGAGGACGATATCCACGTCGCGAGCCAGCTGCAGGTGCTGGAATCCATCGTCGAGAAGGTATATATCCACGCCGGCGGATTCCAAACGCCGGCCTTCCGCGTAGCGATCCGCGCCAACGCCAAACATTGCGCGATTTTGTAGCCGCTGCTTCATCAATTCAATCTCGTCACTGGTGCCGTCGGAGCCGCGATAGCCGCGGCTTAAAACGGCGACGCGTTTTCCTTCGGCGAGCAATCTTTCGGCCAGCCAGATGACCATGGGAGTTTTGCCGGTGCCGCCCACCGTGATGTTGCCAACGCTGATCACCGGACGATTCAGGCGCTTCTGTTTGAGCCAACCGTGTTTGTAGAGCCAGGCGCGCATGCTTGCAGCCGAACCGTATACCAGCGAGAGCGGCCAAAGAAGGATGGCTAGCGGCCGCGGAATGTTCATCGCGGCGCGCCGTCCAGGTGCTTTGCGATTTCGGCGAGGGCGCGGGCGGTGGCTCCGCGGCTGTCGTCCACCAGGCGCTTCGCGGTTTCGCCCATCTGGCGCTGGCGTTCCGGATCGCGGAGCAGTTCGATCCACGCTACGCCGGCGTCCTCGGGGCTTTCGACCTGCACGGCGGCTTTGGCGGCGACGAAGCGCGAGGCGATCTCGGCAAAATTTTCCATCGAAGGGCCGAACACGGGAATTTTACCGAAGGCCGCGGGCTCCAGGATATTGTGGCCGCCGGACTCGACCAGAGAGCCACCGACAAAAGCGCCGTCGGCAAGCTGATAGAGTGACGCGAGTTCGCCGATACTATCGAGCAGGAGCACGGTCACGTCGTCCGGGATTGAGGCACCGTGCGAATTTCCTCCGGCGCCCTCAATCCCGTTTCCGACAATGGGCAGCTCAGAACGACGGACGAATTTTCTTTGCGATTCGTGAATGAAGCCGGCGGCATCCTGGAAGCGCTCCGGCTTGCGTGGAGCGAGCACCAGCAACGCGTGCGGATATTCGCCCTGGACGACGCCAAAGGCGATGAGCGCGAGCGGCTCTTCGGTCGCGACGACGCTGCCGGCGACGATGATGGGATGGCGTCCTTGACGCCGCGCTTCGTCTTCGAGCCATTTGGAAAGCGGCGTGGGGGCCGGCAGGGCTTGATCGTATTTCACGTTGCCGCTGACGGAAACACGTTCGGGAGGAGCTCCCAGTGCGCGGACGCGATCGGCATCGGTTTGGCTTTGCATCAGGAAGGCGGCCGCGTTGCTTAAGGCGCTGCGAAAAAGGGGTCGCAGGAAAAATCCCACTTTATTCAAATAGCTTTGGTAGCGCTCAAAGGAGCGATCCGAAATCCGCCCGCTGATAAAAATCACTGGAATTTTGCGGCGCCCGGCCTCGCGAAGAAAGTTGGGCCAGATTTCCGTTTCGAGAACCACGACGATCGCCGGCCGGACGGCTTGCAGGGCTCGGCGCACGCAAAACGCCCAGTCCAGGGGGAAATAAACGACCGCATCGGCAAAACGCATTCGCTCGCGAGCGAGGGTTTGCCCGGTAATGGTCGTGGTGGAAACGATCAGCGGGTGCGCCGGATAGGACTGTTTCAATTTCTGGGCGAGGGCTACGGCGGAGAGCACCTCGCCGACTGACACGGCATGAATCCAGATTGCTCCGGGGCGTTCCGCGGGGAGCCGGCTTAACGAGGGGAACGAGAACCCTAAACGCTCTTTGATATTCGAAAGATATTTTCCGTGGCGCAGTCCCTGAACCAGCCAATACGGCAAGAGCAGAACGGCGGCGAGGCCCATGAGCAGGCTGTAAACGAAATACACTAAATAGGTCTCCGGTCTTCACTCCGGCGCATCGCGTAGAAACGGCGCGAAACGCGGGGCAACCCTGATCATCCTCCAGGAATCGAAGGCGTCGTGATGAGAAAGGTTATTATAACCTGATGCGAAACGCCGCCATCGCACTTCCCTTGGTTTTTGCTTGCGCCCTCGCGGGCGACATTGTGCGCGCCCCCGAGGGCGAACTGCCGGCAGTGCGGCGGCAGGCATCGCTGAAAGCGGCGTCGCTGGAATCGCACGAAGGCTTGACGATCTCGGCGTTGCCTTGGACTGATCCCGCGCAATACAAGGAAAAGTTTCCGAAGAAATCTCCTTACGCGGGGGGAGTTCTGGCGGTGCAGGTGGCGTTCCGGAACGATTCCGACGAGAGCATTCGTGTGAATCTGGAACGCATCCGGCTGAGCGTGCAGCTCGATGCCGAGAATCGGCAGGAAGTGCCGTCGCTGAATTCGGAAGAATTAGCCGACGCAGTGCTGAAACCCAAGGTGAAAGATCCTACGGCGAACCGGCCGAAACTTCCGATACCGGTGGGCGGCGGGTCGAAGGGCGGGCGAGACAAACATTGGACCGAATTACAAACGGAGGCGCAGAACGCGAGCGTGCCCACCAGCGTGGTGGCCGCGCACAGCACGGTGCAGGGTCTGCTGTACTTCGATTTGCAAGACCAATTTGATTTGCTGCAGAGCGCGCATTTGTACGTGCCACAGCTCATGCAGATGACGAGCGGACGGGCGATGACGTTTTTCGATATCGACTTGAGCCGCCGCAGTACGCCCTAGCTTCTCGCGACAATAATCCCGGCAGCGTGCTCGAAAATTTGCGGTCATCGATGTTTTCCAAGCAAATTTGCGTTGGTTTGCGCGCTCCATCCCCGTCAGCTAACATGACTGAGCAAGAATTCTCGATCCCAACGGACCCATGCTGACTCTTCTCGATCAATTGAATCCAGAACAACGCCGGGCTGCGGAAACAACGGAAGGCCCGGTGCTGATCCTTGCCGGGGCCGGCACCGGCAAGACGCGCGCGATCACGTTTCGGATGGCGAACCTAATCGCCAGCGGCGTGCCTGCCGAGGCGATCCTCGCGGTTACGTTCACGAATAAAGCGGCGGAGGAGATGCGCAATCGCGTGTCGGACCTGCTGCTGCGAGCGGGTGTACCGCCGGCGCAGCCGTGGCTTTCGACGTTTCATTCGCTGTGCGCTCGCTTGCTGCGCAGGGAGGCACCCAGCGCCGGGCTGCCGCGTGATTTCGCCATTTATGACACCGACGATCAGATGGCGGCGATCAAGCTGGCGATGACCAAGCTGGCTATTGAAGACGAGAGCCTGACGCCGCGGAATGTTCTGAGCGCGATCAGCCACGCGAAAAATCATGGGTTGTCGCCCGAGAAAATGCGCAGTGAAGCGATCGGGCAGGATGGGCGGCGCGTCGCCGATATTTTCGCCGAATACGAGAAATTGCTGCACCAGAGCAAGGCGCTGGACTTCGATGATTTGCTGCTGCGCACGGTTCGGCTGCTTCGCGAAGCGCCTGCCGTACGCGAAAAATGGCAGGCGCGGTTTCAATACATTCACGTCGATGAATACCAGGATACGAATCGCGTGCAGTACGAGCTGATGCGGCTGCTCACCGGCCCGAAGCGGAACGTCTGCGTTGTCGGGGATGAGGATCAATCGATCTACCGGTGGCGCGGTGCCGACGTGTCGATCTTGATGAGCTTCTCGCGCGACTTCCCTGCCGCTCAAGTGATCAAGCTCGAACGAAACTATCGCTCGACGCAAAATATTCTGGACGCGGCGGGGGCAGTCGTGGCGAACAACCCCGACCGGCTTGGCAAATCCCTGAGCGCCGAAAATGGCGGTGGGGCCAACCTGAAATATTTTGAGGGCCGCGACGCGAATGCCGAGGCGGAATTCGTCGCGGGCGAGTTGAGCCGGATACTTGAAGATGATTCCTCGCTGACCTGTGCCGTGGAGTACCGGACCAACTTCCAGTCGCGCGCGTTCGAAGAAGTCTTTCGGCGGCGGGGGATTCGCTACCAGCTTGTGGGCGGCTTCAGCTTCTACAATCGGGCCGAAGTGAAAGATGTGCTGGCCTACGTGCGGCTGGCGATGCACCCGGAGGACGACGTTTCGCTTCTGCGGGTGCTGAACGTTCCGCCGCGTGGCATCGGGAAGACCACGGTGGACGCGCTGCGCGAGGCCGCGCGATTGGATAGCTCTTCTCTTTGGGACGCCATCGGGAAGTTTGTTTCGGGCGCCTCCGCAGGCCGCGCCGTTGCACCGCTGCGCGCCTTTCAGGAGTTGATCGCCAAGCTCCAGGAAAATCTGTCGAAGCAAGGCTCGGCCGACTTCCTGCGCAGCGTTCTGGACGACAGCGGCTACATGGAAATGCTGAAAGACCGCAACACTCCGGATGACGTGGCGCGCATCGAAAATCTCGAAGAATTGGTACGCGCGGTCGCGGAAAGCACGGAAGCCGGAGAAGAGTTCACCGACTTCCTGGACGCTGCGGCGCTCGTCAGCGATGCCGACTCTTTCGATGGCAAGCCTGGGGTGACGCTGATCACCCTGCACAGCACGAAAGGCCTCGAGTTCGACCACGTCTTCCTCACCGGGATGGAAGAAGGCATCTGCCCGCACAGCCGCTCGTTCAACGACGACAAAGGCATCGAGGAGGAGCGCCGCCTGGTTTACGTAGGCATGACGCGGGCGCGGAAATCGCTCACGCTGACGCGCGCTGTTTACCGCCGCGTGTTCGGCAACGAGCAGCAGCTTCGCGCGTCACTGCCTTCACGCTTTCTGACGGAGATTCCCAGCGAACTCGTGGAGACCGTCCGCGGCTCGATGGCGGAAATTGGGGCCACGCGGCGCTACGAGCCGGACCCCGAATACTCGTACTCTCCCGAGGAATTCCTAAGGCGCGTGCGAGGGAAATCCGCGCCTTCGCCCGCAGCATCGCGACGCGCGAGCAGCCCGACGCCATCGTTTGGCCGATCGGCGGCCATGAAACGCGGCGCAAACGCCGATCCGCTGCTGGGGCAAAAAGTGCGCCATCCGGAATACGGCGTAGGCACGGTGGTGGGCGTCGAAGGCGAAGACGACGACCGTAAACTCGCGGTAACTTTCCCCGGCCGCGGCACGAAAAAGTTCGTCGAGCGCTACGCCCAACTCACCCAGATGTGACCGGGAGCAACCCCTGTTGCGCGTCGGAGCCTCTCAAGGTACATTGAGGCGCGCTTTCATCCTTCCATACAACGGTTCAGGCGGGACAAGCTTTTCGTTTGCCTGGGGACGATCGGAGACTACGGGTGGGATCACAACTCTTCAATTGTAAGAGTATCGATCAGCTTCTTTCGGACTCCGAAAACGCCGAGGTAAAGCTCAAGAAATCTCTAGGCTGGCTCAGCCTCACTTCGCTCGGCATCGGCGCGGTAATCGGCTCCGGCATCTTCACGATTGTTGGCACGGCCATTGCCGGACAGAAGATGGAAAGCTCGTCGATCCTGAACGCTCCCCTGCTGGAATATTTGATCTACCACTCCGCGTCGTTCGGCCGTCCGGGGGCAGGTCCGGCCATCGCGCTTTCTTTTATCCTCGTCGCCGTCGTCTGCGGATTTGCTTCGGTGTGTTACGCCGAACTCGCTGCGATGATCCCGATTGCCGGCAGCGCTTACACTTACACGTACGCCACCATGGGCGAGCTGATCGCCTGGATCATCGGCTGGGATCTCATTCTCGAATACGCCGTCAGCAACATGGCCGTCAGCGTGGGCTTTTCCGCACACATCGTCGGCTTGCTGGATTGGTTTGGGGTGCACCCCAGCCCGCGCTGGATTTCACCGGCCTATCTGCCGGGTGGACTCGCGGACTTGCAGGGCAACACGCTGTACGGGCCGGGCTGGCACTTCGGTTTCAACTGGCCCGCCTTCATCATCGTGATGTTACTGACTATTATTCTGGTTCGCGGCATCCGGGAATCCGCGGAGACCAATAACATCATGGTCCTGCTGAAAATCGTGGCTATCCTGGTGTTCATCGGCTTTGCGTCACGCTTCATTCATCCCGCGAACTGGCATCCATTTGCGCCCAACGGCTGGCCCGGAGTCCTCACCGGCGGCTCGATCGTGTTCTTCACGTACATTGGCTTCGATTCTGTCTCGACCGCCGCCGAAGAGTGCAAGAACCCACAGCGCGACGTGCCCATCGGCATCATCGCCACATTGGTAATCTGCACGCTGCTTTACATCGGCGTTGTGGTCGTGCTCACCGGCCTCGTGCCTTGGCAAACGCTTGTTGATGATGCCGCGCCGGTAGTCAACACGTTGAAGAAACTTCATTTCACGGGCGTCCGCCTCATTGTTCTGCTCGGCGCGCTGATGGGCATGATCTCTTCCCTGCTGGTCTTCCAACTCGGCCAAGCCCGGGTGTGGTTCGCGATGTCACGCGATGGCCTGCTGCCGCGCATCTTCAGCCGCGTACACCCGCGCTTCTGCACTCCAGACTTTTCGACGTGGATGGCCGGCTTCGTCGTGGGAATTCCCGCGGGCCTTCTGGACATCGGCACGCTCGCCGATCTTTCCAACATCGGCACGTTGTTCGCATTCGCGCTGGTGGCCGCCGGAGTCTTGATCCTTCGTTATCGCGAACCGAATCGCAAACGCGCGTTCCGCGCACCAGGCGGCCCGCTGGCCCCCATCATCACCATTGTGACGTGCCTTCTCTTGATGGCCGGCCTGCCGATCACTAACTGGATCCGATTCTTTGTGTGGATGGCTATCGGACTCATGTTCTACTACAACTACGGCCGCAAGCGCAGCACCCTGCGCGCCGCGAATCAACCCTAGAGGAATTCTGAGATGGAGGAGTCCCCGAACCCCCAACAGTGGCACCGCGGTTCACGGCTGTGCGCTTCCATCTTTTCGCGCAGACTATCTATCGTTCTGCTGTGCACTGTCGCGGTGTTGGCGCTTACCCGGAGCCGGACATTCGCCTGGGGCGCCAATGCCCAGAAGATTGTAGTCAACAAAGCTGTCGACACCCTCCCACTCGACATTCGACCTTTCTTCGACGCCAACCGCGCATTTCTCGTGCAGCACGTCACGGATCCCCTCGATGCTGAGTTCAAGAACCCTAGCGAGAAACACAATCACTTCCTTTATCTAGACAAATACGGGCGCTTCCCGTTCACCGCTCTGCCCAGAACCTACAAAGCCGCGGTCGGCAAGTACGGCAAGTCCAAGCTCGAGGCCACCGGCCTGCTCCCGTGGCAGATTGGCGTTTACAACGCGAAGCTGACGGAAGCGTTGAAGCTCGGCAAATGGGACGAAGCCAAGCTTGACGCCGCTATCCTGGCCGGCTACGTCTCCGAAGCCCACGACCCCTTCAACACGACTGAAAATTTCGACGGCCACCTCACGCTGCAAACCGGCATTAATGAACGGTTCGGCCTCACGCTGATCGATCGCTTCTCCTCGTTCTTCCCCATGCGCCCGAACGACGCGGCCTTCATCAGCGATCCTACCGACCACGCCTTCGAATCCTGCCTAAGCGCCCACAGCTCCCTGGAAACGATTTTGTTAGCCGACCGCAACGCACGCATGGCCGGCAAGTCCTACGACGATGAGTATTTCGATCGCTTCTACAACCTGACCGCCGCCACCCTGATCCGCCAACTGAGCGACGCGGCGACGGATATTGGCTCTTACTGGCTGACCGCCTGGATCAACGCCGGCCGGCCGCAACTTCCCCACTGAGACTTCACCATCGTGGAATGGCCCATTTGCAATCGGTTGTCCGTGCCAGCCAGTTTTGCGCGCCCCCTGTTCAGCAAATCTTTGCAAACCTGCTAAACTTCCATATGGCCGCAGATCGCTCCCGGCAAAATATCGCGTCGCTTCCCAAAGCCGAATTACACCTGCATCTCGAAGGCTCGATCCAACCTAAGACCGTCTGCGCGCTCACCCGCTCTCACGGCGTGGTCTTCACCGAAGCGGAAGTCCGCCAAAAATACGCCTACCAGGACTTCAACGAGTTCCTCGAAGTCTTCAAATGGGTCACCTCCTTTCTCCGTGAACCGCGCGACTACGCCCTGATCACGAACGACCTCTGCGAGCATCTTCTGTCCCAAGGCGTTGTCTACGCTGAAGTCACCCTCTCCATCGGCATCATGATCCTGCGCAAGCAAGTCCCCGAGGCCAACTTCGAAGCCATGCTCGAAGCCGCCGAGCCATTCCAAAAGCGCGGCCTGCGTATGAATTTCGTTTTCGACGCCGTCCGCCAATTCGGCGTGAAAGCGGCCATGCAAGTCGTCCTGGCCGCCGAGCGCGCCAACTCTAAAGCCATCGTAGCCTTCGGCATCGGCGGCGACGAGCTAGCCATCCCCACAAAGGATTTCCGTGGTGTCTACGACAAAGCCGGTGAAATCGGCTTGCATCGCCTGATGCACGCCGGGGAAATCGGCGGCCCCGAAAAAATTCGCGAAGCCATCGAACTTCTCGGAGCCGAAAGAATCGGCCACGGCATCTCCGCAGCGCAGGACCCGGCATTGATGGATCTCCTCGCTGACCGCCGCATCCCCCTGGAAATCTGCCCGCAAAGCAACATCCGCACCGGCGCCCTTTCCGGCCAGCTCCGCCGCACGAACGCCCGGATCGAAGACCACCCACTTCCCAAACTCGCGCGCCACGGCATCCCGGTTGTGCTGTCCACGGACGACCCGGCCATGTTTCACACTACCCTCCTCGACGAATACGAAAACGCCCGGCGCATGGGCCTATCCGAAACTGAACTCACCGGCCTGATCCAAGCAAGTTTCGATCACGCCTTCGATCCCGCCGCTCGTTCCGCGACCTCGCTCAGCCATCAAACACGGAAAACCAACCCGCAATAGGGACCGAATCCTTTTCGCGGTGGCCTGGTTGCAAACTTTTGCTCTGAGGTCTACTGTCGTTGACAGCCCAAGGCGAGACTCGATCCCATCACCAAGTCCGCCCTTCTCGAACGAAAGGAAACGACTAATGAAGAAAAAGCTACTGTGGAGCGGTGTTCTGGGTGCCGCGCTGGTTTTCGCCGGACTGGCGGTCGCGCAAAGACCAGTGGCGAACATCGACGCAAAGCGCCACCCAAATCTGGCCGCCGCGCAGCAACATATCATTGAGGCATATCAGAACACGGAGGAAGCGCGAGGGATCAACAAGGATGAACTCGGCGGACACGCCGACGGAGCCATCGGCTTGCTGGTGCAGGCAGACCAAGAGCTGAAACAAGCCGCCGAATACGCCGACCACAGGAAATAACACTCACGAGAGAGCCAATCAACCGGAACCTCAAGCCCGACAACCTGTTCGTGTGCCGCGATCGGCGTCAAGGAATGGTTCGAGTGAAACTCAGCCGTTGCCGATCTCCGCGGATTGCGATCGTCCGAGCATCCGGCTGCTGACTTCGCGGAATTCACACTCCAGCGCCTCGATGCTTCTCCCGGCCGCAGTTGCTTCGTCGATCTCGGTCTTCAACAGCATCGACGTGGCCAGGTCTGCGCTGCACTGCAAACAATAATTTTCGATTCTTCCGGGAAGTTCGAATAGCTCGTCGACGCGCCCGCAAACACTGCACGGTCCAATCGAGTCCCGCTCGCTACCCTTGAGACCGGATAACATAATCGTACTTCGGCTCCTTACGCTCTGGGTGTTTCTGATTCAGAACGCACAAATGGATTTGTTGCGAGGGAAGTGGGTCTGAGCCACCGCGTGCGACCAGCATAACGACTCGATAGTGCTGAATATGCCGGGAATCGCCTTCGCGGTGCCTCATTGCCTCACATCACTCAATGCGATGCTAAGAAAACCACGCTGAGCAAGTCCTCAGGCTTTTATCAGAAAACCGTAAAGTGAAAACGTCATCGCCGCAGCTCTTGAATCCTTTCGTGCAGGTTCGCGTCCTAACGAATTTCTGATGAATTCCTCAGGACTTCCGAGCGCCCTGGTTCCTATTCTTACCGTGAAGCAGGACTCCCATCCGTCCTGGCGAGGGAACCATGTCCGTTACCACATTTCTCGCGTTTTGCATCCTTGGGCTCGATTTCATGATTTATGCCCTATTCCAATGGATTTATGGCGAGAAGCGCCGTGCCTTCGCCCGCCAAGTAGCCGCGCGCAAACGAGCTCGCAAGGAGCAGCCCGATTCACTGCTTCCGGCGGTCACGAAAATAGTGGCCCTCCATACGCCCCGGCCACTCCACGGGAACCCAGCGCACAAACGCGCATCGAACCGCCAGCCGATAGACCTCCGTCGCGGCACGTACACGGCGCGAACTGCCTGACCGTAAGCGTCAGCGTTACACTCTCAGCGTTTCCCCAATGTTATACTGCCGCCATGCACGCACATGTCTGGGTCATGCCTAAACGCACGGTTCTCGATCCACAAGGTCAAACCATCCACCACGCTCTCTCCGGCCTCGGCTACGAAGCCGTCAAGGACGTCCGCCAGGGGAAATTTTTCGTCCTGAATCTGGATGGTTGGAATCGCGACGAAGCCCAAAAACAGCTCGAACGCATCTCCAAAGAAGTCCTGACCAACCCGGTCATCGAGGAATACCGCTTCGAGATCGTTGAGTAAGCTGAGGCGCGTAACCGACATCGAGAGATCGTTGTGGCGCTGCTTTCCGAAGCAGGCCCCTCTGCATCGGCGGCAACCTTCCTGCAAAAAACCCATAGTACCCCGCGCCTACTCAGCACACGGTACCAACGTCACCCTCGCCGATTCCCGACTCCGTGCTACGCTTTCCTGTAATCATCCAGAGGTAGGAGAACGCGCTGCATGTGCGGAATTGTCGGCTACATCGGATCTAAAAAGGTCGTCCCCGTCATCATCGAGGGCTTGCGCAAGCTGGAATACCGCGGCTATGACTCCGCTGGAATCGCCGTCGTCACGAAGGAAGGCAAGCTGGAAATCCGCCGCGCCCCCGGCAAACTTCGCAACCTCGAAGAAGTCCTGCAGAAGTCCCCGATCGAAGGCACCTACGGAATCGGCCACACTCGGTGGGCCACCCATGGCCGTCCGACCGAAGAAAACGCCCATCCCCATCGCGACTGCACCGGCCAGATCGTCGTCGTCCACAACGGCATTATCGAAAATTATCTGGAGCTGAAAGAACAGCTACAGGCTGAGGGCCACAAGTTCGTCACCGAAACCGACACGGAAATCGTCGCGCACCTGGTCGAGAAGAATTCGCAAGGCGGCACCATCTGCCTCGAAGAGGCCGTCCGCCAATCGCTGAAAGAGCTTCGCGGCATCTACTCCCTGGTATTCCTCTCGGCGAAAGAGCCGCACAAAATCGTCGCCGCGCGCTTCGGCCCGCCTTCCGTCATCGGCCTCGGCGAAGGCGAATACTTCGTCGCCAGTGACATCCCCGCGCTGCTCGAGCACACCCGCGAAATTTTCTTCCTAGCCGACGGCGACATCGCCGTCCTCACACCCAAGGGCGTCAGCGTAATGGATCACGACGGCCGCCCGGTTACCCGCCCCGCCCATCACGTCTCGTGGGATCCCATCATGGCGGAAAAGGGCGGCTACAAGCATTTCATGCAAAAGGAAATTTTCGAGCAGCCGCGCGCCGTCCGCGACACCCTGCTCGGCCGCATCTCGCAAGACACCGGCAAGATTTTCCTCGGCGAAATGCAAATCACCGAGCAGCAATTCCGCGACTTCCAGCATGTACGCATCGTCGCTTGCGGCACCAGTTGGCACGCCGCCCTCGCCGGTAAGTTTATGATCGAGCGCCTCGCGCGCGTTCCCGTGGAAGTCGATTACGGCAGCGAATTCCGCTATCGCGATCCCATCCTCGACTCCAAGACGCTCACCGTCTGCATCAGTCAGTCCGGCGAGACCGCCGACACCCTGGCCGGCCAGCGCGAAGCGAAACTCAAGGGCTCGCCCACGCTAGCGATCTGCAACGTGATGGGCTCGATGGTCACGCGCGAAGCGGCGGGATCGATTCTCACGCACGCTGGGCCGGAAATCGGCGTCGCTTCGACGAAAGCCTTCACTTCGCAACTCACCGCGCTGCTCCTGCTCGCTGCGCACCTCGGCCAGATCCGCGGAAAATTCACCGGCGAAGCTTCGAAATCGCTGCTGCAGGAATTCACCCGCATTCCGCACAAGATCGAGATGGTTCTACAAGCCGAAGAAACCGGAGTGTACGAAAATCTCGCCCGGCAACTTTTCCGTCATACCGATTTCCTCTACCTCGGCCGCGGTATCCATTACCCCATCGCGCTCGAAGGCGCGCTCAAGCTCAAGGAAATTTCCTACATTCACGCTGAAGGTTATCCCGCCGGCGAAATGAAGCACGGCCCGAACGCGTTGATCGACGAAAATCTCCCGGTCGTCGTACTCGCCACCCACGACGAATCCGATCCCGATTCCGTAACGCGCTACGAAAAAAGCGTGTCCAACATCCAGGAAGTAAAAGCCCGCGACGGCATCGTGATTTCCGTGGTGACTGCAGGCGACAACCTCGCCCGTAAGTCCTCGGACCATGTACTAGAAGTGCCCGCTGCGCCGGAGCTTCTCGCTCCGTTGCTGGAAATCGTCCCGCTGCAACTCCTCGCCTATCACATAGCCATCCGCCGTGGTTGCGACGTAGATCAACCACGCAACCTGGCCAAATCCGTAACGGTTGAGTAGTGCCTCGAGCGATTGCAATCGCCGCGGCAATTTCCGGTAAACTAACCGCATGCCCCGTAGCATCCACCTCGCCGTGTGCGCATTCCTGCTCTGCGTCACTTCGACACCCCCGCGCCCGCAAAATCCGCCAGCCACGGCGACCGCAACTGCACCGCTTCGCGAAATCCGCACCGACGGTCTCAAGTCGCTAACCAATCCACAGGTCGCGACCATCAGCGGCCTGCAAATCGGCGCAGACGTCGGACGCGACGACCTTCAAGGGGCCGCCGACAAACTCGTGCAAAGCGGCCTCTTCTCTCACGTGACCTACAAGTTCCAATCTCGCCCAGACGGAATCGTCGCAACCTTCACCCTCGACGAAGCCCAACGCATCCCCGCCTACTTCGACAATCTCCCGTGGTTCACCGACGGCGAACTCAACGACGCCATCCACGCAAAACTCCCATTCTACGACGGCACCCTGCCAACCGCTGGCGCCGTGGTGGATCAGGCCGCCGAGATAGCAGGCGAATTCCTGGCCGCGCACGGCTTGCAAGCCGCCATCGAACATCAAGTCATCGCCAACCCGAATGGTGATGGGAACATCCAGGAATTCCACATCGATGGTGCTGCGTTGAAAATTTCCAGCCTGGAATTCAGCGACGCGAACCTCAACTCGTCCAAAATGGTTCAGCAGGAACTCGCCGAATTACAAGGAAAACCCTACTCACGGATGGCCATCGATCTATTTCTCACGGAGCAAGTCCGGCCGATTTACCAGAAGCAGGGCTATCTGCGTGCAAAGCTCGGCCCTCCCGAGATTCGCCTCACGGGAAATCCCAATCAAAAACTTCCCGAGCAAATCCCCGTGTTCGTTCCGGTTGCGCCCGGCCTCATCTACAAATGGAAGGGCGTGGAGTGGTCCGGCAATTCCCTGCTGCCCTCCGCCACACTCACCGGTGACCTCGGACTGAAGGATGGTGACGTCGCCGACGGTATGGCGATTGAAGCAGGACTGGACCGCATCCGCGAAGAGTACGGCCACGTCGGCTACCTCGATGCGAAGGTTGATCCGCTGCCCTCCTACGACGATGAGGCGCACACGCTGTCTTACAAAGTCCGCATCGAGGAAGGCAAGGCGTACAAATTCGATGCCCTTACCATCACGGGCTTGTCTCCAACGGCGGAGAAGCGCCTGCGCGACGCCTGGACCATTCCGCAAGGCGAACTGTTCGACAAAGCCATATTCGAGGAATTTCTCACCAAGCTGGAAACTAAACCCACCGACATCTTTCACAATCTTCCAGTCCACTACGACAATGTCGGCCACTGGATCCAGCCCGATGAAGCCAACCACACTGTAAATATTTTGCTCGACTTCAAGTAACCGGCGACCTCGCTAGCGCCAGCATCCTTGTCTGCTTCGTCGTCGATGAATTACGGGAGAGACGGAGGCCAAACGGCGTCCCGAAGCATCGAAGTTAGGCGCGAAATGAATTGACATCGAAATTTGCGGCGCGCGATTTGGCCCGGACAACGCACCCTTGCATTCGCTTTGCGCTATACTGACACTCGAATGGCCGCTATCGTTCAAATCCGTTCAGTAGAAACTTCGGGCGCATCCGCCGAAGAAAAGGAACTCCTGCTGCTCGCCAGTCTCGCGAAAATCCCGTCGCTGATTGTCGCGCTTTCCGGCGGCGCTGATTCTGCCTACCTCGCCTGGGCCGCGCAAAAGGCCCTGGGCGATCGCGCCCTTTCGGTCACCGCCCTCTCGCCCAGCTATTCAGCGCACGACCGCAACATCGTCGGAGATTTCGTCCGCGCGCAAGATCTTCGCCACGAGTTTGTCGAAACGCACGAGGTGGAAAATCCTGCGTACCGCGCCAATGCGTCCGACCGTTGCTTTTTCTGCAAAGATGAACTCTTCTCCGTTCTTGACGGCATTGCTCAAGAACGTGGCTTCACGGCGACGGCCTACGGCGTGAACGCCGACGACACGCTCGACTTCCGCCCCGGCCACCGCGCTGCAAAAGAACATCGAGTCCTCGCGCCCCTGCTCGACGTCGGCATGCGCAAATTCGAAATTCGTGCGCTCTCTCAGCGCGCTGGATTACCCACCTGGGATCGCCCCGCGTCCGCGTGTCTCGCTTCGCGCGTGCCTTACGGTACGGAAGTGACCCCCGAGCGTCTCTCTCTCGTAGAGCGCGGCGAAACCGCTCTTCGTGAATTAGGCTTTCGCCAGTTCCGCGTTCGCCTGCACGACAAACTCGCGCGTGTTGAAATTGCCCCAGACGAAATGCCGCGAGCGCTTTCTCCCGAAATGGCCGCCGCCATCGCAAAGGAACTAAAAGCCGCCGGCTTCGCCTACGTATCGCTTGATCTGGAAGGCTACCGCCAAGGTTCGCTGAACGAGACCCTGAAACGCTCGGAACCCGCTTGAGTGAAACCCCTTCCCGGAACATAATCTCCGCATTCTGCGTACCACACTGTGAGCGCCTAGGTAGCCCAAGTACTCTTGCTCGCCCTGAGGACCGAAGGGCCTGTGCCAACGTCAACGCCAATTGACGTTGACCGGAAAGCTGAATCAATGCACCAAAAACCTAAAATGTCGTTAGCCCTCTTGCTGACCACCATCGCCGTAGCCACATCCGGCTGCACAATGGGACCCGCCGCCAGCGGCAGTTTTGATCGCACTCTCACTGTCACCACGCCAATCCGCCTGGAACTGGCTAATGCCTCCGGCGACGTAACCATTACCGGCAGCGCCGACAACAAAGTTCACATCCATGCGGACGCGCGCTCTTCCGGCATGGGCTTCGACAGTCCGCAAAAACGTCTCGACGATGTCGTAAACAATCCCCCGATCGAACAACGAGGCGACACCGTGCGCATTGGCAAAGAGCTGAGGCGCGTCAACAACATCTCCATTTCCTACGTGATCGAAGTGCCGCGCGACACAGACGTGGACACCTCTGTCGCTTCCGGATCGCAGACGATCCTCAACGTTCGAGGCCCGGTGAAAGCGAATTCCGCCTCCGGGTCGATCCGCGTGGATCACATCGACCGTCAAACGCAGCTCACCACTCTGAGCGGTTCGATCGAGGCGACAAATATCGGCGACGATCTGCGAGCTTCCAGCGCGTCCGGAAGTGTGAACGTCGCCAGGGTGAAGGGTGACGTGAGAATCAGCGCGCTTTCCGGAACCACGCAGGTTTCCGGACCCGGCGGGCGCGTTGACGCGGACACCGCCAGCGGAACCGTGGAAGTGCAAGGCGCGACCCGCGACGTCAAGGCGCACGCAGCTTCGGGGCGGGTGGACGTGCAGGGCAATCCCAGTGAGAGCAGCTACTGGGACTTGAAGACAGTGTCGGGCGTCGTGGAGCTCGGCGTCCCGCCCAGCGCAAACTTTCACCTGACTGCGGAAGCCGTTTCCGGCCAGATTAAGACCGATGTTCCCATCGTGATCGAGGAGCAAGGCAAACATTCCCTCCGCGCCCGCATGGGCAACGGAGGCGGGCGCGTCGAAGTCCATACCATCTCGGGCGAAATCCGCGTCCGCGCCTCATAGCCCGATCCGGCGCCCCCGCCCATTGCCTCATTGTTGGGTGCATCACTGCTGCTCCCCGGCTTGCCCAGACCAGCACGCGTGACATTCCATCTTTATCCTCGTCAATCTACCTACGTTCGCGATGCACGATTCCCGGAGTTTGCATAGAATAGAAGCAATGCTGTTCGCCCGTAAACGCCTCGCAGCCATGTGCGTCGCCGCGCAACTTCTGCTCCTCGCTCCAGCGATCCGTGCGTCGCGCCCGCAAAGCCCGCAATCCTCCGCGCCGAAATTGGCCGATAAACAGGCCGCGCAACAAAAGCCACCTTCGCCAGACGAGGAACTCCAACAAGCCATCGACAACGCCGGAAACGATCGTGCCGCGCTCGTCCGCAACCTCGAAGCATTCCTGAAGAAATATCCTGAAGCGCCACAGCGCGTGAGAATTTATCGCGCCTTGGTCGAAGCGACCCTGCAACTGCGCGACACCACGCGCGCCGCAGACTATGCCGAACGGATCGTTGCGTTAACTCCTGACGACATGTCCATCACCGTGCTCGCCATTCAACTGCTGGAGCGCGGCGGCGACGAAGCCGGGCTGCGCCGCGCCACCAGTTACTCGACGCGAGTGCTGGACTACATTGCAAGCGACGAGAAGTCTCCGAAGATTTCACAGGAAGACTGGGAAGCCAGCAAAAACCACGACCGCATGACGATCCTGGCTCTTCGCGGACGCTTGTACTTGAAACTCCATGAAACCGCCAAGGCGCAGAAGGACTTCGAGGACAGTTACGCGTTCGAGCCGAGCGCCGGAGCCGCGGAAAAACTTGGCGAAATCGCCGAAATGAATAAGGATCTGCCACGCGCCATTCAACAATATGCTCGCGCGTTCGCGCTGGCCGACGCTAAAAACGCGGCGGACCGTCGCGAAATTCGCCAGAAGCTAGGCAATGTATGGCGACTTACGCACGCTTCCGACGAGGGTCTCGGCGAGTACGTCCTTCATACCTACGATGAAGTGACCCAGTCACCGGCGAATGCAACCGCGGCAAAAAATGCCAATGCCAAAGAGCCCTTCGAATTTACGCTCCGCCGCATTCCCGATGGCTCCGCCTTTCCGCTTTCCGCCGAAAAAGGGAAAGTATTGGTGGTGAATTTCTGGGCGACGTGGTGCGGACCCTGCCGCGCGTTGGAGCCGGTCTTCGATCGCGTGGCGATCGACTTCCACCAGAACCACGAGGTATTGTTTCTGGCCGCCGACTGCGACGAAGACGAAACCCTCGTCCTGCCCTACCTAAAAGAAGTGAGACCGCAGACCACCGTCGTCTTCGCAGATGGGCTCGATCGGCTCTTTGCCGTCAACTCGTTCCCCACGGTGGTCATCATCGATCGCGCTGGAAAAATCGCCTATCGCACCGAAGGCTACGGAGACGAAGATGCCTTCCAGCAATCACTAACCGCAGCGATTCATCAAGCCCTGGCCCCAGCCGCAGCCAGTCTTAAGCCCTGACGAATCGCCGAGTTAACGCGATTATGTAGGCGCGGGCCTTCAGGCCCGCCAGCATTCCGTTCCGAGAAGCTCAAGCTCTAGACGCGGTAGTCGCCACCTCCGTTGACCCATTATCACGGCGCCATATCCGCGTTATACGTGTCGACGAAATCGACGAAATCCGAAGCCTCCGCCATATCCTTCCCCACGAACCGAACGGTATGCGAATCCACGCGCTCTACAATCCGCAGGTACGTCAGCATTTCCGCCGGAGTGTAGTTCTTGAAGGTGATTTCGAGGGTGATGGGTGCCTTGACGACGTAGGGTTTGAAATCGTGTCTACGTGCGAATGCGGCTTGGACGCCAACCTGGATCCTGTCGACGGCTGCATCGGGCGTCAGCGTTTCCGCGGAATGAAATCCCAGCGCCTTTTTCGTCTCGACCGTTTCCAGATTACCGAGGCGCGATTTGAGTTCGGCCATCGCGACGTCGTCACCCGAAGCGAAAATTACCGGCACGCCTAGTGCCCCTGCGTAGGCGGCGTTGAACTCGCCTTCGGTGACGGCATTGCCGTTCAGGGCGACCTTGGCCAGGTGGGCGCTGGAAAACGTGTGCGCGCGCACGCCGTGTGGGTTCGTGGTGGATGCGTGATAGCCGACGAACAACACCGCGTCGAAGCTCGCGTCCAAACCCGCCATCATGCCTCCATGACGCGGCCAAGAACGCACGATCTTGACGTCCGCTGGAAATAGTTCGATCAGCAGATTCTCACCATTGCCGTGGGAATCGCTCACCACGATTTCACTGGCGCCGGCATGCTTCGCGGCTTGCACAGCCGCGAGGGTTTCGTTGGTCATGAAGCGCCGGAACCGTTCATATTCGAAACCCGACGGCAACAACTGGTCGGCGGTGACGGTGCCGGCCACGCCTTCCATGTCCACGGAGATGTAGACCTTCAACTTTTCAGCGGGTGTTTTCCCCGCCCGGGCCGATGGAAAAGAGGCTGCGCAAAATGCCGCGAAACAGAATGCGAGCGCAAAAACAGCTGCCGGCTTGGAGATTCGGAGAAACATTCGGCCTCCTGGACAAGATCGAACGAAGATTTCAGGATGGGGAGTGTATCAGTTCGTAGCGGCGTTGGCGGAGGGAAACGCGCGAGCGACGTCGCGCGCGGCGAGGATGGTGTTCACGTGAATGCGCACGGTGTCTTCGATCTGACGGGCGTAGCCGCCGGCTAGCGTCGTCGTCACGGGGACCCCGCGGCGGCGGGCTTCTTCGAAGACTTTGCGGTCGCGTTCAGTTAGCCCCCTCTTTGTGAGCGAGAGGCCGCCGAGCTGGTCTTCACAAAAGGGATCGGCGCCGCCGACATAGAACACCATGTCCGGACGGAATTCATCCAGCGATTTCTGCACTGCCGGGACGAGTTCGCCGAGATATTCAACATCGTCAGCGCGATCCCACATATTGAGATCGATGTCGGAAGGTGGCTTGTGCGCGGGGTAGTTGTTTTCCTGATGAATGGAAATCGTGAAAACGGAGTCGTCTCCGCTGAAGATGGCGGCCGTGCCGTTGCCGTGATGCACGTCGGTATCAACGACCATCGCCTTGCGAATCGCGTTGTCAGCTTGCAGCCGGCGAATCGCGACCGCGACATCGTGAATGGCGCAGAAACCTTCGCCGTGGCCTGCGTAGGCGTGGTGGAATCCGCCGCCAAGATTCGCACCGAATCCGTCGCGCAGGGCGGACTGTGCCGCAAGAATGGTTCCACCCGCGGCGAGCCAGACGGCCTCCACAAGTTCGGGCGAGTAAGGGATTTCCAGTTTCATTACGTCGCTGGCGGTGAGCGTGCCGGTTTTCAGTTTACGGACCCAGTCGGCGGTGTGGACGCGGAGTATATCTTCGTCGCCAGCAGGTTCAGGGCGAAGAAAATCGTCCTTGGTAGCGATACCTTCAGCGAGGAGCGCCTCGGCCATCAGGCGAAATTTTTGCGAGGGGAATACGTGCGCGCCAAGATTCAGGTCATAGCGTTCGTGATAGACAAGCTTGAATGGCAGCATGGCCGATCGTTATGCGCCGGAGGGTCGCGCTAAAGCGCCCTGCTTTAAACCTTCGGCGTTAGTTCTCGCGCTCCAAAATGAAGTCGGGGAGTGTCAGCAGGGCGCGGGCGTAGTCGGAATCGTTACGGCCGTCCAGGCTGGCTTTGGCGCGGCGGGCGTAGTCGTGGGCCAGTGTGCGGACGCGGTCGAGCGCGCCGGATTCGTGCACCAGCGCTACCAGCGTCTCCGGGCGCACGGAGTCGAACTCTTTTTCTTTCAGGATGCGGGCCACCAGTTCGCGCGCATCGCGATGGCCATTTTCCATCGCATAAATAAGAGGGAGCGTAACTTTGCCTTCTTTGAGATCGCTCAAGACCGGCTTGCCCAGCTGCTGCGCCGAGGCGGTGAAATCAAGGAGGTCATCTACGAGTTGGAACGCCAAGCCTGCGTAGCGCCCGTACTCCGCGAGGGCCAGTTCGTCACCGCCTTCGAGACCGCCCAGGACCGCGCCGAGTCGCGCGCAGCCTCCGAACAGACAGGCTGTCTTATACGTCGCTAATTGAATCGCGTCGTCTTCGGTGACATCCATGCGACCAATCTTCGCCAATTGCAGAAGCTCGCCTTCGACCATTTTTTGGGTGAGGTCAATGAGCACATCGAGAATTCTAAAATTTCGTTCTTCCAGGGCCATCTGAAACGACTGCATGTAAAGCCAGTCGCCCGCCAGAACGCTGCGATGATTGCCCCAGCGGGAGTTGGCAGACGGCCGGCCACGGCGCGTGTCGGCGCTGTCGATCACGTCGTCGTGAATCAGCGTGGCGCTGTGTAGAAGTTCAACCACCGCCGCGAGCTTGATGGCGCTGGGGCCGCGGTGGCCGGCGTAGCGCGCGGAGAGCAGCAGGAGCGCGGGGCGCAGCCGCTTGCCGCCGCCGCCCAACAGATAGGTGGTGATCTCGGAGACGGGCTCAAAGGCCGTGGCGCTTTGTCGCGTCAGTTCGTCTTCCACGAGCACGAGGTCATCTCTGACGAGATCGAAAATCTCCCTGGCTGTGAGCAGCGCGATGGCCTTCCTCCTGGCCTGCATGAACGTTGTGCGTGCGAAGCGCACAGTATCCTGTGCGACCGCGAAGGCGTCAATCTAATTAAGTCGACTCCAAGTCGACCTTATGAAGTCAACTGGAAGTCCATTTAGCCTTGGCGGCTTGCAGCGCACGGCTTGGCGAGGCCTCCGTCAAGGCCTTTCTTCCAGCTTGAAAAAACGCCGGAAATTTGCAGCGGTTGCCGAAGCGACTTCTTCCGTGGCTAAGTTTCTCACACTCGCGATGGCCTTTGCTACCTCGCCTACATAGGCAGGCTCGTTGCGCTTGCCGCGATAGCCTTGGGGCGCGAGGAACGGAGAATCTGTCTCGATCAGAATGTTCTCGAGCGGCAGAGCTTTCGCAACGTCGCGAATGTTCGAAGCTTTCGGATAAGTCGAATTGCCTGCAAACGAGATCAGGAAGCCCATGTCGAGGCCGCGGTGGGCGTCCTCAAGCGTGCTGGTGAAGCAGTGCAGGATGCCGCCCAAACCGGTCGGCTTCCAGACTTCTTCGAGGACTTTGAGGGTGTCGAACCAGGCGTCACGACAGTGGATAATGATGGGAAGCTTGGCTTGTTGAGCTAACGCCAGTTGTTCGCGGAAGACGCGGTCCTGGACGTCGCGAGGAGAGTGATCGTAGAAATAGTCGAGGCCGATTTCGCCCCAAGCGATCACTTTCGAATGCTTGGCTAGCTGGGTTAGCTGCTCGAGATGCTGCGGAGTCACGTCCTTAGCTTCGTGGGGGTGGACGCCGATGCTGGCGTAGATCCACTCGTGCTGGTCGGCGAAAGGAATGGCGGCGGCGAGCTTCTCGGGCCCCGGCCCCGTGCCGATCGCGAGCAGCATCTCCACTCCCGCCGCTCGCGCCCGATCGAACATAGCCTCGCGATCGTCCGCGAATTGCGGGAAGTCGATGTGGGCGTGGGAGTCGACAAGTCGCATGTTCGATCGCTAAGGTAGCTATCCCTTGTAGGGGCGCAGCACTGCTGCGCCCCAGCTTGGCAAGGTCACTGAACCTTGCCTCCGTCCGGGTTTTCCCGATCCGATGCCCACTTCAAGGGTTCTCAGCAATGTATCGGGTCGCATTCGAGAATTCCTGGCCGTCGCGCACGACGCGCTCAAAATAATTGCGCTGCCAAACATCGCCATTGAAATGAAGGTCTATTCGCGCGCGCTTCGTAACGGCAGCTTTGAAGGACCGCACAATTGCAGACAGAGGACTCGGTCGAACTGCCGTCGAATCAAACACGCGGCGACGAGTTTGTGCGTTCGGTCGTACCTCAACGCCAGGGACAAATTCGATTAGCCCGTGCACATGGTTCGGCATGATGACGAACGCGTGCAGACAGGCGTTGGCAAAGTGAGATGGAATTTGCAGCCAGTATTCTCGGACGATTTTGCCGACGGCCGTTAGATTTGTTTGGGCATTTTCTATTCGGCCCAGGATACAGCGTTTCTTTTCCGTGCAGATCGTTACGTAGTAGATTCCTAGGGCGGAGTAGTCACGCGTCGGGAGCCGAATGGATCGGTGGCCGTGATGGAGGAGTTCGTCGGGAGTCATAGCTTTCTTACGTCTGGGCGTTTGGGGCGCAGCCGTGCTGCGCCCCTACAAGGGCTTTGCTCGCTACTTCAAGCGCGCCCCCACTTCTACGTCTTCGCCGAAGCCCGCAAGGATTGGGCGGCCTTCGGGGCCGACGCTTGCCGCTACAATCATCCCATTGGATTCCACGCCGCGCAGTTTGCGTGGCGCCAAATTAACCACCACCACTACCTTTCGCCCAATCAACCCTTCTGGTTCGTAGTATTGAGCGATGCCGGCGCAGATTTGGCGGACTTCCGTGCCGATGTCTACCGTCAGTTTCAAGAGTTTGTCCGCGCCTACGATGCGCTCGGCGGTTTTGATTTGGCCTACGCGCATCTCGACCTTGGCGAAGTCTTCAATTCCAATTTTCTCGCCTCCGGCTGGCGCCGCTGCTGGAGCTGCGCCTGTTGCCGCCGGCGCGGTGGCGGATGTCACCGGCGTGCTAGCCACCTTTGGCGTTGGTTGCTGCTGTTCTTCCTTCTCCATAATTTCCATCCTCTCTATGGCTTCTGCTTTGTCGATGCGTGGAAAGAGCGCTTGGGACTTGCCCAGCGTGGCGCCCGGTTTCAGTTGGCCCCAGCTTAGGCCTTCGAGCTCCAGATGTCCGAGTTGACCTGCCTGGCCGAGTAAGGTCCAAACCCTGGCGGTGCTCTCGGGCAGGACCGGATGCGTTAGAGCCGTCACTACACGCAGGACTTCGGCGGTGGTCCACAGGATCGTGGCGCGGCGTTGTTGATCGGCTTCGGAGTCGGTCAGCGCCCAGGGTTGCTCGGTGGTCAAATACTTGTCCGTCGCCCCGATTACCGACCAGATCTCTTCCAGGGCTTTCGAGAAGCCTAGGTTTTTGTATAGCTCCATCACTTCGCCGATATCTTCCTGGGCCTGCTTCGCCAGCGCGGTGTCTTGCGGCTGGAGCGCACCGGGTTTGGGAACTTTCCCGCCGCAATCTTTCTGGATCATGGCGGCGGTACGGCTGGCTAAATTGCCGAGCCCGTTGGCCAGGTCGCTGTTGTAGCGCTGAACAAGCGCGTCATAGCTGAAGTTGCCGTCCTGACCAAAAACGGTTTCGCGCAATAAGTAGTAGCGCAGCGCGTCCAGGCCAAGGGCATGAACGATCGGGCGCGGCTTCACCACGTTGCCCAGCGACTTGCTCATCTTCGCGCTGTCCATCAGCAGCCAGCCGTGCGCCCAGATTTGTTTGGGGATCGGCAGGCCCGCCGCCATCAGGAACGCCGGCCAGTAGACGGCGTGGAAGCGAATGATTTCTTTGCCGACGAGATGCAAGTCCGCAGGCCAGAAGCCGCGCCGCTCGTATTCGGGCCCGCCTACGGCGCTGAGATACGCCGTCAGCGCGTCGAACCAGACGTAGAACACGTGCGGTTCCTCGCCCGGCACTGGAATGCCCCAGCGGACCGAAGTGCGCGTGATGCTGAGATCTCTCAGTCCGCCTTCAACGAAGGCCAGCACTTCATTGCGGCGCGCTTCCGGTTGAATGAAGTTGGGATTCTTCTTGTAGAAATCCAGCAAAACATTCTGGAACGCCGACAGCTTGAAGAAATAGTTGGCTTCGGTAACGGTTTCGGTGGGGCGCCCGCAGTCCGGGCAAGGTTCACCGGGCTTTACGTCCACGTAGGCGTTATCGTGAATGCAGTATTGACCGGTGTAGTGACCGGGATAGATGTAGCCGTTCTCGCGACAAAGCTTAAACAGCCACTGCACGGTGCGCGCATGCCGCACCTCCGTGGTCCGGATAAATTCGTCGCCCTGAATCCCGAGTTCATCCCAGAGCGCTTTCCACTCCGCGGCCATCTTCGCCACGAATTCGGATTCAGGCACGCCGGCATTTTTCGCGGAGCGCTCGACGTTGACCCCATGCTCGTCAGTCCCAGTGGTGAGAATCACCTCGTACCCGAGCATGCGCTTGTACCGCCGAATCGCGTCGCACACGATGGTCGAATACGTGTGCCCAATGTGCGGCAACCCGTTCGTGTAGTAGATCGGCGTCGTCAAATAATATTTAGGTTTGGTCGGCGGCATCTCTAGTATTTCCCCCGCCCCCGTAGGGGCACGGCATCGCCGTGCCCGCCCCTATGTAGGCGCCGGGCTTCAGCCGGGCCAGCCATTACAAATCTCCAAACGAACGTCACCAACAACATCCTATTGCCCCCCCTGGTACCGCCGCAGCGCCTCGTTGATCACCTGCTGCAAAGGCACGTTCTTTTCTACCGCCAATTTCCGGCAATCCTCGAACTCCGGCGAAACATGCAGGATGTGCCCGTTCACCCGAGAAAGCTTGATGCGCACGTCGCCATACGCGGTGGAAACGCTGACATGCTCGCGCGGCAAAATCCGCCGTCGCGCCGTGGTCGTGCGCACGCCAAACGTGGTCGTCTCCGCAAAAATCAACGACGTCAGCGCGTTGGCATCTTGCGGTTTGCAAAGCACCGTCAGCAGCGTCCCCGGCCGGTTCTTCTTCATCTGCACCGGCGTCGTGTAAACATCGAGCGCCCCCGCGGCCAAAGCTCGTTCCAGAAAATAACCGTAAATCTGCGGGTTCATGTCGTCGAGATTAGCTTCGATAACCGAAATTTCCTCGTCGTACCCGGGAACAGCCTTCTCGGCGGACTCCCCGACCATGATGCGGAGAACGTTGGGCTGCCCTTCGAGATCAGCGGTCCCAGCACCGTAGCCGATGGCCGACACCGTCATAGGCGGCTGCGGCCCAAACGAATCGCACAACGTGGCAACAATGGCGGCGCCGGTAGGCGTGACCAACTCCCGCAGCACGCCGTTCGAGTAGGTCGGCTTCCCGGTCAGGAGCGCGGCAGTGGCCGGAGCGGGAACCGGCAAGACGCCGTGCGCCATCTTGGCGGTGCCCCCGCCGACATTGAGCGGCGAGCAGGCAAATTTCTCGATGCCCAGCGCGTGAAAGCCTATACATGCTCCGACGATATCAACGATCGCATCCACCGCCCCGACCTCGTGGAAATGGATTTTTTCGACCGGCACGTCGTGGACCCGGGCTTCCGCTTCGCCGAGTTTCAGGAAGATAGCGCCGGCGCGATCACGGACTCGTGGCGCCAATGGAGATTTCTTCAGAATCTCCAAAATGTCGGTCAATGACCGGTGCGTTTGCCGATCTTCCGCCCTGACCTTGGCGTAAGTAGCCGCCATCCCGTTTTTCCAGACTTTTTCCGCCGAAAGCTCCCAGCCAGCGACTTCCAGCGCTTTAAGTTCTTTGCGCAGATGCGCCACGTCGCACCCGGCATCAATCAGCGCGCCGAGCGTCATATCCCCGCTAATGCCTGAGAAACAGTCGAAATATGCGAGGTTCATCGAGAGCCGCCCGCTTGGCGTTGAAATGTTTTGTGTGGAAAAGATCTCTTCGCCGGGGTACAGATTGATACTATCGGCGCAACTTGGGACTGTCAAACCGCCCAGAAATTGAGTGGTCGGCCTGTTTCCGACTACCCGACTAACCGGGCACTGACGCTGGCAAGCACAGATTCCGAACTTGCGTGGCTAGCACGTTCAGCAATCGCCGCGGATTCACCGCAACTGCTGCGACGCAAAAATGCGATGATCTGGGTGTCCAGCAAAAAACCACGAGAATGGATCAGAAAACAGCTAACCCGAACCCGTTTAACTGGCGGCTGCCGTCGTTTGCCGCGCTGCTTGCGTTTGTCGTCTTTTTTTCGATTGCGATCTGCCAGGCAGATACTGGACTTTTCCTGTACCTGTTTCTTGCCGGTCCAATCCTGGTGGCCATCAGCATCACGTTGCTGGCATACACAGCCATCGGCAAGGGCCGTTCCAAGCGTCGAACGCTGCTGCCGGCATTGGCCACATTTTGGGTTGTTTCAACAATTTTCTTCCTTTTCGACATCAAGCATCCGTCAGCGATCCGCACTCACACCAGATGGTTGCTGTGGTCGCACAACTACGAGGACAGGGTGCTGGCACAGCCTGCCTCAGCAAACGGAGAGTTTAAGCATGTCGAGTGGGACGCCTGGGGCTGGGGCGGAGAGGACACCACCGAGTTTCTCGTTTTTGATCCAACAGATTCGCTTTCGGCGGCTGCCCGGAGCCACCAACCAGGTAAGTTCGATGGCATACCTTGCGAGGTTCCTCGCGTAAATCGTTTAGAAAGTCATTGGTACACGGTCGTGTTTTATACCAATCAAAGCTGGGGCGACTGCAGATAGAAGTGGGTTCAACAGAAAATTACGGACCTGGAGGGATGTTTTGTCGAGCCCGAGGCTAGTGGGCATAGGGCGTGGCCCGAGTTCGGCTGGGATCGACCATAGGAAAGTCCAAGCCCCAAAAACTAGGCGACGGTCTCAAGAACTCTATGGCTACCAGCCTTAGTCGCCTCCCGCCCAGATGCATGGGGCCCAGATAGGCTACTTTGGACTCTGCCGATTCACCGGTGGCTTGATTCACCAGGAACAGTTTTTGGGCTCGGTTGACAGTCGTTCTGAGGCAGACAAGCCCGCCCCAAAGGCTTACCTTCAGAGCCCATGCCTCCTCCACAAGAAATCGTTTATTCGAGCCCGGCTCGTAGACCTTCAGCGGTACCCGTAGCGTCACGCGACTGCTTCGCCTGATTCCTTCGCCGTTTCTGCCGGGCATAGCTGGCTCCCTGGACGGGTTACGGGTTGGAATGGAATGCAACAAGTTAGAATTAACACCAGGCCGGGAATCTTCAATAGTACGTGAGGACAGGCACTCAGCCCGACAGGCCAAGATCGAAAGCTTTTTTGGCCCACTCCGCTAACCCTGGGCGGCGAGCCTTTTTAGCCCTTGGGCGAGTGCAGCGCACACATCTTGCGAAAGGCTAGGGATTTCACATGCCCGGTAACCCAACCGCACAGGAGTTTGTCACACCCCGCGCAGCAGTTATAGCGTGGATTCCGTTCATGCTGAATCCACGCTATATGCTTGCTCATGGAAGCCTTAATGTGAAATTTCCGTGGCAGTCAGAGCGCGTTCCGCGCACCCCGTTCTAGCGGTGATGTCCGGGTAGCTCGTGTTCATTGCCGGCGTCATGATCGCCTTTGACTACGTGGCCTTTCCCATCTCTCGCCTCGTTGCCGTGGAAGTGGTTGTTGGGCTCATCTCCGCGCCCAGGCAGCGGTCCTCTGTAGCCGTGATGAGGGTCAAACCGGTTATCGACATGGCCGGAGAAGTGATCAGGGCCGTGGAACCAGGGGCCAGCTCCAACAAACACGCCGCCAACAAACCAATCGGGCCCGTAGAAGCCGTAAGGCGCGCAGTTGTATGGAGCGTACGAGAAGTACCCGTACGGACACACGGGCGCCACTCCAATGCTAACGGCGACCTGGGCCGACGCCGGCGGCGCACAGCACAACAGGGCCATGGTGAGAATTGCGAAAACAAGGGCGAGAACTTTGGCCATGATTTCCTCCTCGATCCGTTTAGACCGGTATTTCCGTTTTGCCTTTCGGCTGCAAACCAATATACCCCATTTGCATTCGCTCGCGATCTTTTCGCATCCGTTTCCATCTCAAACCAAATCACGAATCGGCTTTGATTTGGCCAACCCCTCATTGACGCGCTTATCGTATAAGTGGATTTTGGCCGAAAGGACTTGTCCGATAATCCGACGTGTCAGGACCTGACGGTGGGGTCAGCCGATTACTTCCCGCTCAGCCACAACTCACCTTGGACTGTGAGAATGCTTTTCCGGGGCCAAGGTCATCCGTACTTAAGGTCGGTGCTCTGTGCGACCTCGATAATGTATCCGTCAGGATCGCGGATGTAGCAGCGAATCTCGCCGTACTTAGGAATCGGTTCCGTGAGGAACTCGGCTCCTCGGCTTTTCCACAATTCGTAGCACGCTTGAATATCCGCAACGCGGAAATTCATAAAGCTGTTGATGTGATTCGGGTCCGGGACGCTGAGTGTCACCGTCGGCTTATCCGGGGTCGGCCCGCCCCCAACGTTGAGAATCATCCAGATATTCGCAAGCTGAAGGTACGGAGGTGCGTTGCCGTCCCCCATGGTCAGAATGCGAGCGCCGAAGACCTTTTCGTAGTAGCGAGCCGATCGCTCGACGTCGGCGACGGTGAGAAAATGCGCGATGCTGATCCCCTCTCGCGGGGGCATCTCATAGCTCTTTTGTTCGATTTGTACGCCGCTCATTGACATCTCCAGTTCGACAAACGACGCTCAGCCGCTTTCCGGTTCTTCCGTATTCGTGCCTGCCGCCGATTATGCCCGATGAGGAAAGACAAAACAATTGGACCACGCCCTTACCGGAGGCTGAGTACTAGAACACTACATCTCCGGTAACCCGGGTGGTCTCAATGGGTCGACGCAACACTGGCTCGAAGTTTACTCGCGGGAGTGTGAAAGCCTAGGGTTTTTCTCGGGCGCTGATTTAAGCGTAGCGCTACTTTGTCCAGATCCAACTGCGTATAGTCGGACAGGTCTTTTTTCCCCGGGAAGTATTGTCGTAATAGCCCATTTGTGTTTTCGTTCGAGCCGCGTTGCCAGGGACTCTGCGGATCACAGAAGTAGACTTTCACGTCCGTGGCCACGGTAAAGCTCTGGTGTTTGGCCA
>JBEKWY010000053.1:0-31470 GCA_049512575.1 Candidatus Acidiferrum sp.
CGAGGTCGTGAAGGCATGTGCGCGGAGATGTAGGTGGGGAATCGTATGCGCGCGTGCCAGCAATGCCCGGCTGATTTCCCGCCCCGTGGAATCGCCATGCGCGTGCAGTATGCGCGACCTGCTGTGCGCCGCTTCCCGCGTGAACGCCAATTTCGTCCCCGCGCGATCGAATTCCGTGCCCCATTCGATCAATTCCGTGATGTACTTCGGTCCTTCCTCCACCAGCAGCGCCACCGCTTCGGTCCGGCAAAGGCCGTCGCCCGCTTTTATGGTGTCCTGCTCGTGCAGGCTGATCTCGTCTTCGTCGCTCAGTGCGACCGCGATTCCGCCCTGCGCACAAGACGTCGCCGAATCGCTCAAATCGGATTTGGCCAGCACGAGCACGCTGCCCGCATCGCTCAGCTCGATCGCCGCGCGCAGGCCGGCAACTCCAGAGCCCACAACAACGTAATCAGCACGGTGGGATTTAGGGGGATGCGTCATGAGCAGCGATCGCGTAATTGCCCAAGTATCGTAGCAGGAATTCTCCTCGGGTAGCACAGGCACTCTTGCCTGTGCCTGACGAAAGCCGCGCCCAGGGACTCCCATGAGGGCAAATCCAGAATCTCAACACTGTGCTACATTTCTAGTACCCGCTCAATGAACCCAAAACGCATTTCTGTAAACTCGTCAGCCGGTAGGTACGCGATTGTGTGCGGCACCGGTATCCTCCGGCACGCAGCCAGGGAAATTGCGAGTCTCGGAAAGTTCTCCAGCGTGCACTTTGTGTCCTCACCGAAGGTCTGGCGCGCTGTCGGAAACAGTGTTCATCGCGATTTGGGCGCTCGAAATTCCAGCACCGTGCATCTGACGAACGACGCCGAGACGCTGAAGAATCTGCGCACGGTGGAGTCGATTTCCCGCGATTTGGTTCGATCTGGAGCCGACAGAAAATCTCTTATGGTCGCGGTCGGTGGCGGAGTCATCGGCGATGTAGTCGGATTTGTCGCCGCCTCGTATCTCCGCGGCGTCGCCTTGGTGCACGTGCCGACCACGCTCGTCGCCCAGGTCGACAGTTCCATCGGCGGCAAGACCGGTGTGAATCTCCCGGAAGGGAAGAATCTAGTGGGCGCATTCTACCCGCCCAATTTGATCCTCACAGATCCCGCAGTTCTCAAAACGCTTCCCGATCGCGAATTCCGCGGCGGCCTCGCCGAGGTCATCAAGCACAGCATCATCGCCGACCCCGGAATGTTCGCTTACTTGGAAAAAAATATGGGTAAGGTGCTGCGACGAGATCTCAACGCGCTCGAGTACTTGATCCCGCGCAACGCCGCCATCAAGGCCCGCGTCGTTACCAAGGACGAACGCGAGTCCGGGCTGAGGGAAATCCTGAATTTCGGACACACCTTTGCCCACGCTCTCGAGAGCACCACGAAATACCGCCGCTACCAGCACGGTGAAGCCGTTGCTTGGGGAATGATGGCCGCCGCTCTGCTGGCTCACGAAATTGGCATTTGTGGTCCTGACTACGTCTCGCGAATCGTTGCGCTCGTGCGGCAAATCGGCCCCCTGCCGTCGTGGCCGCGCATACCTGGCCGTTCGCTATTCAACGCCATGCGCTCTGACAAAAAAACACTCCACGGCAAGCTGCGCTTCGTTTTGTCCCCGCGCCTGGGCAAAGCCGGTTCATACGAAGACGTTCCACACGACGCCGTCGAACGCGTCCTACGTTTCGCCCCGCAGTTCCTTGCGAAATCGGCCATGCGTAAATCGGACGCCCATGCCTGAAGCGACCGTACCAGCGAAAGGTACGCTTCCCGAAGGCGCCCGATCGGAAGCGGACGCTTCGCGCCAGGTTCGCGAGATGTTCACGCAGATCGCTCCTCGCTACGATCTATTGAACCATCTACTTTCGCTGCAACTCGATCGCCTCTGGCGCGCCCGCGTGGCGCGGCGCCTGCGCCCCATTCTGATGCGCCCCGACGCTTTGGTTCTCGATCTCTGCTGCGGTACCGGTGATTTGGCGTTCTCTCTCGCTCATTCTGCCCGCGCCCGAATCATCGGCGCGGATTTCTCCCACGCCATGCTCGTGCGCGCCCGCGCAAAAAGTAATTCGCTGCCCGTTCGTTCGGACGCGAATTCCGCAACGCCGATGCCATTTTTCGAAGCTGACGCGCTACGCCTGCCCTTCGCCGACGCATCCTTCGATCTCATTACCACCGCCTTCGGCTTCCGTAACCTCGCCAACTACGAAGCCGGCCTGGGCGAAATCCATCGCCTCCTCAAACCCGGTGGCACCCTGGCGATTCTCGAATTTACCGAACCCCCTGACGGACTCCTCGGTGACCTCTATCGGTGGTATTTCCGAAACGTGCTCCCGCGCATCGGCAGCCTTATCTCCGGCGACGGTTCCGCGTACTCCTACTTACCCGCATCGGTTTCCCGCTTCTATCGCCCGAAGGAACTTGCGTCACGAATGGCCGCCGCCGGCTACGACAGGGTCGATTTTCGGGTCTGGACATTCGGCACCGTAGCCCTGCACACCGCGACAAAACTGTAGCTGCTCTCTTTACCCCGAGAGGAAATACAAAGGGTCAGAGGGCGGGATTTAGACGCAGACAGACCCATGCCTAAAACGTCAGGCACAAATCCCTCCTCTAAAATGTTCCTTGATTTTCTTCCGGAGTTACTCTTCCAACCCCACGGCCCGCAGTTTCGCCAGCAACGTCTTCGGCGATACCCCGAGCTTTTCGGCGGCCCGCGTCTTGTTCCACTTGGACTCCCGCAGCGCTCCCTCCAAAACGACGCGCTCCACATGCGCCACGGCCCGTCCGCTAATCTCCTCCAGCGACCCCTCCCAGTTAAAAGTCTCCGGCAGCATCCCTGCCGGCAAACTCTCAACGTCCGGCCGCGCCGATGGCAGCTGCAAATCCTCGGCATCGATGCTCAGCCCATCCGCCAAAATCACCGCCCGCTCCAGGGTATTCTGCAATTCGCGCACGTTACCCGGCCACCGGTACGCCAACAGCCTTTCCTTTGCTCCCTGGGAAAGTTCCAGGCCCGGCTTCGCAAACTCGCGGCTGAATTTTTCCAGAAAATGCTCCGCCAGCATCAACACATCCTCGCCGCGCTCGCGCAGCGGCGGAATGGTCATCGGCACCGCCGAAATGCGAAAATACAAATCCTCGCGAAAAAGTTTTTCCTCGATCAATTTTCGCAAGTCGCGATTCGTCGCGACCACGATGCGCACATCCACATCGATCGATTGCGTTCCGCCGACACGCTCAAAGCGTCGTTCCTCCAGCACGCGCAACAACTTCGCCTGAATCGCCAGCGGCAGTTCGCCAATCTCATCCAGAAACAAAGTCCCCCGATGCGCCAGGTCCATCTTCCCAACCTTGCGCGCCCCGGCTCCGGTAAAGGCTCCCTTCTCGTGCCCGAATAATTCGTTCTCGACCAATCCCTCGGGTATCGCCGCGCAATTCAGCGCCACGAACGGCTGCTCCCGCCGCGGCGACAAATGGTGAATGGCGCGCGCGAACAGCTCCTTGCCCGTGCCACTTTCCCCTAGCAATAGGGCCGTCGAATCGGTGGCCGCCACACGCTGGATTTGCTGGCTCACGTCGCGAATCGAGCTATGTTCTCCCACGATTCGCGGAAATCCATACCGCGCCGCGTATTCTTCGCGCAGCAGGATGTTCTCTCGCAACATTTCCTGCTGCTGCGCCGCGCGCTGCACCAAAAGTTTCAAATGATCGAGGTCCACCGGCTTCTGCAGGAAATCGAACGCGCCTTCCTTCATCGCGGTGACCGCTTCTTCCACCGACCCAAACGCGGTCAGCAGAATCACCGGAATGGTCGCGTCCGCGCTCTTGGACGCCCGCAACACCTCCAGCCCGGATGCTCCCGGCAGCTTCAGGTCGGTCAGCACCAACAGGTAACGCCGCGCGCGAATTTTCTGGATCGCCGCCGCGCCATCCGGCGCTTCGTCCACCGTATAGCCCGCGCGTTCCAGCGCCTTGCGCAGCATCGCGCGCAGTTCGTTCTTGTCTTCCACAAGCAGCAGAGATTCCATGTGCTCCGTTTTTACCACGAATCGATCGAGGCTCTTGTGGGAACTAACATCAAGTGTGCGGAGAAGGGAAGCAGCGAGCCAGAAACGGCGAAGTAATGAAGTAAAGACGTAATGACGCAGCGAACTAGGAAAAGAACCAAGAAGACGAAACCGGTCGAGCGCAGCGGCGCCGAATCTTTACATCCCGACTTCTTCACTTCATTACTTCTTTATTTTTGACTCTTCGTTATCTCGCCCAGCCGGGATCGCCACCCGACTTCCGCAGCTCGTCTTCGAGGTCGGAAATGTGCTGTTTCATTTGGGCGATTTCTTGCTTCTTCGCGTCAATCTTGGTGTCGTTATCGGTGATATCTTTGCGGCTGTATTGCTCGGCCAGAGCTTTCTGCGGATCGCTGTAATACTGCACCTGGGCCTTCTGTGCCTCGCGTTGCAAAATGTCGAGTTCCTGCTCTGCCTGCGCTAATTTGTCCCGCGCATCCTTGAAACGCTTGCGCCAGGCTTCCTCGCCGTTCTTGTTTGCACCGTCGGCTGGAGCTTTGTCCTTATCGTCAGCCGCAGCGCCTTCCTTCGGCTCCCCGTTGGCAGTCGTAGCGGCTGCCGCAGGGGCCGGCGTTCCGCCGCCGAAATCCTCATTCGTGTAAACTTTTTTGGGTTTCGGTTCCGCCTTTTTCTGTTCCCGAGCTTTGCGGGCCGCTTCCGCAACCGGATCCGTAGCGCCTTGCTGCGTAGTATCCTGCTGCGCCTGCTGTTGCTGCTGAGCAATGGCCGCAATACCAGCCAGCCCTCCCACGGGCAGCACCACCAGCACGTATACTCCGGTCTTTCGCCAAGTTATTGATCGCATATATGCCTCCCCGGCGCCGAGCTGGACCGCCCCGGAATCACGTATCTTTAAATCTCCATGACGTGCTTCTTCAATTCTACCTCTTCCGCGCTCCCGCTTCGCCACTCCGGTAGCGTAACGATAAAGGCAGCGCCGCCCGCTGGCTGGTTCCGCGCCGCCACTTGCCCGCCATGCTGCACGATGATCTTTTGCACCACCGCCAAGCCTAATCCGGTTCCATGTGGCTTTGTCGTAAAGAACGGGTGAAACAAATTCGGCAGGGCCTCGGCCGGGATTCCCGGTCCGTTGTCGGCAATCGTGATCCGCTGAAAACCAATCTCGCCACCGCGCACGATCTCACCCCGAACAAGCACCACGCCGTCCTTCACCTCCGCGCAAGCCTCGGCCGCATTTCGCGCCAAATTCAGCATCGCTTGCCGCAGCAGACTTTCGTCTCCTGCCACGCTTCCAAACTCACCTTCACTGCGCACGGCTACATTGGGCATCCCGCCGCTGATCTCTGTAACCACCTTCTCAACCACGCCTTCCAAATCCACGACCTCTTCGGAAATCTCGAGTGGCCGGGCGTACTTCAGGAATTCGGTCACTACATGTGTGATGTTCCGCGTCTGCTCCAGGATGCGTTCCGAATGATCCAAAATCTCAGGGTCGGCGGATTCGGCCCGAATCATCTGCGCGTAACCCGAAATCGTCGCCAGAGCATTCTTGAATTCGTGGGCGATTCCAGCGGACAGCTCGCCTAGCGCCGCGAGGTGCTTTTTCAATTCGATCTGCTGCTGCAATGCCGCCAATTCCGTCAAGTCGCTCAGCAGGCAGATTGCGCCGCTGACCTTTTCATTGCCACGCCGCACCGGCGAAATCGTCACTCCCAGCCGCCGCGCATCTCCCGCCGGAGAGCTGTGGCTCACCTGCTCGCGCCGAAAAATCTTTCCGCCCGCCAGACATTTCGCCACCAGCTTCGTGAGTTCCGAAGACTCTCCTAATACCTCGCTGTACCGCCGGTAATTCAATGCGCGGATTCCCAGCGCTTGCTCCGCTGCCGGGTTCGCGCCGGAAATGATTCCCAGTGCGTTCACCATCAAGAAGCCGGCCGGCATGTTGCGGGTAACTTCCTCGCTCAGCCGCTCGGTGTGCTCGGCGCGTTCCTTCTCGATGCGATGCAGCCGCTCCAGTTCTTTTTCCTGCTCGCGCAGTTTCTGGATCACGCCCTGCATCGACGCGGTCATGAACGCCGCACTGTTTTCGATGCGCGGGGCCGCATGCATCTCGTTTTTGCGAGCCTCGCGCGTGTCCTTGAAAAACTTCCTCACAAGATGCAACACCAGCCAGGCAATCGCGGCCAGGATCAACGCCAGCGCGATCGCGAGCGCCTTGAGGTTCGGTGGCCCACCGGCTTGGAGAATCGCTAACATTCGAATAAAGCTCGAACTACCATTTCGCCGCCTTCGGTTACTCTGCCCTTCAGAGGAAAAAGTGGCTAGCCACGTACCGTGCCGTCAGCGGCCCAAGATAAACCACCATTAGCGCCGCGATCCCTAGGAACGTGCCCAGGGGCAATTGGTATTGGCTCGCCAGCATCCACCGCAAAACCTTCAGAGTCCCCAAGTTTCGCCGGCTGGCGCGCTCTGCGAGCGCAAGCTGCCAGCCGGAAACATACAATCCGAGAATGATGGCGCCGCCGACGATGCTTCCCAGCAGGGTCCCCAGCAGGATCGTCAGGAAGGTTCCACGGAGTCCCAGAAACGCCCCTGCCATCGCCATCATTTTCACGTCGCCTAATCCCATGCCGTCGCGCCCGCGAAGTACTTTGTACATCGCCGCCGCCCCCCACAGCAGCAGGCTGCCGAAAGCGGCGCCGATCAGTCCATCGAGCAATCCAAGCAGATAGCCAGGCGGTACCCGATGAAACAAGCTCAGGGTCAGCCAGAACAGCGTGCCGCCGTCCGGCGGTACCCAGGCCGACAAAAAAAGGCCCACTACAAATCCAGGCCAGTTAATCAGATCGGGAAGCAAGCGAACGCGCAAATCGGTAATCGTCAAAACGATAATCAAGCAGGTAAACACCAACCACTTCACGGTTGCCTGCGTCAGGCCAAAATCCAGATAACACGCCACAAACAGAATTCCCGTCAGCAATTCCACCAGCGGATACATGGGCGAAATCGGGTATCCGCACGACCGGCATTTCCCGCGCAGCCACAACCACGCGAATACGGGCACGTTGTCGTACGTCTTGATGGGCGTCTCGCATCGTGGGCACCGCGATCGCGGCGTGACAATCGACACCCCTTCCGGAATCCGCGTGATGCAGACGTTCAGGAAGCTCCCCAGCACAATCCCGAAAAGAAAAAAGAAGGCGATGACCACATCTCGACTCTGCCACAGGACCCCGAGCCCCTCAATAAACCGCTATCTAACCCGTGCCCGATGAATTATATAGCGTGGGTCGGGTCTTCGCAGCTCCCTGCTAATCTCGCCCCTGCCTAGGTATTGGGGCGCAAGTCAGCGCGCTCAGCGTCTCCGGGTTATCTTTCGCTAAGCGCATGGGTCTCCCTACCGTCGCGGTGTTTACGAACCTCCAAGGACAACTCTCGATTTCTCGCATTTGGCCCGGCCGACGATTCGCCTGTAAACTGTCAACTGTCGACTTTCCACCATGCACTGGTTTGAACGCCGCATTCGCCGCTACGAGCACCGCCGCTGGACCACCGACGACAACCGTCGCGTCCAACCCTTTCACTGGGGCCTGCAGCACATTGGCGGTGAACCCTCCCACCCGGATCCCGCCGCCTACGTCCGCGAATACGCGAAGAAGGCGATCGAAAACAGTCAAGCGTGGTTCGCCACCACTCCTGCCAGCGACTACGCCCTCGACCCCGAAAATGTCCTCACATTCACCAGCTCGACCACGTCGCCGTGGCCCGAAAACAACACCGTCCACGCCCAATTCTTCTCCTCAAAATCGGCTGCTGCAGCCGGCCAATCGCGCCACGCGATGCCCGCCGTGGTCCTCCTCCCCAACTGGAACGCCAAATGGCACGGCCAGCGAGGCCTTTGCGAATGGCTCCAGCGTATCGGAATCACGGTCCTGCGCCTTAGCCTCCCGTACCACGACCGCCGCATGGCCAAAGGCCACGAGCGCGCGGACCAGCTCGTAGGCCCCAACATCGGCCTAACCCTCCAAGCCAACCGCCAGGCTGTGCAGGACACTCGTCGCTGCCTACGCTGGCTCGAACAACAGGGTTTTACAAGGCTGGGAATCCTGGGCACCAGCATCGGCTCCTCGGTCGGCTACATCACCATGGTTCACGATGACGCCCTCCGCGCCGGCGGTTTCTTCCATGTCTCCACCTATTTCGCAGATGTAGTCAGCGGGGGCATGACCACGACGCACGTCTGGGAGAGCCTCCGCCACCACGTCACGGTAGACGAACTCCGCGAGTTCTGGGCTCCCGTGAGCCCTATGCCCTACGTAGAGCGCGGCTTGGGTGCAAATAAGAATGCCTTCATGGTCTACGGCAAGTACGATCCGACCTTCCTGCCTGAGCTAACGGCCCAGATGCTAGCCGCCCTACGCCAGCACGGTGCCAATCTCCGCACCCTCGAACTCCATTGTGGCCACTACTCCTTGGAGCTCCCCCCCTTCAGCCATATAGCCGGTTACCGAATGCTGACTTTCCTGCGTTCCGCCTTGGCGCAGTAGCGCCTCGCGGCCGCAGATGTCGGCCCTCGAGCGCGGACCCTTGACACGCACTATGGTAGAATGGTAGACTGAAGGCTACCACGGTAGACACTATGAGCCTAAACATCAAGGATCCCGAAGCCCACAAGCTCGCCCAACTCCTGGCAAAAGAAACCGGCGAAACCATGACTGCGGCTGTCACCGAAGCTCTCCGCGAGCGTCTGGATCGCGTGCGTCAACAGCGAAAGAGGCGGGCGATACTAGACAGTCTCATGGAGATTGGCCGTCGCGGTGCGTCTCTGTTTCCGGGACCGCACGTTGATCACGCGGAACTCTTGTACGACGAAAATGGTCTTCCGAAGTGATTCTGGACGCCTCTGCCGTTCTTGCGATCGTTTTCGGCGAACCGGGCTTCGAGGTTTTCGCCGCTGCGATCGCCAACGCAGAATCACGTAGCATCTCTGCCGCCACACTTGTCGAAACTACGATCGTTGCGGAATCCCGCGGAGGCGATACTGCCGTCCGTCAATCAGATGGGTTTTTCCGGAACGCCAAGGTTGCTATCCAGCCGGTTACCGTTGAGCAGGCCTATGTCGCGTGCCAGGCATTCTCAAATTACGGCAAGGGGCGTCATGCGGGACTTAACTTCGCTGATTGCTTTTCCTACGCCCTGGCTAAGTCCACAGGTGAACCGCTGCTCTTCAAGGGTGACGACTTTCGCAAAACCGACGTGCAGCCTGCCCTACCATAGGCTTCGCGCTTTTTATTCCATCGTTCTAATCGGACCACCGCCGGAATCGGATCAGTGCAGAATCGTGGAAAAAATGCCGCTGGCAACGAGCGACGACACTGTCGCGATTTCCGCCGACAGGGGACGATCCTCGACGACTTTCGCGGATACGCCGCGCACCGCCGCCATCGCTTTTTTCGCCAACGTCCCGGTTTGCAACGGGGCTAGCAGATCGATCCCCTGGCAGGCGCAAAGCAGCTCGATCGCCAGCGTGTGGCGCAAATTTCCGAGCATGCGCTCGAGTCGCCGCGCTCCGCTCATGCCCATCGACACGTAGTCTTCCTGGTTGCCCGAAGTAGAGATCGAGTCCACTGAGTGCGGCGTCGCCAGCGTCTTGTTCTCGCTGGTCAGCGCGGCGGCGGTCACCTGCACGATCATAAAACCGGAGTTCAGCCCCGGCTCCGGCGTCAGAAATGCCGGCAGCATGCTGGTCAGCGGATTGGTCATCTGCTCGATACGGCGTTCGGAAATCCCGCCTAGTGTGGCGAGCGCAATCGCGACCTGGTCGGCGGCCATCGCCAGCGGCTGCCCGTGAAAATTTCCACCGCTTATGATATCGCCGGAACCATCGCGCGCGAATACCAGCGGATTGTCGGTAGCGCTGTTCAATTCCACCGCCGCCATTTCGCGCGCCTGGGCCAACGAATCGCGCACCGCGCCGTGCACTTGCGGCGTGCATCGCAAACTGTAGGCGTCTTGCACTCGCGGGTCTTTCTCCGCGGCTCGATGCGATTCGCGAATCTGGCTCCCTTCGTTCAAGTGCGCGAGATTCCGCGCCGTCGTCGCGGCTCCCGCATACGCTCGCGCGTGCATGATGCGCGCGTCGAACGCCCCAGGACTCCCGCGTAGCGCGTCCAGGGATAGCGCCGCCGCCACATCGGCAGTGTCCGCCGCGACATCCGCTTCGTGAAGCGCCAGGCTCAGCAACGCCAGCATTCCCTGCGTGCCGTTGAGCAGCGACAGTCCTTCCTTGGCCTCCAGCGCAACGGGAGTCATCCCCGCCCGCCGCATCGCTTCGCTGCCCGCTAGAATCTCCCCTTGCAACGAAGCTCGGCCCTCGCCGATCACCACCTGCGCCAGATGCGCCAGCGGAGCAAGATCGCCCGATGCGCCGACCGAGCCTTGCGATGGAATCACCGGATGCACCTTCGCGTTCAACATGGCGCACAAAGTTTCCACGGTCTGCGGGCGAATCCCGCTGAGACCTTTGGCCAGCGCGTTAGCGCGCAACAGCATCATCGCGCGGGTCTCCGCCTCGCTCAGTGGCACACCGACGCCGCACGCGTGCGAACGCACCAGGTTTACCTGCAGCTGGCGAACCTGCTCCGCCGAGATGCGCACCGAAGCCAGCTTGCCGAAGCCAGTGTTGATTCCGTATGCGGTTTCGCCCGAAGCGACCACTCGTTCGACCACCGCGCGCGACGCCTTCATGCGCTCGATCGCGTCCGCGGCTAGTGAAACCTTCTCGCCGCGAATCGCTACGTCATACAATTGCGCAAACGTCAGATCGTTGCCCGTCAGCTCTATCGCACGAGAGGGATTTGAGACCATGCTTATGCTTCGCTCCGATCAGGATTGGGAACATTCAGGTGCAACAGCACATTTCGGTATTTGGGAGGCAACGCCTTCGGCCGGCCGTTGCTGCCGCAGATTACGTGCGTCGTTGAGCCGGTTGTCAGCAGCACATCGTCCGTGTCGCGAAATATTTCGTAGGAAAATTTGACGACGCGGTTCCTCCATTCGGCGATTCGCGTGCGAATCCGAAGCACTTCATCATAGCGGGCCGGTTTTTCGTAGTGGCAATGCGCTTCGGCCACCACGATATGACAATTGTCTTCGGCTTCCATGGCTTTGTACTCGAAGCCTATCGCGCGCATCAATTCCACGCGGCCAACCTCGAACCAGATGAGATAGTTGGCGTGATAGACCACGCCCATCTGATCGGTCTCGGAGTAGCGCACCCGTACGGTCGTGTCGTGAAATTCGATCGTTCGCATGTGGTGGATTATTCCTGCTTCGTATGCCAGACCGGCTTTCGCTTCTCCAGAAATGAGGCGACGCCTTCCTTGAAATCCGGGGTGCAGCGGATGCGCGCGTTTTCTAGTATGGCGCGTTCCAGATCGTGATCGAGTGCGGGCGCGGCGGAGGAAGTCAGCAGGTGCTTCGCGCGCGTAAGGCTGTTCGGGCTGGCCGCGATTAAATCGTTGGCGAGTTCTTCAGCGCGGTCGAGTAGATGCCCAGCGGGCACGACCTCGGTCACCAGGCCAAATTCCTTCGCTTCCTGCGCATTGATGATGCGTCCCGTCAGCAGCAGGTCGCGACATCGTTTCTCTCCGATCTGCCGCGTTAAGAAAACGGAAACGATGGCTGGCAGGAAACCGATCTTAACCTCCGTGTAGCCGAATTTTGCTTCCGGCGCTGCGAGCGTGAAGTCGCACAGTGTCGCGATGCCGCAACCGCCGGCGTATGCGGCTCCGTTCACGGCGGCGATCATCGGCCTGGGGAAACTCCAGATTCGCCGCAACATTTTCGCGATGCGGCGGGAGTCTTCCTGATTCTCGGTGGGAGACTGCTTGGCGATCGACGCTAGCATTTCCAAATCCATTCCGGCACAGAAGCAGCTGCCCGCGCCGGTGAGGATCACCACGCGAGTGGAGTGATTTTTCTCGATGGCATCGAGAGCCGTTTGTAGCTCGGCGATCATTGTGGCCGTCACCGCATTGCGTTTGTCAGGCCGGTTCAGCGTGATGGTGGCGACGGCGTCGCGGTATTCGAGAAGAAGTGTGGAGTACATGATCGAGACACCTCCTCAATTTAACAGCGGAGCATGGGCATACTTGACCCGAATTTCGTTGGTCATGGCTAGAATCTTCGTGAGCCTTTCAGGTTCGATTCCCGGGTCAGCTCCAACCTTTTTCAGCGCCGCGAGAACCTGTTCGGTGGCAATGTTGCCGACAAGACTGTCTCCGGCAAACGGGCACCCGCCAAGTCCGGTGAGCGCGCTGTCGAAGCGGCGGCATCCCGCTTCGTAGGCCGCCATGATTTTCTCTTCGGCATTTTCCGGACGGCTGTGTAGGTGCACACCGAGTTCGATTCCTGCGACGTGATCCTTCACTTCGCGATAGAGATCGCCGACAAGCTTGGGATCCGCGGTGCCAACGGTGTCGGCCAGCGAAACGGTACGCACGCGAATATCCTTCAGCCACTCCAGCGTTTCATGCACGATCTCGGGCCCCCAAGGCTCATCATACGGGTTCCCGAACGCCATGGAGATGTAAATTACGAGGTCGCGACTCGCTGCGGCGGCGTCTTTCTTCAATTTCTCCACCAGCTTTCGGGATTCATCGCGGCTCATGTTGGCGTTCGCGCGGCGAAAATAGGCGGAAATGGAATACGGATAGCCAATCGTCGTAACTCCGGGAGTTGCCAACGCGCGTTCGAGACCTTTCTCGTTCACGATGATTCCGATGATGTCCGGCCGGTCAATGTCCACGGAAAGGGAATCGTTGAATCTCGACATGACTTCTTCGCTGTCCGCCATCTGCTTCACGTGCTTCGGCGAAACAAAGCTGACAGCGTCGATGTGTGTGAATCCGGCGAGCACAAGTTCGCGCATATACTCCGCTTTGAGTTCTGTGGGAATGAAATCCGGCAGCCCCTGCCAGGCATCCCTCGGGCACTCAATTAGCTTTACTGGGTTTGTCATCCACGACCTTTAGTTTCCGTTGTACGACTTCTCCGACAGTTCTTATCGCGCAAATCACGAACAGAATCAAAGCGCCCAAGGCCGATGCGTAATACAGCAGCCCGTAGTGTGGATAGCGATCCGCCTGAGAGAGGTCCCAACCCGATCGGGTTGCGCGATGAACGACGACCCACCAGCTGATTTCGGTTCTGCCGCTTGCGAGATACCAGACGACGAGCAGGCCGAATGCGCCAAACAGCAAGGTGCGAATACGAAAGCGCATCACGTTTGCAGCACGCCGGTTTTGAATTCGCGGATTTCGGGATTTAGAGAAGCAGCTTCCAGGGCGGTGATGAGCGCGTCACGCGTGTGGGCTGGGTCGATGATGGCGTCCACCCAGAGCCGGGCGGCGGCGTAGCGAGGGTCGGTTTGGTGTTCGTAAGTGGCGCGAACGGAATCGTAGAGTTCTTTTTTAGCTTTCTCGTCCACCTTTTTGCCTTCGCGCTCAAGTTGCTTCAGCTTGATTTCGACTAGCGTGCTGGCTGCGGCGTCCCCGCTCATCACCGCGTAACGTGCCGTTGGCCAGGCGAAGATGAAACGCGGGTCGTAAGCCTTGCCACACATGGCGTAATGTCCGGCGCCGAAGCTGCCGCCGCAGATGACGGCGATTTTAGGCACCACACTGTTGGACACCGCGTTCACCATCTTTGCGCCGGCCCGGATGATGCCGCTCCATTCGGCGTCTTTGCCGACCATGAAGCCGTTCACGTCGTGCAGGAAGATCAGCGGGATGCGGTTCTGATTGCAGTCGAGTATGAAGCGGGCGGCTTTCTCGGCGGACTCGGTGTAAATCACGCCGCCGAACTCGATGCGCTTTTGATCCGAGCCGCGAGCTGTCGTTTGCACGTGTTTCTTCTGGTTGGCGACGATTCCGACAGCCCAGCCGCCGATGCGTGCGTAGCCACACAGCAGCGTCTCGCCGTACTCAGCGCGATATTCCTCGAATTCGCTGCCGTCCACGATGCGCGCGATGATTTCCCGCATGTCGTACTGCTTACCGGGATCGTTCGAGAAGACGCCGTAGATTTCGCTGCCGGGATAGAGCGGTTCGCGCGCAGCAACATGGCTAAACGGTGTAGGGTTCGGCGCACCCATCTTGTCGGCCAGTGCGCGGATGCGGATGATGCACGCATCGTCGTCCGGCTCCCGGAAATCAACGGTGCCGCTGATCTGCGAGTGCATCTTCGCGCCGCCAAGATCCTCGGCGGACGTTTTCTGTCCGATGGCGGCTTGCACCAGCGCAGGGCCAGCCAAAAACAAACCCGACCCTTCGGTCATCAAAATGTGATCGCACATCAGCGGCAAATACGCACCGCCCGCGACGCACATGCCCATAATCGCGGCAAGCTGCGGGATGCCCATGGCGCTCATCACCGCGTTGTTGCGAAACACGCGGCCAAAATCGTCCGTGTCGGGAAAGACATCTTCCTGCAACGGCAAAAACACCCCGGCGGAGTCGACCAGATAAATCGTGGGGATGTGATTTTCGATAGCGATATTCTGCGCGCGAATCACTTTCTTCGCGGTCATCGGAAAAAACGCGCCGGCTTTCACGGTGGCGTCGTTGGCGATGATCATGAAGGTGCGGCCGCAGACGCGCGCCAGGCCGGTGATCGTACCCGCTGCCGGAGCCCCACCCCACTCTTCGTACATTTCGTAGGCCGCGTAAACGCTCAGCTCAAAGAAATGCGATCCCGGATCGACAAGCTTCTTGATGCGCTCGCGGGCCGTCAGCCGGCCCTTTTTATGCTGCGATTCGATCGCTTTGGCCCCGCCACCCTGGCAGATCTGCTCTTCTTCATTCTTGATTTGGGTGACGAGATCGACGACCTTGCGGCTGTTTTTCGCGAAGTCAGGTGACTTGGCGTTGACGCTGGTTTTCAGGACGGACGCGGACACTCGCAACCCTCACACTAGTCATGCACTGCTAATCGCAATGGACTCAGTATACGGTCTCCTCCGCTGAAGCGCGAGGCCGTGCCCATCGACACGAACATAGTTGCGGGTTGACCCGGCCGGGAGTCTCTTTGTAAGATGCGTTGTATTGGTGAGCCAAGGCACCACATCCTGCAAGCTGGAGGCGCCTGTGACGATCTCAGTCGAAGTTCTACGGTGCGTGTGTGCCTTCAGCCATTTCCTTTGCTGCGGGTAACACCGCCTTCTTTCTTCACTTCGTTATCGAAGTCAGAACCGCGTCCGGCGCGTTTATGATGCTGATTTTTCCGCCGGTCGCAAGGCCGCGCGCGTCTGTTTCGACAGGCGCGAGCGGGGCGCTGCCTTTCAGCAGCAGGAAGGTTTGAGGATGTCTCTGAAGGAATTAGGTTGGGATTCGTACTTCGACGCGTTATGGCAAGAACAGCAGGATTTGGGATATGTGCCGGCAAGAGTGGTGTCGCAACATCGCGGCTTGTGGCGAATTGCGGGCGATTTCGAGGAACGTTGGGCCGCGCCTTCCGGCAAGATGCGCAGCGTCACGATAGCAGGCAGCGACTGGCCTGCCGTTGGGGACTGGGTGGTTGCGGAAATTCCCGACGGCGGAAAACAGGCAACGATACACGGTGTCTTGCGCAGGCGAAGTCAGTTCGTCCGAAAAACGGCCGGCAAGCGAGTCGCACAGCAAGTGATCGTCGCCAACGTGGACACCGCCTTCATCGTGGTCGCGCTCGACGGCGACTTTAACTTGCGGCGCGTCGAGCGGTATCTGGCGCAGGGCCGGGAATCGGGAGCGACGCCGGTCGTCTTGTTGAATAAAGAGGACGGTTGCGATGAGACGCTGGCGCGAATCGCGGAGGTAGAGCAAATCTCGATGGGCATCTCGGTTTTCGCGTTGAGCGCGCGAACTGGCAAGGGAATCGAGCTGCTCGACCCCTTCCTCGCACCCGGTCGCACTGTCGTGCTTCTCGGCTCGTCCGGGGCAGGGAAATCGACCTTGGTCAATCGTTTGTTGGGAGAAGCGGTTCAGCAAGTGCAGCCCATTCGCGAGAAAGACAGCCGCGGGCGCCACACGACGACGTCGCGAGAGTTGTTGGTCTTGCCAGGCGGAGCCATGGTCATCGACACGCCAGGTCTGCGCGAACTTCAATTGTGGGACGCGTCCGAAGGCGTCGCCGAGACATTCGCCGATGTGGATGAGTTCGCGGCGAAATGCCGCTTCGGAAATTGCCGCCACGAAGACGAACCAGGCTGCGCGGTGCAAGCCGCAATCCTCGCCGGAACTCTGGATCGGGCGCGGCTCGAGAACCGGAGAAAACTGGACCGCGAACAGGGCTTCCTGCTGCGCAAAACGGATCCCGAAGCCAAGAAAGAAGAAAAGCACAGAATCAAACTCCAGGAGCGCGAAGTCCGCCAGAAATATCGAAAAACAAAGGAAGAAACGCGATGACCGCCCCGCTTCTTGACCTGGCATTGGCGCGAAGAATCGAACTGGCGGAGGCTCACGCAGCCGTGAATTGCGCGAACGCAGTGGAGTTGCTCCCGTCGGGCGCCAGCGCGGCGGTGGAACGCATCGCCGGGGGATTCGCGATTTATTGCGGCGCGGGATCCCCGGTTACGCAAGCCGTGGGATTGGGTCTGGACGGCGCGGTCAGCGAGGAAGACTTCGATCGACTGGAGCGGTTTTATCGCAGCCGAAACGAAGCTGTGCGCGTCGAGACTTGCCCGCTGGCCCACACTTCGCTGATCCGGCACTTCGGCGAGCGCGGATATCGCGTGACGGAATTTTCCAACGTGATGGCACTCCCCTTAGGCGGCCCGGATTTACCGGCCGCGGTATCGGCCGATCCTGCAAAAGGCGTCACGCTGGAGCGAATCGGGAAAGAGCAGATGGGCTTGTGGACGCTGACGGTGTCCCAGGGCTTTTCCGAGAATTTTCCGGTAACCCAGGAAATTCTCGACATCATGAAAATGTTCGCCCTTGGCCCCAGCGTGGAATGTTATTTGGCGCGCGTCGATGGGGCCGTGGCAGGTGGTGCGACGCTGGCGGTACGCGAAGGCGTCGCCGGATTGTTTGGAGCGAGCACGCTGCCGGCATTTCGCAATCGCGGGGTGCAGACGGCGCTTCTCAAGCAACGGCTAGCGCGAGCCGTTGCGGAGAAATGCGACTTGGCGGTTTGCATCGCTCAGCCTGGAAGTATTTCGCAGCGCAACGTAGTGCGCCAGGGATTTTCGGCACTCTACACGCGGGTGAAATTCGAACGCGCGTGGGCTTAAGAGGCTTGCGCTATGCGCTTCTGAATAAAATCAACGATATCCTGCGTGGAAGTGCCAGGCAGGAAAATTTCTGCGATGCCCGCCTTCTTCAGTTCCGCGACGTCCGCCTCGGGAATGATACCGCCGAGGAGCACGATGACGTCAGTCATGCCTTTTTCGTGCAAAAGTTTCATAAGTTGCGGACAAATCGTATTGTGCGCGCCGGACAAAATCGAGAGCCCGATGACGTCCACGTCTTCCTGCACCGCAGCGGTAGCGATCATCTCCGGCGTCTGTCGCAATCCGGTATAGATCACCTCCATCCCCGCGTCGCGCAAAGCCCGCGCAATGACCTTAGCCCCACGGTCATGCCCATCCAACCCCGGCTTCGCAATCAAAACCCGAATCTTCTTCTCCGCCATTCTTCTCCGTGAGCTCTGTGCTCCTGCCTTTGTGATCTCTGTGTTAATCCTGTCTTTTCCGTCTCAAATAATAAACCGTCGAATCCCGTCCTTCAGAGCCGTGACATTGAAATTAATCAACAGTCCCAACCGCCGGCCTGACAGTCGAAGATAAGTCAGAATGATCGCCTCATAAATCGCTGCAAGCCCCTCGATCGATTTCAGCTCGACAACAACTCTACCTTCGACGAGCAGGTCAATTCTATAGCCACACTCGAGTTTTACGTCCTTATAGACAACAGGAATGGGCTTCTGTCGATCGAATAGCAGCCTCCGCAAAGCGAGTTCTTTTGACAGGCACTCTTCGTACGCGGATTCAAGCAGCCCTGGACCGAGTAGGCGATGAACCTCAATGGCAGCGCCAATGACGGCGTGCGAGATTTCGTTGTCGGTCATAGTAGAGTGACTTTAACACAGAGTACACAAAGGTAGGAGCACAGAGAGCACAAAGAGCACAGAGAGCACAAAGAGCAGGCGCTAGGTAATAGCCACTTCTTCGTACGTGCCAAAAGTTTCCCGCATGGCGTCGCAGATTTCGCCCAGGGTCGCATACGATTTCACCGCTTCAAAGATGTAGGGCATGAGGTTTTCTCGGGTTTTCGTGGCTTTTCGGAGTGCGGATAGCCCGCGAGCTACTTCCTCACTCGACCGCTCAGCGCGTAGTTTGCTCAGCCGCTCCGCTTGCCGGTGCGCCACGGTTTCGTCGATCTGCAGTGTATCGAGCGGCTTCTCCTGCGATACAAAGTCGTTGACGCCCACCATGATTTTTTCTTTCTTGTCCAGCGCCACCTGATACCGGTAGGACGCTTCGGCAATCTCGCGCTGCGGGTAGCCGCGTTCGATGGCCGCAACCATGCCGCCCAGCGCATCGATCTTTTCGATGTAATCCCAGGCCCCGCGTTCCACCTCGTTCGTAAGCGTCTCAACAAAGTAGGAGCCACCCAAGGGATCGACCGTATTCGTCACGCCCGTTTCGTGCGCGATGATCTGCTGCGTCCGCAGAGCGATCGTAGCCGCGAACTCCGTGGGCAGCGCCCAAGCCTCGTCCAGCGAGTTCGTATGCAGCGATTGCGTGCCGCCGAGCACCGCGGCCAGCGCCTGGATCGCCGTTCGCACCACGTTGTTATACGGCTGTTGCGCCGTAAGCGAGCAGCCCGCGGTCTGCGTGTGAAAACGTAGCGCCCAAGCCCGCGGATTCTTCGACTTGTATCGCTCGACCATCGCTTTGTGCCAGATGCGGCGCGCCGCCCGGTACTTGGCGATCTCCTCGAAAAAATCGCTGTGCGCATTGAAGAAAAACGAAAGCTGCGGAACAAATTCGTCCACATCGAGCCCGCGGCGCATTCCCCATTCGACGTATTCAAGCCCGTCCCGCAGCGTGAACGCCAACTCCTGAATCGCCGTCGATCCCGCTTCCCGGATGTGATACCCGCTGATCGAAATGGTGTTGAACTTCGGCGTATTCTTCACGCCAAACTCAAACGTATCGATCACCAGCCGCATCGACGGCTCCGGCGGATAGATATATTCCTTCTGCGCGATGTATTCCTTCAAGATGTCGTTCTGCAGTGTGCCGGAAATCTTCTTCCAATCCGCGCCTTGCTTTTCCGCGACCGCCAGATACATCGCCCAGATCACCGCGGCGGGCGAATTAATCGTCATCGACGTGGTCACGTCTGCCAACGGAATCTGATCGAACAGCACTTCCATGTCCGCCAGGGAACTGATTGCCACCCCGCACTTTCCAACTTCGCCTTCCGAGAGCGGGTGGTCGGAGTCGTAACCCATCAGCGTCGGCAAATCAAACGCCGTGGAAAGGCCCGTCTGCCCCTGCGCAAGCAGGTACCGGAAGCGCTGATTGGTGTCCTCCGCTGTGCCGAATCCCGCGAACTGGCGCATCGTCCACAGACGGCCACGATGCATTGTCGAGTGAATACCCCGCGTGTAAGGTGGCTCGCCAGGATAGCCAAGGTCGCGCTCCGGGCTCCAATCCGCAAGATCGGCGGGCGTGTACAGTCGGCGAATCGGATAATTCGAAATCGTCGTGAATTCCGCCTGGCGTTCCGGGTTTTTCTCCAGCGTCGGGCCCAGCGTTTTTTCTTCCCATGCTTTTTCTTGTGCGGAGGGCTTACGGTGGTGAGAACCGGATTCGGCGGGAACGATGGTTTGACTGGCGCCCTTGGATGGCTCGCTCATAGAGGTTTTCGTTTCGTTCCAGGCACCCATAAACAGGCAGCCTCTAACGCCCACTAAAGGAAATGCTATGCGAATCGCCCGCCTAGGGCAATAGCGGCAAATTCTCGATGCGCGCGGTTTAAGCTAGGTCGCACCAGGCGAATCAAAAGGCGATTTCGGGGGTGTGCGCACCGGTTTGAATTGTGGAAGGAGCGTCGGCTGTCCGCAGAATCGCAACCTTATTCAGCGCTTGCTCGATCGTGGGTCGTGCGGTCCGTCCGGTAGCTTCGCCCATCGCGCGGTAGTTCTCGAAGTGCGACTCATCGAAAAATTGGTTGGCGGTAGTGTCGTGCGGAAATTCGCTGTTCGTGGCGGCATAGCCCAGGAGGTCCGCGGCGTCGCTCGCCACCAGCGCGGGTTTTAGATATATCAGCACGCCATCGCTGGCGGGGTCGCCAGGCACATAGTGGATTGATCCCACGGCGTAGTGGGCGGCTGCTCGCGGCGGCTTGCCATCCGGTATGATTTTGCCGATCTCGTCCGCTTTCATCTCGATTTCAACTCCAAAATCCACGCGGCAGCGTTCCATGGCGTTGTGCAGGTCGCTGCATCCATAAGCCGCATCGCACGAGGCGTCGCAAGCGATAATCACCTTGCACCGCCGCCGCACCAGTTCGTACATCGCCAGATTCTCAAAGTGTCCGCCATCGGAAAGATAAACGTACTGGCTGTCGTCATCGGTGGCTCCGAGAAGCTCCCGTAGCAGCCAGTAGAATCCGATGTACGGACTCCCGTGCCGCCAGAACCGGCCCTTGGGGTTCGCCATCCACCATCCCAGACGAACATCGAAAAGCGTCATCAGGAAAGCGAGATCGGGCGCCGAGTAGGAACCCATGTTGGGGCTCGCGGCCGCTCCAGAGATAGCCATCGCGGTTCCGAGTCGCAGGCCATGTTTCGAATCGATGCGGTCCGCGCCAGCCGTGCGTGTCGGGGCAAACACCGATTCGCCGCTCGTTAGGCCCGCGATGGGGCGCGTAAAGCCCGAATACAGCGGCGTAAGCGCAAACGACCGCGCCTTGCGCGTCTGTAGCGCAAGCTCTTTGCCGCGCACCACGTTCAGGCTGGTGTTCAGAATTGGCAGCGGACGGTCGTCAACTCCGTCCTGCGCGTCCGGCGGAATTTGCAACGCGGCCAGCGGCACGTCATCCGTGTCGGAAAAACCAGTGAACGGCTGCGCGTTGCGTCCCGCGACCGAAGCCCCGAGGTAGCCGCGCACCAGTCGGTTGCGGTACAGGTGATGGATGGAAAATTCGTTGACGTCCACCCGCCAGGAAAGCAGCAACGTGGCCAGAAAGAATGCGATGCAGGTCGCCGGAATCTTCCACGTATAAAACGCGCCTTCCTCCGGCAATCGAAGAATGGTGCCGGAAATTCCGCCAACCTCGTGCGCGATCTTCGCCGCCAATAACGAAAGAATCAGCAAAAATCCCAGGATGAAGACGTAAGGCGCGATCCGCGCCAGATAACCCAGTAATTTTTGTTTTACGGGCGCGTCCGGAAGCAACGCTTCCGTGCCGGCGCTCTTTCCGAAGAGCACTCCATAGAGCGTGGATGCAATCCATGTAAGCGCGCCAGTCGCCGTCAAGCGGGGAGAATGTTCCAGGAGTTTGTGGAGCGCGTAGGGAAAGTAGATGGCGATCCCGAACACAAACAGCCAAATCATCGAATAAATCACCAGCCAGCCGCCGAGTCGACCCCACCACTCGCGATACGCGTCGCTCATTCCTCGGCCCATTAACCCGATGTGCAGGACGCCCGCGAGCAGCATGATCAGGGCGAAGGCAGGCGTGCCAAACGTGAGCACTCGCCAATTGGAGAAGGTGGTCCCAGAGTCGGCTCCTGTCGGAATCAGCAGGCGTGCGAAGGGGATAAACAAAGCGCTGATCAGCGCTCCTGTGAACACTGCCGTGGTGATCAGCAGCCAATTGGCAGGGCCGCTAGAGCTCACCGTTTTGTGTTTGAACCACACTACCCACCGCACCAGAAGCGCCAGCACCCATTGGCCCGCATACAGAGCTATGCCGAGCGACGGTAATCGCGTCCAGGGATGGCCGAGGATGTCGAAGTCCCACAGAATATGTCCGAACCCATACGTGGTTAGTCCTGCGGCCAGCAGCAACGGAACCACAATCAAACGCTGCACCCAACCCTGCTGCGTGAACCACCCGTATTGTTTGTTTCTTTCGGGATCGAGTGATTTGAGGTTCAGGCCCATAAAAACCAGCGCCACCAAGCCAAACATTGTGCCCAGCGCCAGCGCGAAATATTGCGCGTACATGTATCCTCGGAACGGACCCGAATAGTGGACACTCCCCACGTAATTTTCGATCCTTTCCAGAAAGTGCAGCGCAGTCACGATCGATCGCGGAACCAAAAGTACCGACAACAGCAGCAGGACCAAAATCGTCTGGTTCAGAATTGTATTGCGCAGATAACTGCACGCGAATGTCCAGAAATCTGCGCCCAGCAGCCCCTTCCTCGGCGTCAGATAGTTGCTGTAGTTTCGGAGAAAGCGCACCTCGGGCCGCTCCGCAGACTGCGACGCCGATTCCGATTGCCTCGCAAGATATTCCTCGACTTGCTTGATCCCTACTCGCTGGTGATACATCCAAGCCATGAGCCAGCTTCCGATGTATCCGCCGCCGGACACGGTCGAGATGTAGTCGACCGTTCGCAGCAGCCGCGCTTTTGCCAATGCCTGCAGAATCCCCAGATTAAAGGTCGCGCTGCGAATACCGCCGCCAGAAAACGCCAATCCCACCAAAGTTTCAGCAGCCGCCGGGCGCTTCGCGTTTTCGCCTAAGCGCAAGTTGCGAGAGGTTTGGACTTGCTGAAGTTCCTGATCCAGGACTTCTTCGATGGAAATGCGGCCCATAGGAACTCCTCCGCGCGACGCTATCGCCGGGGCTGTCTAGAGCAAAGCCGGATCGTGTAGATTGAGCGCAAGCACCGGCGCCCAGGATAAATTGTGCGCAGATACTACCACGATGTTATCTACCGGTGACGGTATTCCAAGCCGGGATACGTACGGGATGATAAAGGGAAGTGTCCGGCGAAAAAAAAGAAACGCCGGCAAGGCTACAGCCGAGCCGGCGTTACAATCCTGCGGTAATTTACCGCTGGCCTTCGTTGGTGAAGATTTTGTCCGTTCCCACGACTTGCCCGTTCAGCGTGCCGGGAATCAGCGTATCGCGTTCGATCTGCCCATGCTTGGCGTCCGCGATCGTGACCTGGTTCACTTCCAGGGTGCGCCCCACGGCGCGTTCGTAGTTCGCTTTAGCTTCCACTAAATTCGCCAGAGCCCGCAGTTCCGTGCCTTGTGCGGTGATCAAGTCGCGCTGCGTCAAAATAACGTTGTAAACTGTCGATGCGCCCAGCTGATATCTCTTTTGTTCGGCATCAAACGTTTGCTGCTGTAGTTCGCGCGCCTTGCTGGCCGCTTGCACTTGCGCGCGATCCTGCGTGAGCTGGATGTAAGCATTGCGAACGTCGAGCACCGCGGCGTTCTTCAACTGCTGCATCTGCGTCTCGAGTTGCCGCTGAAACAGAACGGCCCGTTGGTTGGTCGCCTGTGCCGCGCGGTTTCGAATTGGAAGCTGCAGGTTTACTCCCACCAGATAGTTAGGGAACTGATTGTGGAAGATCTGGCTTTGCGCGTTTCCAAGGCCCTGATGCGCGACGCCGTTTGTAACCTCCGCCGTGTTCGGCTCGAAGACTTCTACCGGTACGCCATTCATGTCCAAAACGGTGATGGGTTGGCCGTTTGCGCCGACCAAAGCCGATCCAGCCGTCGTCGACGTACCGGTGACGATCGGAGAATTTCCCGCTAGTCCCTGGCTTTGATACTGCGCCGTCAACGTCGCCGTCGGCAGCAAAGCCTGATGCGTCGCCTGCGAGTTGATCACCGCATTCTTCACGTTCAGGTCCTGCTGCAGCAGATCCGGGCGCTTAACGAACGCTTCCTTCACGGCATCTTCGAAGGTGGCGGCCTCGACTGCTTCGGGGGGATTAGGATGGTCGGTTGGTATGATTTCGACATTCAAAAGCGACGGCGCTAGTGGATCCTTCGAAATCGCGTTCTTCAAAACCTGCTCATCCTGAAGTTTGACAGTCTGGGCCACAATCAGGTTCTGGCGATCTGTGGCCAACTCCGATTCGGCGCGGGTCACGTCCAGCGGAGCCATCGTGCCGATTTCCAATTGTTTCTTGTTGTCGCCGTAGAGCTTGCTCGACACGGTTACCGCTTGCTGTTCCACCTTCACGTTTTCACGCGCGTAAACCAGTTCCCAATAGGCGTTGATGGTGTTCGTGACCGTGGTGATGGCTTGTTGTTCGAAAACGTAATCCGCAAGTTTGCGGTTATTTTTCGCAATCAAAATGTTGCGTCGATTCTGGAAAAAGCCGAATCCATTTAAAAGCTGCTGCTGGAATGTGATGGTTAACGAAGATTGAACCGAAGGATTAAAGAAATTCTCCGGAGAACTCGACGAGGATCGTGTGTTATCCCATGCCGCTGTGACCGTCGTGCCCGTCGAAAACCCCTGCGAGTATTGCGTTTGGTACTGCGCCGTGTGGGTGATCAGCCCCGTGAGGCTGGATGTACCCGTGCCCGAAATGAACGGGTTATTCACCGGCGTCGACACATCGTCGAAGTATGCCGAACTGGTGAGCACTGGGTCGAACGTGAGCAGGGGAACGTTGGCTGTCGAGTAGGGAAGGTCGGCGCCCGAAATGCCCTGTGGCAAACCGCCCGCTTCCGCCGCCATAATGTCGGTATCCCCAAACCACGGGTTGTATCGCGCCACTGCGATGTCCAAACTGTTTTCCAGCGCAAGTTCCACTGCGTCTTGCAGCGTAATTTCCAGCTTCCCGTCGTGAATCAACTGATCGATTCGCGGTGAATTTGTAACGCCAAAACCGGGAATGGGAATCTGTCGATAGGGATTGAACAGGTTCGGAAAAGCGCGCGGTGCATGCCGGTAGCTGTACTTCGAAACTCCCAGCGACACCGGGATCGGCGGGTTCGCCGGAGCCGGTCCATAAGCTGGCGCGGGCTGTTGCGTCGGCGCATTCGGATCCTGGCCCGGCCGGTTCTGCTCGGGAGATTGCGGCGTGGGCAGTTCCGGGTGTGGCTCTTGCTGCGACGGGGGCGGGCTTTGGCCCGGATCCTGCGCAAATGCAGGTGACCCCGATCCCATAGCGAGCAATCCCGCGAGCAGCGCCGCCGCCATCGATCGGCCCGGCTGCGTAAGCTTGCCAGCACGCTCTATATGCGTCGTTCGTTCAGCAGACGGACGCGGAGTTGACGCCTTTGCTGTCAACCGTAACAATTTCATGGTGTCGTTCACCCCTTGAGTTTTATCTACCGCCCAATGCGATTCATTCGGTTTCTAACTCTGTACAACGCTCATCGGAGCCACTTTGTTTCACCAAATCGTCGAAACTGGGACACAGAATGTGCATCGCCGACCCGATACACGAATTCGCCAGTCTAGCAGGGGGTCGTTTCCTTGACAACGCGACACGCGGCGGCTAGGCTGCTGACGATTCGACGCTTACGGGCGTTTGAGGTTAGCCCGGCCCTTGCCGTTTTCGCCTGGGAGGCAGCCGACGCGAAGTGAGGAAACGGGAACCGTCGGCACCGCAAGCTCGATCGGAGAGACATGCTGAAGCGCGAAGAACTTCTGCGGATGTTCGAGAGCGCCGGCGCCATTCGCCACGGACATTTTGAGCTGTCAAGCGGCCTCCACAGCGCCACCTACGTACAGTGCGCCCAGGTTTTGCAGTATCCTCGGTTCGCTGAAAAACTGGGCCACGCGCTGGCCGCGCTGTTTTCTGACGCCACCATCGAAGCGGTGGTCTCGCCAGCCATGGGTGGTCTCATCATCGGCCAGGAAGTTGCCCGTGCGCTTCCGGAACTCAGGTCGGGCCTGCCAGGCGGCGGTGTCCCCGCGATTTTCGTCGAGCGCGACGCCAGCGGCACGATGACCTTGCGCCGCGGCTTCACCTTGCGTCCCGACCAACACGTGCTGGTGATCGAAGACGTCTGGACCACCGGTGGCTCAACTCTCGAAGCCATCCAGGTGGTTGAGGAAGCGGGAGGCCGCGTCGTCGCCGCAGGCGCGCTGATCGATCGCAGTGGCGGAAGCGTCGAGTTTCCTGTCGAAGCGCAAGCTCTATTGGACATGACCATCGCCAGCTACAGTCCCGAAGATTGCCCGCAATGTCGCGAAGGCAGCGCTGCCGTCAAACCCGGGAGCCGCTTCGTTCGCTCCGCGATGTGATCTGGTCGGACCTCAGCTAAACTTTCCCTGGCATGCGCTATTTCAAGCTCACCATCGCTTACGACGGCACCGATTTTCACGGCTGGCAGATTCAATCCAGCAAGCCCACCATTCAAGGCGAAATCGTTGGTGTGCTGCGCCAGTTGACCCAGGAGAACGTCGTTCTGCACGGTACGGGACGCACCGACGCCGGCGTCCACGCGCTGGGCCAGGTCGGCAGCTTTCGCACCCAATCGGGCCTCTCCGCCGGCGATTTCCATCGCGCACTAAATGCTCTCCTGCCTCCGTCGATTCGTATTGTGAACGCGGAAGAAGTAGGCCCGAATTTTAGTGCCCGTTTTTCCGCGCGGGGCAAGGTGTATCGCTATCGCTTATATCGCGGCAGGGTTGTGCCGCCGATGATCTGGCGCTACGTTTTGCACTATCCCTACCCGCTGGACGAAGACGCGATGCGCGATGCCACCGCTCGCTTCGTCGGTATCCACGACTTCACCTCCTTCGCCGCATCCACCGGCTCCGAGGAAGACGACAAAGAGCGCGTGATGGAGCGCGAAATCTTTTCCGCCGAACTCGTACGCTCGCCGGGCAACGAGGAACTGGTTTTCACCGTGCACGGCCGCTCGTTCCTGCGATACATGGTGCGAAAAATGGTCGGCACCCTTCTCGACGTCGGGCGCGGCAAGCTCACCCCAGAAGACATCGACCGGCTCTACGCATTGCGCGATCGCTCCAAGTCCGGCCCCACGGTTCCATCCCAAGGCCTCTGCATGGTCAGCGCCGAACACGAAGAGTCCTACAAAGTAGAGGCTCCGTTGTAGGGGCGCAGCACTGCCGCGCCCCAACTCGGCAACCAATTCAGCAAATCACTCCCCTTCGACGCCAGCGAAAATCCAATATCTCGCGATGCTTGCAAGCTCTCCAACGAAGCGTGGAGCGGCTGTTCTGGGCGTCGGCCGATTTCCAATCTCTCCCCACTTCAGGCAAAATACGCGGCGCACCGTTGGAGCCCACTATGATCCGCAGCACCATCCTTGGCTCGTCGTTTCTCGCCGCACTTTCGCTCGCGCCGCTCGGTAGCCACCTGATCGCCGATGAAACGCCGCTCCATGGTTATTCAAACGAGTCCTCCCGCACAGAACGCCAATGGGAAGAAAAATTTCGCGCTACGCCGAGCCCCGCAAACCTCCGCGCCTACATGCAGCGTTTGAGCGCTCGGCCTCACAATGTCGGCTCTCCCTACGACAAAGACAACGCCGAATGGATTTTGGCCAAATACAAGGAATTCGGGTTCGATGCGCATATTGAATCCTTCAACGTGCTTTTCCCCACGCCGAAGGAGCGCCTCGTCGAACTCATCGACGGCGGCCCGCATTTTGTCGCCAAGCTCCAGGAACCGGCCCTCCCGCAAGATCCAACCTCCAATCAACAATCCGAGCAGCTCCCCACCTACAACGCCTACTCCGCCGACGGCGACGTCACCGGCCCGCTCGTCTACGTCAACTACGGCATCCCTGAAGACTACGATACGCTTGACCGGCACGGCATCTCCGTCAAAGGCGCCATCGTCATCGCGCGTTACGGCCACGCCTGGCGCGGCATCAAGCCCAAGGTCGCCGCGGAGCACGGGGCCATCGGCTGCATCATCTACTCCGACCCGCGGGACGATGGCTACTCCGCGGGCGTGACCTTTCCCGCCGGCGGGTTGCGCCCGCGTGAAGGCGTGCAGCGCGGCAGCGTGCAAGACAGCACCGAATTCATGGGCGACCCGCTAACGCCCAACATCGGCGCCACGCCCGACGCCAAGCGCCTCCCGATCAAAGACGCGCCGACGCTCACAAAAATTCCCGTGCTGCCGATTTCCTACGGCGATGCCGCTCCGCTCTTGTCGGCCATCGCGGGACCGGTTGTCCCGGAAGCCTGGCGCGGCGGCCTGCCGATCACGTACCGCATCGGCCCGGGTCCCGCGAAAGTTCACCTGAAAGTTTTCTCCAACTGGGACATCAAGCCTCTCTACGACGTAATCGCCAAAATTCCCGGCTCCCAATTTCCAGACGAGTGGGTGCTTCGCGGCAACCATCACGACGCCTGGGTGAATGGAGCGGAAGATCCCATCTCCGGCCAAGTCGCCGTTCTCGAAGAGGCCCGTTCCCTCGGCGAACTGGTAAAAGCGGGCTGGAAGCCCAAGCGCACTATTATTTATTGCGCCTGGGACGGCGAAGAACCCGGCCTGCTTGGCTCCGTGGAGTGGCTCGAGACGCACGCCGTGGAACTTCGCCAGCACGCCGTCGCGTACATCAATTCGGACACGAATGATCGCGGATTCCTGGGCGCCGACGGCGCGCACACCCTGGAAAAATTAATCAACGATGTGGCCCGCGACGTTCAGGATCCGGAAACCAAGCTGTCGGTGTGGAAGCGCTGGCAGCTTCACAACCTCACCGAAGCCAGCTCCGACGAAGCTCGCCAGGAATTGCGGCAGCGCGGGGACCTGCGCATCGATATCTCCGGCGGCGGCTCCGATCACGCCGGATTTCAGAATTTTCTCGGCATCGCGGTCCTCGATCTTGGCTTTTACGGAGAAGACCAAGGCGGCATCTACCACTCGATCTACGACGACTTTTACTGGTACACGCATTTCAGCGACACCGACTTCGTCTACGGCCGCGCACTTTCGCAAGTCGCCGGCACGACCGTGATGCGTTTAGCCGACGCCGACCTGTTGCCCTTCGATTTTTCCAATCTCGCCGACACCGTGCAAACCTACGTCCGAGGCCTGCAGACCTTCGCGACAAAGCAGCAGGATGAGATCCGCGAGCGCAACTTGGAAATCGAAGAAGGCGCGTTCACTGCAAGCGCCGATCCTAAAGAAACCTACGTTCCTCCAGCGAAACAAGAAATCCCGCCGCACCTGAATTTCGCGCCATTGCAAAACGGCGCCGACGCCCTCACCCGCAGTGCCGACGAATACCGAAAAGCGGTAGCCCACGCCACCGAAAACGGCGGCGCTGCGCTAGCCTCTGCGTCCATTGCCGAAGTCAACCGCTTGCTCATCGACAGCGAGCGCAAGCTCACCGCGCCTGAAGGCCTCCCCGGCCGCGCCTGGTACAAGCACCAAATCTACGCGCCTGGCGTCTACACCGGCTACGAAGCCAAAGCCATCCCCGCGGTCCGCGAAGCCATGGAGCAAAAGCAGTGGAAGCAAGCCGAGCAAGCCATAGCCAGCGCCGCCGCCGCCCTGCAACGCGAATCCGACCTGGTGTCGAGCGCCGCCGCCAAGCTTTCCGCGGCAGCCCGGTAACCCGTTCTTTTGGAAGCAGCGTCCGGCAGCACTTCGTCGTGCAGCGGCCGACGACCGCGCCGAAATTCTAGTTAACAGTTTACCCCTCCCCCCACCCTTTTTCGGATCTGCGGATTCTAAAGGACTTTAAGTCCTTTGTTTTTGGATCTGCGGATTCTAAAGGAGTTACGCGCGCGTTTTTTGGAAGTGCGGATTCTAAAGGGTTTATGGCTGCAGCGGCGTTTTGCGGTGGGGCGGCGGAGGCGTCCGGCGGTGTGCAGGGCGTTCGAATTACTAGTTGAGTTAACACGGATCAGAGTAGCATGTTGGTAACTTTTTGTCAAGGACCAAATTGGGACACGGAGTTATCGGGCCATAAACGGCTGCGTGAAACTGGTCGATTGGATGAGTCAGGAGGAGCGAAGGGGAAGGCAACCCCAAGACCCAGGTTCAAAAACCGAACCTGGGGCACCCGCAGTGTCGCTTAAAGTCTGCTGAAACAACTCGCGGCTTGGAACTCCACTGAACCCCCTGCCGGCAGTAGCCTCAGTTGCAGGCACGAGGCAACCGGGAAGGTTCAAAAACCGAACCTGGGGCACCCGGCGCCCGGCTTCGTCGTCCGAATCGATGCTCCAGTTGAAGATGACGAGTTCATTGTCCGGGGCACCCGGCCAAGCGAATTATGGAGCAAAAGAGTGATTTCGTCTTGGAGCCGCTTGAAATGCACCCCGCCAATCACAACCACCGCCCATTGAGACTATGTGCATGGATTCAATGAAACAAGGTAAACTCTCAACGATTTGCTGGTACAAATTTCTGGTCTGGTCACATTGAAACCGAAGCTGCAAGCCGCATTCGCATTCATTCGCAGGCATTCGTGGTTGCCATGGTTAGCAACCATTGCAGGTTCGCTCGTGCTTGCGTTCGCAATCATGGATCACTTAAACGCTATCTGGGCATTGACAGCGGCCGCCAGCTTGCTTTTCTCATCGTTTGTCTGGGGATACTCAGTGCGTGCGCTGCACGAGACTATTGACTGGCCGCCGCTGAGTAATTGGCGGCGGCAGGAATACGCTGAAGTGTGGAATTCGCTGGCTGACTCCATGAATGACGCTGCGATGGCAGCAACTGGCAAGACCACTGAAAGTGGGTTGCGAAGCTCCGGGATGGAGACTGTTCGAAACCTGTTGGAACTCGCGGCCATCAGTGCGAGGGATGAAGTCCTTGAGATCGGCTGCGGAGTTGGCCGAATCGGCAAAGAGATCGCGCCGCAGTGCCGCTCTTGGGCAGGAGCCGATATTTCGGCGAACATGCTCGGCCACGCTTCGGCGCGGTTGAAGAACCTGCAGAATACACGCCTCATCCATCTGACGAGCGTTGCCCTGAATGATGTTGAGGAAAACTCATTCGATGTTGTCTATGCGACGAACATGCTGGCCCATCTGGACGAGATGGACCGATGGTGGTACGTACAGGAAGCGTTCCGTGTTCTGAGACCCGGAGGCCGCATCTTTATTGACAACATGGATATGGAATCGGAAGCAGGCTGGTCCATGTTTTCAAAAGACGCGATTCGATATCGCGACGTGCAACGCCCCCCCTATATGCCGAGGTTTTCTACAGCGGCCGAATTCAGTGCGTATGCGAAACGGGCAGGATTTGTCGATACGCGAGCACACCACCGATCACCGTTGGTTATTGTCACAGCCACTAAGCCGGAGACAGCGAAGGCGTAGCGCTCGGCGGTGAAATGCCAAAGCGTCCGGGGCACCCGGCTGACACGCGTCGCCTTCAACTTGGAAGAGCTTCGATTATCGCCGCGTATCTCAAAAAAAGCCGAAAAGAAAGGAGTGTTGCGGCTGACGCGATCGGTTTTGCCGAGTTGGGGCGCAGAGGTCCTGCGCCCT
>JBEKWY010000054.1:0-31159 GCA_049512575.1 Candidatus Acidiferrum sp.
TGAAGATGGCGGCATTCGCGCCAATGCCGAGCGCCAGCGTCAGCACTACCGTGATTGCCAGTCCTTTCGAGCGAGAGAGAGATCTCAGCGCAACCTGCAGATCCCGAAGGAACAGCTCTGGCCTGATCATCGTCCCATCTCCTGCTTACCTCGCTCGCCGGCTACTTCCGTCAGACGCGAGAACCGGAAAAATGTTTCCGACAATTGCATATTGCATGGAAGACCGCTCACCGCAAAGCGGAAAGCTCACTTTTGAAAGGGGCTCTCGTCCGGCGAGCCCAAGAAATTGAGTTCCCCCGACGCAGCTCAGTTTGAAGCATATTACTTTTTAAATGCAAGTGAATGATGCGTGGCATCTCATGGGCTCTTGGACCGGCCCCCACTTGCTCTCAAATAATACGACGCATGACGCGATGTAAAATCGACAAGGTACAGACCAATTCCGCTTGGCATCCGTGGCGGCTTCAGGTGGTACGCGGATGACCCGGTGGGCGTCGTCTCAAGTCGTACAAGAGGTGGCCGGACGCGGGCGGGAATACAAGCTAGAATGGTTTGCAGGAACCGGGAGTTACCTGCTTGCGCCAGACTTCTGCGGTTGTGTTTTGTGCGATTGATACGATTGTGCCGGTGCGCGGAAGGTCGCTTGCGGGATTCGAGGAATTTGGCGCGAAGCTCGATCACGCCGGCCTGCCTGTGGTGTGGGTGACCGCTCGTTCGCGGGCGCAGATGGATGAACCACGGCGCAAATTCGGCCACCAGCACCCGTTCATTGGGGAAGATGGCTGCGGCGTTTACCTTCCGGAAGATTACTTTCACCTACGGCCAGCAAAAACGGTGCGCATGGGGCGGTTCACTTGTATCCCAGTGGCGGAAACGCAGCCTGCAGCTTCCGAAGCCCTGGAATCCCTAGCGGAAGAGACGGGAGTTTCGGTGGTTCCCTTGCGCTCCCTTGCTCCCCGGGAGCTAGCGCAGAACACGAGCCTGCCGGAGCGTGACGCGGAGCTGGCCCGGCAACGGGACTTCGACGAGCTTTTCTTCTTTGCTGGAGCCTCCGATGCGGATATAAAGCGATTTGTTACCGAGGCCAACCAGCGGAAAATCGAGCTACGCCAACATGGAGTGCTGTGGTCGCTGGCCATGGGAGCGAGTCTGGGCCAGTGCGTTCGCGAACTGTCCAAGCTCTACGAACGGGCTCTGCGGTCTCACCCAGCAATCGTGGGGATCGCTACGGCGGGGGAAGCCGAAGGTCTTCTGCCGGCTTGTGATCGGGGCCTGCTGCTGGCGAAGCAAGCGGACATCGATCCCCTTTCCACCGGGTCACGCGCTTCCAAGAACAAGGTGCTACCGCTGAACTCGCCAGACATTTGGGACTTGGTGCTTTCAAGCGTCACTTCCCGAGGATAGTGGCCGGAAGGAAACTGTCTCTAAAGCCTGACTGTTTGCATAGGTTGGCCCCCAGCGCAAGTTCTGAAAGGCCCGATTCGAGCGTCAATTCCTTTGTTTTTGTGGCGATACGCGGCACGGAAAGACGCAGGTTTCCTGGCACGCCAATTGCGATTCGATATGGTGGCAGACCGCACTGCTATAGATGCAGCTGTTCCTGGCATCGCTTGGGAAGTACTGGGAGATCTATAACTATGGCGTGGTCCAAACTGAATTTCAGCAGCGCAGCCTCGGAGTCCCAGAAGGGGCTGGTTCTGGCGGTCTGCCTAATCGTGATGTCGGTCATGTGCATCGGTTTGATCTGGCAGGCGCAGATTATTTCGAACCAGCGGGAAGACATCAAGTGGCTGGAAACTCTTAAGTTTGGCGGTTGATCTTTCTGCGGTTGAGATCCTTTTCTTCGCCTGCGTGTACAGGCCAGGCTCAGGATGATAGTGCCAGCCCTTGGAGCGTATCCTGGGAGGATATGCGCAGGTTGGAAGAGTGGGAGTTTACATTTCACGCATGGCAGCCAGAATTCCTCCGCGACTCTAGCGGCGGATTTGTGATTTAATAGTCGCGCGGGACAGTTTACAGCTCGGGGGATTTACCATGAAATACATCTTCAAGACCATTCTACTGGCAGCATTGCTGGCTACGACGATTCAGGCCGCAAGCGCGGCACAACCAGCGAGACATCACCGGCATCATGGGCGCAGGGGACACGCCGGAGCGCACCACCGCGCAGCCCATCACACCACCACTCGAAATCAGTAGTCACTAATGCGAAAACGGGAAGCCGGAAGGCTCCCCGTTTTGCTTTTTGCTGGTGTCGTCTCGGAAGCGCCGCAAGTTACGTGTGGTGTTTCTGGGCGACGCGCACCGCGAGAGCGGTGTGATCAGCTTGTGCTTCGCTCTAAGCCCGGTGGAGTCATGCTCCCCTCCGGAGCTCGTGGAGCTCACGCCCCAGATTTACTCCTCGGTTTTGCCAAACGCAAGCGAACAATTTGAAGGAGGCGTGAAGGTGCAGGTCGAACCTGTGGAAATAGTCGTACGTACGCACTATCTACTTGTATAACTGATACTGAGTGGAGTAGGCTCGCCCCCCAGAAGTCCCACCTCGGTCGAGCAGCACAGGAGTCCACTATGCCACACGCCTCTGCAGATACTATTTTTCGAAGCGGCACATTCGCCGGAGTTTCCAGGAGCGACGCCTTCGCGGCCGCCGCGATGCAGGAAAGCCCGGTGATCATCAACCTTGGGCCGGTAGCGTGGCCCGCGAATCGGGCGCCTAAAGTTGCGACTTTGGGCGGTCTATCACCGGGAAAAAAAATCACGGGGCCGGCACCATCCGGGGTCATCGACGTTTTGATCATTCTCTACACTGACCCGGAAACCAGTGCACTGCTCGATGTTTTCACGGGCAAGTCCGGGTGGACAGCGACGACGCAGAAAACGTGGTATCCGTATGCCCACAATTTCGATCAGTTCAAGAATTCCATCCAGGGACTGAGCGACAACGATTCCCTTCGCGCCGGGATATTTGGTCACCTGTTTTCCCTCACCGTTGGAACAACAAGAGTGGCGCTGTACAAAACGGAACTGCATCCGAAGACGAACGGACCCAGCTTGCCGTTCATTCCAGTGATCGCACAACTCGTCGGCGAATTGGAACCGAAGCTGGTCATCAGCACGGGGACTGCGGGTGGGATCGGCAGCAAAGTAAATTGCGGAGACGTGGTGATCACCAATTCGGCGCGCCTCCACTGTAAAGAGACGTACCCATCGTTTCCGAAACTAAATACGCTGAGCAAGAACAACACGCAGCTGACGAATACCATTCCGGTGGATGACACCTACATCAAACAGGCTGCCGCAAGTTTCACGGCGCTATCGATGCCGGGACTGCAACAGTGCTACAGCAAGATTGCGGGGAGGCCCGGATACTCCTTTCTGAAAAAGAACACCCAGGCGCCAGCGATCTATCTGGCAGGGGTCAATCCCGTGCCCGGCCCAGAGCCGATGGACATCGTCTCGGCCGACTATCTCACCGTCGATGACAACAACGACTCGGAGGGTCTCCAAGCGCTCGGCATCATGAACGACACGGACGACGCGTTCGCGTTCTATGCAATCAGCACGCTGCCAACAGGCAAACAGCCGAAATGGCTCTCGGTACGAAACGCATCCGAACCGCAGGTCAACGTGCCGGCTTTTCCGGCGGGGACATCGCCGACGCAGATTGTTAACAAACTCAAGGGCCTGGCGGGCGCGATTTACGGTGTCTATCAGTATTGTACTACCCTAAACAGCGCCTTCGCGTGCTGGGGCATTGCGGCGGGGATGTAACCACCTGGAATGTCAAGCCGAAGCAGGAGAACAAGCTAGGGAACCGCGCGTAGCGCCGAAGACCGTTCGCATTCCGATATCCGACATGTCTGGTGTAGGCGACTACAGGCGCAAATAACGGTCGGCCGCGGTTGAACGCCGTTTTTACTTAATGAAGAGAGTTTCGCGAAGCTGGTCGCGGGCGATGAATGATTTGGTGGTGCGGTATCGCGCGAAGAGATCCTGGATTTCGCGATTCTGGTAAACGCGCTGCGCCGGGCAAAGTACCGGGCTAGATATGACCTGCAAGGTGTTCGAATCCGCGACGCGGTAACGCTGAAATCCTTCCGGCTTCTTGCTGTGGAACATCGCGAAGACGACGCCGCCTGGGCGCAGAAGCTCGGTGACGCAGGCCACGGTTTTGGTGGCCATGGGTTGTTCGAGATAATCCAACACGTCCCAGAGGAGCACAGCGTCAAAAGAAGAGGCCGGATATTTGAGATTGGATTCGAGGAACCGGGTCGCTCTTCCGGCGGGAGTCATGTCCACCGATGGATCTTTCGTGCTGCCGGCTTCGCGAAGGTTCTTTTCTTCCTGGTCCAGAAACTGTTTCCAAGAGCGGAGAAGATCGTCGGCGGTGACGCGGAAACCCTTCTCAATAAAGAAGCTGAGGGTGGTCTGCCAAGCCGAACCTAGATCCAGCAAAGTGCCTCGGCCGAGACCGTCGAGATTCCACAACAGTTCCTTCAGACCGTTTGAGACGCGGGAGGTTTCGCTGGAGGAAGCGACGCGAGTGGTTCCCACTGCCGGGGCGGGGAGGTTGCTCTTTGGACGCGACCTGTCGGCCGAGCCGGCCGCCGAAGTCACGGAGCGGGAGACCTCACGGCTGGGCCCATTGCCGGGTCCGATGCCAAGCTTGTTGAGTAGACTCATGATTTAGATCGTCGCGGTCCCAGCTGGCACCGAAGATTTTCCAGCCACGGCCACGGCGGCGCCGCGGTCGTTGCTGGGTTTATCAATCGGCTTGCCCGTTTCCACCTTACCACGCAACACGGCGCCATCTTCGATGGCCAAGCGCTCCGTCTGAACTTCGCCGATCACTTGTCCGGTGCTCCACAACTGAACACGCTCGCGACCTTGGATCTTGCCCTCGAGGCGTCCGCGGACGATGACTTCGCGGGCAACGACATCGGCCTTCACGGTGCCGTTGGGACCTACGGTCAGGCTGCCATTCGTCAAATTGAGTTTGCCTTCGATGGGGCCGTCTACAAAAAGATCTTCGCTGCCGGTGATTTCGCCTTTGATGCGAATGCCTTGACTGATGCAGGCGGCAGCGCGGGAAGAAACGGGTGGCGCGGCAGAAGCATCACGATGGCTGCCGGCGGTTTGGCTGCCAGATGGGCTGAGTGGCGGCGCGCTGGGACTTGAAGAATGCTCCGGAACTCCCAGAGGTTTTGCGTCTTCTTTCTTCCACATTGGGACACCTCGACGAAAGAATTTGATGTTCGAAGTCGCATTTCGTCGGCTGTGTTGGGCGCGCGACTCAGAAAGGCGAAGATAGTACAGGGCTTAGCGAGAGTAAAGGAAAATGGGAGGTGGCAAATCTGGGGTGTTACGTCACGCGCTACACTATCTGTTGTGGGATTAGAAGGCTCAATCCCACAATGGCTGGTGTGGCAGTGCTGGCGGCGTGGTGACCACGGAGTTCCCACATGGCGACAATCATGCCGGCGAACTCGCGGGTTAGTTCTTTGAGAGAACTGCGCGTCTGCCACCAGTGTTCCGGGTCGAAATCGCCATCATGGGACCCGGAAACGCGTACCTCGATTTGGGCCGGGAAGACGCGCCGGAAAATATAGCGAGCACGGCGGGTGTGATAGTTCGAGGTTACAACGATGACGCTGCGCCATTTGTGCTCGAGGGCCAGCGGTGCCAGCGCCTGGGCCTCTTCCCTGGTGTTCGCAGCGTTGTGAGCGATGGACAGGACCTTGTCTTTCGGTACGCCGCGCTCAATCAAGTCATGCTGCATCAACTCGGCGATGCCGGCGTAGGGCCGCAGCCTACGGCCGCTGGCGACCACGAGCGGGGCCATTCCGTGACGGTACAGGTCGGCGGCGTGTGCGGCGCGATCCGCGTAAAAGTTGTCGTCACTTAGAACGATGATGGCGTCGGCACGGTCGAGCGGGTCCTCGACGATCCAGCTTTCTCCCGCGAATCGCAGCAACGGTCCGCGAGCCAGATACAAGACGGCGCAGAACACGACGACAAAAAGTAGGGAGAGAAGGGAGGAAATGATTCCACCGGTTTGGGAGTGCAAGGCGCGGCCGGGAAGGCGCGGCCTCATGAATTGGGATCCAGCGAACGCAATTGTTCGGCGGCTTGCTCCGGGAAGAGTGAGTTGAAGTAAACCTCTTTGATGCTGTAGGACTTGCTGCGCTTTTCCAGAATGGGAAGAATTTCGATGTGCCAATGGAAATCTTCGGCGAGGGTCTTCCAATAGCCGGCTAGCTCGCCTTTTTTGTTGCGGGTATTGGGAGCGGTGTGAACGACGAGATGAAATGCGGGCGCGATCTTGTCCAATCTTCGCAAGACACGGCCAAGCAAGGCCGCGAGATGTTTACGGTTAGAGCCGGGTCTCGGTTGTTCGAACAAATGATTGTGCTTGCGGTGCATCAACCACATTTCATACGGAACACGTGAGGAATAGGGGCAGAGCGCGTAATATTCTCCCTGTACATCAACGATGCGCTTGCCCTGCTTTTCATCCTGGCGCACGACGTCGCAGAAGATACAGCGCTCGCGTTCACGGTACCACTCGCTCGCGGAACTCAGTTCGTACTTAATTCGGCGGGGCACGAAGATCGTGGCGGTAATCTGGGAATGTGCATGGGACCATTCGTCGCCGGCCAAGGCCCCCTGATTTTTGAAAACGGCGACGTACTTGAAGCGCGAATCCTTCTTCAGGTCGGCGATGCGGGCGGCCCAGACCCAGAGAACGCGCTCGATCTCGTCGTCGCTGAATTGCGACATGCGTCTGTCGTGATGGGGTGTTTCTACGATCACTTCGTGAGCGCCGAGGGCGCCCATCTTGTCGTACATTCCTTCGGCCAGGCGGCCGGGTTCTCCTTCAATGCGGTAGAGCGGATCGGGATGCGGAAGAACGCGGACTTGCCAGGAACCCTCGGCAGGAAAGGTCAGAATAGCGGGTTGTTTTTCGACAATGCCACCATCGAACGGGCACGGCTCTGGGCCATCGTCCAGATGTTCGCGCTGCCCCAGGACTACCCAGCTTTGCGTGATTGGATCTCTTCGGATTTCCATGCGGAGTTTTCAGCGGGCGGGACGCCAAATGAGAACGGTGGTTTGTAATTTTGCGTGAGCGACGACCTCGACCATGCGGAGTAGTTTGTTTGCGCGTACTTCAATTGTCAAGAAGCCGGCGGAGAAAGAAAGAGTTAACGCAGAGGGCTCGGAGCTCTGATGACAGAGATGCCAGAGAGTCATCGTGAGCGCCCGCGGCAAATGGATTTCAGCGCGGTTCCCTGCGGTCGAACGTTGTGGTCCTAAATTCGGCGGCGGGTTGGGCGTGCTATTCTCTCGCCGAGAGATGGACACTGATCTGGACTACATGCGAGTGGCACTAGAAGAGGCGCGGGCGGCGGCTTTGGAGGGAGAGGTACCGGTAGGGGCAGTTTTGGTGCGCGAGGCTAAGGTGATCGCGCGGGCGGGCAACCGAACGATTCGCGATTGCGATCCCACGGCGCACGCCGAAATTGTGGTGTTGCGAGAAGCGGCCCGCGCCTTAGGCAACTACCGTCTGGCTGCGACTACGCTTTACGTAACCATTGAGCCCTGCAGCATGTGCGCCGGAGCGATCATTCAAGCTCGAGTGCCGCGAGTCGTCTATGGGTGCGACGATCCCAAGGGTGGTGCGGTTCGCTCGTGTTTTGAGGTTCTTTCTCATCCGCGGCTGAATCATCAGGTGGAGGTGACGGCGGGCGTTCTGGGCGATGAATGCGCTGCGATCATTCAGTCATTTTTCGCCGACCGACGCTAGGTGCCGGGGTTCCGCGAGAAAGGCGTTGCGCCAGCGGCTTCGAGTGCATTGCTCGCAAACCGAAGCGTCTGTTACGATGGCAAATAGCCGCGGAGAGGTGACTGAGCGGTTGAAAGTACTCGCCTCGAAAGCGAGCGTACGGGAAACCGTACCGTGGGTTCGAATCCCACCCTCTCCGCCACCTTTCGGCCGCGCGCTTACCTAAAACGTATCGAGTCCATCTCACTTACTGTAACTTTTGCGGATTTGCCGCATCTGAGGGATAGCCGAAATAGACTGGGCCGGTTTGGTAAGTCCGGTCCGCCAGCGCTTGCTGGTCCTGTCCACTCGATCGGGTGAGGCCCACGGCAAGGCAGTGGTTTGCAGTTGCCACTGACCCACGTGGGCTGGGTTTCGGCAGGATTCCTCGAATCACTCCTTGCTGGTTCCATTACCCACGCGAACTAAAGCAAAAGGAGCATCACGAATGTTTAAGTTAAATCACATAAATCTGACCGTTAATGACGTTGTGGGCTGCGCGGAGTTTTTCGAGCGGTGTTTTGCATTCCGAGTAACCGACCGCCAAGGCAACGGTAAGTTCGCGGTTCTTGAGGGTCAAGATGGCTTTATTCTGATCCTGATGTACGGCAAGAACGGCCAACACACAACCTACCCTCCGCTCTTCCACGTGGGATTTGTCGTTGCCGATGAGGACGCGGTCCGGTCGGCGTACCAGCAGATAAAGAACGCCGGACACGAGCCGCCTATTCCGCAAGTGCTGGAGCGGGGCGGGGATCCGACGTTCGGTTTCTACCAGAAGGCGCCGGGCGGCATAACCGTGGAAGTGAGCACGCCGGCAGTCACAGCGATTCGCTGATCGTCGGGGTCGTCGCGGGAGGGGATCACAGCGACTCCTCCCGCATTCTCCGCCCTTGGCATGGGCTCACAAGAAATCTCCGCTCTCACGAACCGACAGGACCTAGGAAACGAACCCCTTGACCTGACCGCCTTTGTTGCCTAAGCTGCGTCCTGCCAACTAGATGCCACGAAAGAACATGCGGGTGGTTTTGCTGTTGCTCCTCGGGTTGCTGCTTCTCTTCGGGCAATTCCACTTTTGTTTCGACCAGGGGTCGGAGCCGTCCGCAACACATACTTGTCCCGTTTGCGCGACCGCCGGAGGGGCGATCTTAACGTCGGCCCCGAGCGTGACGATTATTCCGGTCCTGGATCGCGTGGAAAATCCAACTGTCGCGTTCGAAATTTCTTCCGACACCCCACGAACGACGTCGCCGCGCGCGCCTCCTTCCCTTTAGATCCTCCTACGTTTTCTCTCGTCGTTCCGCACTTCCATTTGGGTCGATTCCTCTGCGTGTTGCAGAGGGATCAGGAGTCCTAGTCATGAGGAGACGAATGGGATGGGCTATGGCTCTGCTGGCCATGCCTGCATCCATCGCGGCGCAGGGGCAAAAGATGCCGCCGCTCCCGCCGCCTTCGGCGCCAGCAGTGGCGCCGGCACCCGCGCAGAATGCGCCTGCGCGAATTTCGATGGACGAAGCGATTCGCCTGGCGCTGCAGCACAATCACGCCCTGCAGGCGGCGCGGACCACGATTTTCCAGAATCAGGCCGAGGAAGTTACCGCCAATCTCCGTCCAAATCCGACCCTATCGTGGGACACACAGTTTTTCCCGCTGTTCAGTCCCAGCCAGTTCAACGCAAATTACCTCGAGAATGATGCACAGTTCGACCTCGGCATCAGTTATTTGTTCGAGCGCGGCAAGAAGCGGCAGCATCGGCTGCAAGCGGCGCGCGACCAAACTGCGGTGACCGTTTCGCAAGTGGATGACGATCAGCGCCAGCTGATTTTCAACACCAGCCAGCAATTCATCGCAGTGCTGCTCGCGCAATCCACGGTCGATCTTGCGAAGCAAGACGCGGAAAGCTTTCGGCAAACGGTAATCATCAGCGAGGCGCGCTTCAAGGACGGCGACATGAGCGAGAGCGACCTGCTCAAGATCAAGCTGCAGTTACTGCAATTTCAGAGTGACCTTTCGGCGGCATACCTCGCGAAGGTACAGGCGCTTGCCGGCTTGCGTCAGTTTCTCGGTTTTGAATCGGTGCCTGATGAGTTCGACGTCGAAGGCGACCTGGACTATCAGCCCGTGCATGCCAACGTGCAAGATCTCAAAGTCCTGGGCATGCAGAACCGCCCCGATCTGCGCGCCGCGCAGCAAGGGGTGACGGCGGCCCGCAGCCAGGAAGCCCTGATGCGAGCGAACGGCAAGAAGGATCTGGGCGTGACCTTCGACTACACGCACACGGCCGGCATCAATAGCGGCGCATTTTACTTCAACATTGACCTGCCGATTTTCGATCGTAACCAGGGCGAAATCGCCCGGGCACGCTTCGCTATTACTCAGGCAGAGGAGCAGGCAATCGAAACGGCGCAGCAGGTGAATACCGATATCGTGGACGCTTATGCGGCGTTGCATTCCAACGACGAAATTATCCAGCTGTACCGCGGGGGTTACGTCGATCAGGCCAAACAATCACGCGACATCACGGAATACGCTTACAAGCGCGGCGCGGCGAGCTTGCTGGATTTTCTGGATGCCGAGCGGACGTATCGCGCCAATCAGCTCGCCTATCGCCAGGCACTCGCCAGCTACATGACTGCACTAGAGCAGATGCGCCAAGCCGTCGGAACGAGGAACCTGCCATGATCAAACGCAAGCCATCCCTTGGGTTGCATTTCGTCGCGGCATTGACTGTCGCCGCGATCACGTTCGTATCGTGGGGGTGTGGGGGCGGCCCTGGCGAGTCGGAATCCAAAATGACTTCGTACTCAACCGGAGAGAACAAAGCAGACACTGCCGAACTTTTCACCTTGCCACCTGAGCAGATGTCGCATATCCAGGTTGTTTCCGTCGAAAAGTCGAAGCTTCCTCGCGTCCTGCGGTTGACCGGCGCGGTCGCTTACAACGCCTTCAAGACCACTCCCGTCTTCAGTGCGGTCGGTGGGCCGGTGCAGGAAATTCTCTCGGAGCCCGGCCAAATTGTTCACGCGGGTCAAACGCTTTTGACGGTAACCAGTCCCGACTATTCCGCCGCGCGTTCCGCCTATCTGAAAGCAATCAGCACATTTCAACTGGCGGACAAGAACTACGATCGGTCCAAGGATCTCTACGAACACAAAGCCATCGCGGAACGCGACCTGCAGCAAGCTGAGTCGGACCGGGCGGAAGCGCTAGCCGATCAGCAATCGGCCGAGGATGCTCTTCGCGCCCTCGGCATTCGCGACCCCGCAGCAATGGTGAAGGAGCCGCCGAAATCGACTGGCCAGATCCCAGTCCCAGCGCCGGTGGCCGGGCAAATTGTGGAGCGGCTGGTAGGTCCTGGTCAATTGCTTCAAGCCGGCTCGACGCAGTGCTTCACTATCTCGGACATGAGCACGGTATGGGTTCTGGTGAACGTCTACCAGAACGACCTCGCGTACGTGCGCCTCGGAGACGGCGTTGACATCACCACGGATGCCTATCCGGACATTTTCCACGGCAAAATATCTTACGTAGCCGACGCGCTCGACCCCACGACCCGCACACTGCAAGCCCGCATCGTCACCGAGAATCCGGGTTACAAGCTCAAGAAAGATATGTACGTAACGGCAAACGTTCATGCTGGTGCGCTGGCAAATGCTCTGACTGTCCCGGACGCCGCCGTGTTGCGCGATACGGAAAATCAGCCTTTCGTGTACGTGCAAGTGGCCTCCAATCAGTTCGCCCGGCGGCTGGTGAAGATCGGCGACAGCCAGGACGGCCGCACCCTGGTACAGGAAGGTCTCAAGGAAGGCGAGGACGTCGTAGGCGACGGCAGCTTGTTCCTGCAATTTAAGAACTCGCTGCAGCACTAAGAAACCCCATCCCATGCCCACACTGCTCAAATTCGCGACAATCCGCAGGCATAACGCATGATCCACCGCATTGTCCAATTCGCGCTGCAACAACGCTTTGTCGTATTGATGTTCAGCGTTCTGATTGTGGTCGCCGGAGCGATCTCGTTTAAGCGCATGCCCGTGGACGCGTACCCCGATCTCTCTCCGCCGATGGTCGAGCTCATCACCCAGTGGCCTGGGCATGCCGCCGAAGAAGTCGAGCGGCTCACCACGCTTCCTCTCGAGTTGGCCATGAATGGCACGCCGAACCTGCGCTACATGCGTTCGATCTCTCTTTATGGTCTCTCCGACGTCATCCTTACCTTTGACGAAGGCACGGATTCTTACTTCGCTCGTCAGGTTATCTTCCAGCGCATCGCCGATGCGCAGCTCCCCACCGGTGTGACGCCCAGCATGGCGCCGCTGTTCAGTCCCAGTGGCCTGGTCTATCGCTACGTGATCGACAGCCCGGACCGATCGCCAATGGAGTTGCATACCTACGAAGAATGGATTATCGAGCGCGCCTATCGCAGCGTGCCCGGCGTTGCGGACGACTCGGGATTCGGCGGACCCACGATGGAGTATCACGTCCTGCTCGATCCCGCGCGGCTCTACAATTTCCATCTTCCGGTCGTGCAGGTCTTCAACGCTCTTCAAGCGAATAACGCCAACACGGGCGGTGGGTTCTACACACAGGGAGGTCAGTTTTACTACGTGCGGGGACTGGGCCTTCTCAAGTCCACCGACGACATTGGCGAAGTCGTCGTTGGCAACAACAACGGCGTTCCGATCCGCGTGAAAGACGTGGGCCAGGTAGTGATCGGCCACGCGGTGCGCCTTGGCATCTTCGGCTTCCAGGACAAGGTCAAAAATAACGACGACGCCGTCGAAGGGGTCATCTTGATGCGGCGCGGCGAGCAAACCCAAAACGTGCTGCGCGGCGTCGAGCGAAAAACGGACGAGCTCAACCGCAGCATACTTCCCCCCGACGTAAGAATTCACCCCTACTACGATCGCAGCGATCTCGTGCAGGTCACCACGAGCACCGTCGAGGGCAATCTCCTTCGCGGGATGATCCTGGTTTTTCTGGTTCTGCTTTTCTTTTTGGTCAGTTTCCGCGCCGCGGTGATCACTGCGCTGACCATTCCCCTGGCGCTGCTATTTGCGTTCATTTTTCTGCACGCCACCGGCGAGGCCGCTAATTTGCTCTCCATTGGCGCCATCGACTTCGGAATCATTATCGACGGCACCATCGTCATGGTCGAGAACATCTATCGAGAGCTCGCCGAGCGCCGCGGCACCGACTACAATCTCCACGAAGTCATCCTGCACGCCGCTCGCGACGTCGACCGCCCGATCTTTTACTCCGTTGCCGTCATCATCGCAGGCTACCTCCCCATCTACGCCCTGACCGGACCCTCGGGCAAACTTTTCCACCCGATGGCCGACACCATGGCTTTCGCTCTGATCGGCGCTCTTATTTTCACGCTCACGTTCGTACCGGTGATTGTCTCGTACTGGTTCAAAAGCGGCGTCGAAGAAAAACCCAATCGCATTTTCAACTGGGTACGCGAGAGATACGCCGGCCGCCTGGTGTGGTGCCTCGATCATCCCAAGCTCACGGTGTTCGGCGCTTTTGCCATTTTCGGTGCCACGCTTCTCCTCGTTCCGCTGATCGGCGGAGAATTTCTTCCGCACCTTGACGAAGGCGCTGTGTGGGTCCGTGCCACCATGCCGTACACGATCGGCTTCGAGGACGCCGCCAAGTTCGCTCCGCAAGTTCGTAATGTTTTAATCAAATATCCGCAGGTCACCGTCGTCGGCTCCGAACTGGGGCGGACGGATGACGGCACCGACCCCACTGGCTTCTTCAACTGCGAGTTTTACGTTGGATTGAAGCCCTACGACGACCAAACCTGGAAGTCCGGCGCGATTCACACCAAAGAGGAATTGGAGAAGGATCTCGAGAAAAAACTAGACGCCTATCCTGGCGTCATCTTTAACTTCACGCAGCCCGCTGAAGACGCCGTTGACGAGGCCCTCACGGGGCTAAAGTCCGCGCTAGCCGTGAAAGTCTTCGGTCCGGACCTCGAGGTTCTCGAGAAGAAAGCCGTCGAGATCAAGAATATCCTCGACAAGACTCCGGGATTTACCGAGCTCACTGTCGTCCGCGAGCTTGGCCAACCTAACCTCATTGTCGATATCGACCGTCCGAAAATCGCGCGTTATGGCATCAACGTCAGCGACGTTGAGGCCGTGGTACAGACCGCCGTCGGCGGCCAAGCCGCCACGCAGGTCATCCAGGGCGAAAAACTCTTCGATCTCGTCGTGCGCATGGAGCCGAAGTATCGTTCGAACGCCGTTCAGATTGCCAATCTCCTGGTCCCCACGCCTGGCGGCCAGCAGATTCCGCTCTCGGAGCTCGCTGATATTAAGGAGTCCGCCGGGGCATCCTTCATCTATCGCGAAAACAATTCGCGCTACATCGGGATCCAGTTCTCCGTAACCGGGCGCGACCTGGAAGGCATTGTTCAGGCCGGCCAGAAAGCCGTCGCCAAATCCGTCCAGCTGCCCGAAGGCTACCGTTTGGATTGGGGCGGCGAATACAGCGAGCTTCTGGAGGCGAAATCTCAGCTCTACGTTATCGGCCCGCTCGCTGTCTTTCTGATCTTCCTGATTCTTTTCGCGCTCTACGGCAATTTCAAGTTTCCGATTACCATCGCGCTCGGTGTGGTTCTCACGGAACCCGTCGGCGCCCTGATCGCCCTCAAGGTCCTGCACATCCCGTTCAGCGTATCCAGCGGTCTCGGGCTGCTGGCGCTCCTCGGCGTCTCGGTCGAAACCGCCGTCATCCTGGTCAGCTACATCAATAAGCTTCGGCTCGAAGGCGCTTCCGTTCGCGACGCCACCCGCGAGGCTTCCTTGCTCCGCCTGCGCCCCATTATGATGACCGCTCTGGTGGCCTGCCTCGGGTTACTACCGGCGGCGCTCTCGACTGGCGTTGGGAGCGACACGCAAAAGCCATTCGCGATCGTCGTCGTCGCCGGCCTGGTTTCGCGTTTGTTGCTGGGATTCTTTGTTAACCCTGTTCTCTACGAAGTAGTCGCTCGCGAAGGCGACGTGCTTCAGGTCTGAGCCAGTGCTGGATCTAAGTTCCCAAAAAGAAAATGCGGGCTGGACCCATGTCCCGCCCGCACGCCTTACCTATAATTGATATTAAGAGTCGCCGGGAAAACGCGTAACCCCCGCGCTAAAAGTGGCAGGACGCCGCGCGGCGCTTCTCCAGATACTTCTGGTGATATTCTTCAGCACGATAGAACGGCCCGGCCGCACTGATTTCCGTCGCAATGGGCCGCTTCAGTTTCCCGCTCGCGTCCAGCGCCGCCTTCGACTTCTTCGCCGCAGCTTCCTGCTCTGGCGAGTGAAAGAAAATGGCCGTGCGGTATTGCGAGCCAAAATCGGGTCCCTGTCGGTTTCTTTGTGTCGGGTCGTGCATCTGCCAGAATGCATCCAGCAACTGCTCGTAACTCAGCTTCGCCGGATCAAATGTCACCTGCACAACTTCCGCGTGTCCGGTTTCGTCGGTGCACACGTCCTTATACGTTGGATTGACTGTGTGCCCGCCGCTATAGCCGACAGCCGCGTCGACGACACCTGGAATTCGCCGGAACGCTGCCTCGATTCCCCAAAAACAGCCCGCGCCAAATGTCGCAATCTCTGTCATAGATTCTCCGTAGTCAAACTTCTTGCGAAATCCATCTAAAACTAACCCTATGTATTAGATGTGCGATACTACGTTCGCGATTCCAGATCTCATCTGCCTATGACTTCGCCCGTGCGGCAGTAGCGCCCGATATGGCCTTTAACTTTTCCTGCGCCAACGCCTTGTAGGCGCTATCCACCGACGCCGCATCGGTCAGCGCTGCCTTCGCCTCTGGAATCTTCTTCAAATTCAGCAACGCAAAACCAAGCCGGTACTGGTTGCGGGCGTAGCTGTTCGCGTCCGGCTTCAGCAACGGCGCTGCTGCTTTGAAATTGTCAACCGCTAGCGCGTTGTTCTTCTTCTCGATGTTCACCTGGCCTAGCGCGCTGAGCGCCAATCCTTTCTGCAGCGCGCTCTGTTGCTGCCACTGTTCGTCGGTCAGGCCATCTGGTTTCTTGGCGGTGTCCAGCACCGAAACCGCTTTCTTCGCATACGTCTCCGCCTTGTCGAGTTGCTCTCCCTTTTCGCTATAGTAGTCCGCCAGGAGGATCAGCATTCCCACATTGTTGGGATCCTTAGCCAGCACCGCGTTCGCTGCCTCCAGCATTTTGGGGGCGTTTTGGGTCTGCCGATAGGAAGCCGCCGCTACGCCCATCGCCTGATCGGCATAGGGAGAGTCAGGGAACATTTGCGCGAATCGCACCAGCAGGCTGGCCCGTTTTGCCACATCGCGTGTTTGATAGGCTCCATTGAAGATCAACTGTTGGACGTAAATCACACTGTCGTGGGCGTTCTGCAACGTCTGTTTTTTCTGGTTGTCCCAATCGGCCGACGTCGTCCCTTCTGGCGCCGGCGCGTCCTGATAGCGCTTCAGAATTCCTGCTACTTTGTCACCGTAGGAGAATAGCTTGTCGGTATCACCTTTTTCTTGGGCCGCGCGAACCATGTTCACGCCGTTGGCAAGGTTATCGGGATCGAGCGCGAACAATTTATCGCCATACTCGAACGCCTTGTCGTAATTCTTGGCGGCAAGGTAATAGTTGACATAGAGATCGTCGGCCACTATGGCCATGTCACCCTGGGCGATGTTCGCGGCAAACTTGTCGATCAGCGCCAGTTTTTGCGCCGGGTCGGTGGACCCATTGATTTCCGTCAGGGCGTGATCGGCATCCGATCCCGCGGGAATCGGGACATATTTTCCGATTTGCGCTTGGGCTGGCGGCGTTGCACATAGAGCCAGCCACGCCAACACGAACAGCAACCCGATGAACACCGTGTCTCGCCGCATGGATGCCTCCTGGAAGGTAATACCGGAATTGCAGGCATCTTAGTGCCGACCGGCTCGCGTGGCAAGCACCGTATGGTTGCGAAACGGGTAACCATTGCCGCTCGGCTGCGTCTAACTAATTTGAAGCTGCCAAGTTCGCGTGCGGTTCCCACCGTCGGCCAACGCTCGACAGAACGCTTCCCCTTTCGAGACGCATTCAGGGCCTATTTGCCGTTTGCAATCACGGCAAGCGGTATACCGCCGGCACTCGCCCGAGGTCCCCGGCGATGCGAAAATAGCAAGGTTCGCTACCTCTGGATCTGTATCCCGTACAGAACCCTTGCTTTTGGGCGCACGGCAATTGGAGCCAACCGTGTCGCACAAGTATGGACACGCCATGGGATTCTGAAGTTGCAGTGGATTCTTGACGATATCGCGTTTTTTTGGAGACAAGCGGAATGATCGTGACCTCACCCCGTGCAGCCAATCGAAGCCACCTCGGATTCCTGGCAATGGGCGCTTTTACTGCACTAATTTTCTCGGTGTTTTATCTCCAGGCCGACGAGCCTTACTCTCGCACCCGCGACTACGACCTTCAGCACTCCAAGATTGCTCTGCGCTTTGACGTCGAGCAGAGAAAAGTTCTGGGAGACGTCACTCACACACTTTCTATTCTCCGCGACAATATCTCCAAGGTTTCTTTCGACTCCGTCGGCCTCACCATCCAAAGCGTCACCGTAAACAAGTCGCCCGCTAAGTTCGAGACCACCGCCGCCAAGCTCATCGTGCCTCTGCCCGCGACGTCACATCCCGGCGACAAATACGAAATCGAGATCCACTATGAAGGCAAGCCCACGAAAGGCCTCTACTTCATTCTGCCAGACAAAGACTATCCCGATCGGCCGAAGCAAATCTGGAGCCAGGGAGAATCCGAAGATACGCGTTGTTACCTCCCGACCTACGACTATCCGAACGACCGCCTGACCACGGAAACGATCTTGACGGTGCCCGCATCGTGGCTGACCGTGGCCAATGGAAAATTGATTAACGTCTCCGACGCTGGCAACTCCATGAAGACCTGGACATGGCGGGAATCACAGCCCAGCTCCACCTACCTCATTAGCGTGGTTGCGGGCGAGTTCGACGAGGTAAAACAGTCCCTGCGTGGCCTTCCTATCACCTACTACGCTCCTAAAGGTCGTGGCGATCGCCTGCTCCCAAATTACGACCGAACGCCCGCCATGATCGAGCTTTTTGACAAGAAAATCGGCGTTGATTACGCGTGGGAAAAATACTCGCAGGCCATGGTGGATGATTTCGTCGCCGGCGGTATGGAAAATTCGAGCGCTACCACGAACACGTCCAGTTCGCTGAAAAGCCCCAAGCTGATACCAGAGTTTCCTACCGATGAAGATGACCTTATCTCCCACGAACTCGCCCATCAATGGTTCGGCGATCTGGTTACCTGCAAGGATTGGGGCAACATCTGGCTCAACGAAGGCTTCGCGACTTTTTTCGAAACGGTATGGATGGAGTTTTACTACCCGAAAGATCAAGCCGACTACAACACCTGGAGCGCCGCGCGCGAATGGTTCGCCATGCCTGACTTGTATCAAAAGCCGATCGTGCGCTTCGACTTTGACGACTCCAGTGAATTCGATGGAAACGCGTACACAAAAGGTGGATGGGTTCTGTATATGTTGCGCCATCAAATCGGAGACGAAAACTTCTGGCGCAGCTTGAAACACTATCTGGATGTCAATCGCGGCAAGAACGTGGTCACATCCGATCTGATCAAGGCGATCGAAGAGACCACACACGTCAGCGTGGACCACTTTTTCCATCAATGGATTTACAGCGCGGGCGCACCAAAGTTTGACCTTGCGTACACGTACGACACCGCGAAGCACCAGGTTGCGCTGACCGTGAAGCAAACACAAAAGGTGGAAGGGCCAGTCGGCATCTTCGACGTTCCCGTCGATGTCGAAATCACCACGCCGTCCGGCGCCAGGCTCTACCCCATCCATGTGTCCAAAGACGTCGAGACGTTTACCTTCCCGTCTGAGACCGCTCCATCAATGGTTCTCTTCGACAAGGGCGGCTACATTCTCAAAACCACAACCTTCCACAAAGAAAAGAAGGAATGGCTTTATCAGCTGAAAAACGCCACCGAATTCGCCGATCGCGCCGATGCGGTAATCGCGCTGGGAAAAATCAAGAACGACGACGAAGTGGTGTCCGCATTAGCCACTGCGCTCAACACCGACAAAGCCTGGGAGATTCGTGCCATTTCCGCCGACGCCCTCGGTCACATTGGCAGCTCCGCAGCCCTGAAACATCTCGTCGCCTCTCTCGATACCAATCAGATGCCGGCAATCCGCTATCACATCGTTTCTGGCATCGGCGATTTCAAGCAGGAGCCAAGCGTTCCCGCCAAACTCGAGGCCATTGCGCGCGACGATCGCTCCTATCGAGCCCGCGCCAGTGCGTTGGAAGCTCTCGGCCGCGTCAAGTCACCCAATGCGCTGGGCATTCTCACCGCCAATGTCGCGGAGGACTCACCCGACGACTTCCTCCGCAACGCCGCGCTGCGTTCTTTGGGTTTCCTTGGTGACAACAAGGCGGTCCCGTTGCTCCGCAACTGGGCTGCTCCTGGCAAAGACATGGATTCTCGCAGCGCGGCAATCGCAAGTCTCGGGCGGTTGGACAAGGAAAACAAGGAGATCACCCAACAGATTGCCTCGTACCTCAGCGAGCCGCATTTCGCCTCTCGCTGGGCAGCCATCACTGCGCTGGGCAGCCGCGGCGACGCCAGCGCCATTCCCGCGCTGGAAGCCTTGCTGAAAGCCGACGATCTCAGCATTGAAATGGTTCCGGAGGTCAAGGAACAAATCGAGCGGTTGCAAAACCCAAAGGGAGCAAAGAGCAGATCGCACGGCGAAGAGTCAATGGAGGAGGAAGACGTCGCCGATCCGGCGCCAGACAATCAACTCAATGTGTCGCAGCGGCTTGAACAACTCGAGCGGCTTGTTCAGGAAATGAACGACCGCCTGAAATCCATGGAATTGCGTCTTCCGGCCCCGCCTAAAAAGTGAGCCGCTGAACGTCTTCAAGGACCGCGGAAACTTCAGGGTTCCGCGATCAAAACGCGCAGGTCTCGCAAATTATTGCCCGTCGGCCCGGTGACAATTGCATCGTCCAACCGCAGAAAAAAGTTGTAAGCATCGCTGCGCGCGAACGCCTCCCAGACATCCATACCCAGCGTCAGTGCCCGCGCCAGAGTTTCCCCATCCGCCACGGCCCCTGCGGCCGGACTATTCCCATCGATTCCGTCCGTTCCTGCGCTCAGCACCGCAACCTTCCGGCCAGCGATCTTCTCGGCGCAAGCCAGCACAAACGCTGAATTCCTTCCGCCAATCCCGTCTCCCGTCACCGGCGAGCTCACTTCGCCATCCGAAATCACAGCCACCCTTTGCCTCGAATGCATGGCTCGCAACTCGTCCAATTGTGCCAGCAAGAATCTTGCTGCCTTCTCCACCGGCCAATCGTCCGTGGTGTTGTCGCAGCATGTCACACATCCCTTTGCTTCGGCCGCGCGATGCGCAGGATGAAACAAATCATCCATCCCCAGCAGCAGCGAGAAATGTGCGTTCCAGAATGCTGGATCGCCGGTCTTCGGTGTTTCGATCATCCGCCCTTCATCAATCCATCGGCGCACGGCCGGCGGCAAGTGGGTGCGCAACCCATATTCCGTCAGCACGATTTGCGCATCCTCAACCGTGGTTGGATCGGGCAGTGTGGGCCCGGATGCCAATGCTGCTTCCTGCTTCGCTGGGACATCACTGACCGCCAAAGTGATTTTCGTCGCTGCCCCAGCCGCCTCCGCCAGTCTTCCTCCCTTCACAGCGGAGAGATGGCGGCGAACCTTGCCAATCTCGCCGATCGGTGCGCCGCACGTCACCAGTGCCGAATAAAGTTGCTGTGTGTCTTCGAGCGTCTGCTTCGAATCGAGCGGCAATTCTACGAGCGCCGATCCGCCGCCTGACAGCAAGAAAAATACCAGCGAGCGCTGATCGCAGGTTCTCAGCAATGCGAGAATCGCCGCGGCGGCCTTCCAACTCTCCAGGTTGGGAATCGGGTGCCCGCCAACAAAGTAGTCGAAGCTGGGCAGAACATTCCTGGGCGAAGTCGGTGCGGACACTACGCCCTGCAATTTGAGATTGGGTGGAATCACCGGTAAGAGACCTTCCGCCATCGCGTGCGCCGCCTTGCCAATCGCGATCACGCACACGCGTTCGAATGCACGCAGATCCACAACGATCTCGTCTCCGCAATGCAGCACAGACCCATCCCGCCACAGCGTTCGCTGCATCGCCGCGGGAATATCGATTGCCGCTAATGTTTCGAGGAAAATTTGGCGGGCAAGTTGCTTCAGATCCGCCATCAGAGGTCTCGTCTCAACGCGTCTTTAACACTTCAGGATTTAGCATATTCGGCGGCCGCTGCCCCTTGAATAAGGCCACGACATTTTCCGCCGCGATACTCGCCATCTTCGTGCGGGTCTCCAACGATGCCGACGCAATGTGCGGCGCCAGCACCACATTCGGCCGCTTCAGTCCCGGAAGAATGAACGGCTCGTTCTCATACACATCCAGCGCGGCGCCAGCGAGTTTCCCGGTCTCCAACGCGTGCACCAGCGCCGCCTCATCCACCACCGGCCCGCGCGAGGTATTGATCAGAAATGTCGTCGGCTTCATCCGGTAAAATTTTGGGCCGTCAAACAGTCCGCGCGTATCCGGGAGCAACGGAACGTGTACGCTGACGAAATCCGCCTCCGCCAGCAACGCGTTGAAATCGCGATATTCTGCCTTAAGTTCTTTCTCGACATCCAGCGGCGCTCGAATCGCGTCACTATAGATCACTTTCATCTGGAATCCCGCCGCACGCCGCGCCACCGCCCGCCCAATACGCCCGAAGCCAACCAACCCAAGCGTCTTCCCCCACACGTCGGTCCCTACAAGCTGATCCAGGTCCCACCCTTTCCAATTGCCGGATCGCGCCAACTGCTCGCCTTCCCCAATTCGCCGCGCAACGGCCATCAACAGCGTCCACGCAAAATCCGCGGTCGTCTCGTCCAATACCCCGGGAGTATTCGTCGCCACCACTCCCCGCTTCGTGCAAGCCGGTACATCGATGTTGTCGAAGCCTACCGCGACGTTCGCCGCAATCCGCAGCTTCGGTGCCGCGCGCAACAACTCTTCATTCACTTTCTCGGTGAGCAGGCACACCAATCCTTCTTTGTCCTTTACTCGCTGGAACAGCTCGTCTTTGGAGATGCGCTCCGGCTTGGTCCAATATTCCACGTCACAGCCGGCGTTTAGAATTTGTTGCGCCGCGGGAAACAGCGGTCGCGTCGCCAGCACTCGCGGCTTCGGCATCAGTCCCTCTCTCCACTTCGAACGTTACACTAACACAAGCTTCGCGCGCCGCCATCCCAGCACCGTTGCGCCGGCATGGCGACACTCTCTATAGTGAATCTAGCGCCGCCCAAGCTTCGATGCTTATGACACAGATTTTGACCCGCGAACTCAAAAAGATTCTCGGACCCTCGGCCGTCCTTACTCTCCCGGAAGATGTGCTCCTCTACGAATACGACGGGTCGGTCGAGAAAGGCCGGCCAAACGCCGTCGTCTTTCCCTCAACGACGAATGAAGTCTCCAGCATCGTGAAGCTCGCCGCGCACCACAACGTTCCGATTGTCGGCCGTGGCGCTGGCACGGGCCTCTCGGGTGGCGCACTCGCTTCCAGCGGCGGCTTGATGATCGTCTTTACTCGCATGAATCGTATTCTCGAACTGGACTTCGAGAATCGACGCGCGGTGGTGCAACCGGGAGTGGTCAATCTCGATCTCACTCGCGCTGTCGAACACGCCGGCCTTTACTTCGCACCTGATCCTTCCAGCCAGAAATCCTGCACGATCGGCGGCAACGTCGCTGAAAACGCCGGCGGCCCCCACACGCTCGCGTACGGCGTAACCACAAACCACGTCACCGCGCTCGAACTCGTCCTGACGGACGGCCAAATCGTTCGCCTGGGCACCCAGCAAGGCGACCCCTCGCTCTACGATCTCACCGCTTTACTCGTTGGCTCGGAAGGGACGCTCGCTCTCGTCACCGAAATCACCGTCAAGCTCTCTCGCAAGCCCGAAGCTGTCAAAACGCTGCTGGCCATCTTCGATACGATCGACGACGCCTCGGAAACCGTCGCCGACATCACCGCTCGCGGTATCACTCCCGCGGCATGCGAAATGCTCGACGGCTGGACGCTTCGCACCGTCGAAGACTACATCCACGCCGGTTTTCCGCTCGACAGTGCCGCCGTCCTGCTCATCGAAGTCGAAGGCCTGACCGAAGCCGTCACATCGCAAGCCGCATCCATTGACGAAATTTGCCGCGCACATAACGCCCGCGAGGTGCGTGTCGCGCGCGACGAGAAAGAACGCGATCTGCTCTGGAAAGGGCGCAAGAATGCTTTCGGCGCTCTGGGCCGCGTGGCTGCGGGCATCTACGTCCTCGACGGCGTCATTCCTCGCTCCAAGCTTCCGCAGACCCTCCGCCGCATCCAGGCAATCGGCGAGCAATACGGCTTTCGTATCGGCAATATCTTCCACGCAGGTGACGGCAATCTTCATCCCATCGTTCTCTACGACCCGCACGACATCGAGCAGTTCAAACGCGCCATGCAAGCATCCGCCGAAATCATTCGTTACTGTGTCGAAGTCGGTGGAAGCCTCTCCGGCGAACACGGCATCGGCATGGAAAAGAGCGAGCTTATGCCCCTCCTCTTCTCCGACGCCGATTTCGCCTTGATGCGGCGCGTTCACGATGCCTTCAATCCCCATTGCTCGCTGAATCCCGGCAAGGTTTTTCCACTGACGAAGGGCTGCGGCGAAACCCGCATCCGTTCGCAAGCGCTGCATCCGGCGACTCGCGCGTGACGCCCATGACGAACGATATTGCCGCGCGCCTGGAATCGATCACCAACGCTCCGCACGATTTCATCGGAGGGGACATCCAGTCCTACGCCATCGACGGTATGGTTCCTTCTGCAGTCGCTCGGCCCGTCTCCCCCGAAGGAGCCGCCGAAATTATTCGGTTCGCCGCAAAGGATAAACTTGCGGTAATTCCGACTGGCGCCCGCACCAAACTCTCGATCGGCGCGCGACCAACGCGTTACGACATCGCGTTGGACATGCGCGCTCTCAACCAGATCGCTCACTACGATCCCGCCGACCTCACCGTCAGCGTGGACGCCGGCATGCCGGTCGCGGGACTGAACGCGGCGCTGTACGAGCAGAAACAGTTCCTTCCACTGCTGGTCCCGTACTACTCACAAGGAACTCTGGGCGGCGCAATCGCCTCTGGCATTGACTCCCCACTCCGCCAAGCCTATGGCACCGCTCGCGATTTCCTTCTGGGCGCAGAATTCATCGACGGCACCGGTGCGCTTGTGAAGAGCGGCGGCCGCGTCGTAAAGAACGTCGCCGGCTACGACCTGCACAAACTCCTCATCGGCTCTCTCGGCACCCTCGGCGTAATCACCCGTCTCAACTTTCGCACCTTCCCCGCTTCCATCGATGGAAGCCGCGGATTCGTTGCCTCCTTCTCCACCCACGAAGCCGCGCTAGCGGCCCGAGACAAAATTGCCGCGTCCTCGCTGACTCCTTTGACTCTCGACGTCATCAATCCAGGCGCTGCGAAGATATTTGCCGAACGCACTCCGGCCACACCCGAACTAACAGTGTTCGCCCGCGAAAGGCAACGCGACGCCGAAAGCCTGCCCTTGCCTGGTGAGTGGTTGCACGCCCGCGAGTGGCAGCTCTGCACCGCCTTTGCCGGCGTTTCTGAAGTTGTGAGCCGTTATGTCCGCGACCTCACCCGCGTAGCCGAGCAGTTCGGTGCCACAGCAATCGCAATCCTCGACGACACCACCCGCCCTTCCATCTGGGGCCGCCTCCGGGAAGCCCTGCCACTTTTCCGAGAAGGCAACTCGTTCGCCACTATTTTCAAACTCAGTATCCTGCCGACGCATCACGCCAAAGCCATCACCATTCTCCAATCCGTCGCCCATGCGGCGCACCTACTTTTGGCTCTGGTCGCCCGAGCCTCCGGTACTCTTTACATCGCCATGCTGCCCAAAGACGCCACAGAATCCTCAGCCGAAGCAATTTCCCTGCTGGCCCTTGAAGTCTTCTCCCTGGGCCGCAGCTTGGACGGCCGCGCATCCCTGCTCTTCGCCCCGTCGGCGATTAAGCCGGCCCTTGAATCCACGCTGAACTTCCGTCCTCATTCCGATCTAACCCTGATGCGTCGCGTCAAATCCGCGTTCGATCCCGCGAACGTCCTTGCCCCTGATCGCCTCTTCCGGGAGTCACTGTAGCCGCCGCTTTGGGAAGCCGGGACTTTCCGGCGGGCCACGGTACTGCATTCATTTCGATAGACGTTGATTGGAATTTTCCCAATTACGGCGTCGTCTCCGATTCGCCTCGGCCTCGGTTCATAGGTCTGGAGCGTCTGCCAATGGCCGCGCGGCACCGCGCAGCCCTCCACAACCGATTGTTTCTCCCAGCAACACGGAATTCAGGCACAATCGTAGGAATACGACGCGGCCCTACCATGACGTGGACAGCCCGCAAGCACTCGTAATTTGCAGTTTTTGGCGCGGAGGTCCCGTGCATTTGCCTTTGCAGTCTTCGAAACCCATGATCCTGCGATTAGGTTATGACATTCAGTTTGAACTCCCTGCCCCGGTTGCCATGGTCGCGTTGCTCAACGTCCACCCATCGCGCGTAGCCGATCTCCTGGAGCCCGACGAATTGCTCGTCGAGCCCGCCGTACAGATCGACAGCTTCATTGATAGCTTCGGAAACCGCTGTACCAGGTTCCTTGCGCAGCAGGGCCCACTGCGCCTCAGCAACTCGACATTAATCTACGATTCCGGCCTGCCCGATGAAGTGAACCCGGAAGCGCGTGAAATCCCTGTGCAGGAGTTGCCCCACGACGTGGTGCGCTATCTCTACAATAGCCGCTACTGCGAAGTCGATCGCTTCTCAATCATCGCTCTGGAGCTTTTCGGCGCCGTCACTCCGGGATGGCCTCGCGTTCAGGCCATTTGCGATTGGATCCACAACAGGGTCAGCTTCGGTTATCAATACGCGCGTCCCACGAAAACCGCGTTGGACGTCTACACCGAACGATTCGGAGTTTGCCGCGATTTCCAACATCTGGCCGTCACCATGTGCCGCGCTCTGAATATTCCCGCCCGTTACGTCACCGGGTATTTGGGTGACATCGGTGTCCCGGTCACGGGAGTCATGGACTTCAGCGCCTGGTTTGAGGTTTATCTAGAAAATCGCTGGTGGGCTTTTGACGCGCGCAACAACCAACCGCGGATTGGGCGCGTCCTGATTGCCGCGGGCCGGGACGCCTCCGACGTGGCCATCACCACGTCCTTCGGCATGGCCAATTTGACGCACTTCACTGTCGTGACCGAGGAAGTCCAGCAGATCAAAGCCAAGAACGCTTCTTAGCGGCCAGACTTCCGTCTGGGCGGCGCTTCAAAGTGAATTTCTCCGCGCGATATTCCCCAACACCGCCCCGCTGGGCTTCACGGTTCTCCTCTGCGTCGCTAAATCCACGGCAACAATCCCGAATTTCGGCTCGAACCCCGACATCCATTCGAAATTATCCAGCAGCGACCACGTAACGTATCCCCGCACGTCCACGCCATCGTCAATCGCCCGCTTCAAACCCGTCAGTGCCCGTTGATAATATTCCACGCGCCTGTTGTCATCGCTGGTAGCTATTCCGTTCTCCGTCACCATGATCGGCACGCCCGTTTCTTTGCTCGCGTAGCGCACCACGTGCTCCACGCACTCGGGGTAATACTCCCATCCTACCTGCGTAGTCTCCACCCCCGGCGGCACCGCCAGATCCTTCTTCCCAACAATCGATCGCGAATAGACCTGCACTCCCAGATAGTCACACTGCTTAGCAACTTCCAGCCACGGCCCGTAAACGTCCGCCCGTTTCTCCGCCAAATGACTATCGCTGGGTGCCGCCTGATCGTCCGACATCGCCAGATTGAATCCCACCGGCATGTCGCTACGCACCGATTTCATCGCCGCTTTGCCCTTGTGATGTGCCTCCAGCAGCCCGTCCCGAATCTTCTTCCCGTCGCCCAAAAAGAAGCCCGCGAATTCCGGCGCGTTCAGGTACTTGCGGACTTTGGGCAGATTTCCCTGCATCCTTTCGACGATGCCCTGTCCGCCCGATCCCGGCAAGTTAACCCAGTTCAGCAATTGCGGAACGTCCGGCTCGTTAAAGGTGGATGCGTAACCCACCAGGTCTCCAAGATGTCTGGTCGCCTTTTCGCAGAAGCGCGCGTAAAGATCGGCCGCGGCCGGATTCTGCCACCCACCCTTGCACGCAAACCACCGCGGCAGGCTGAAGTGCGAATAGGTCAGCAGCGTAGTTAAATGATGTTCGCGGCACACCGCCAGCATGCGCCGGTAATGTTCCAGCTCCGCGTTCGAAAAGAATCCCTCCTCCGGTTCAATGCGCGCCCACTCCAGGGAAAACCGGTATGTGTTGAATCCAAGGTCGGCCAGCATCGCTATGTCTTGGGCATACAAATGGTAGTGATCGCAGGCGTCGCCCGAAGGCTCTTTGAAAATGCTCTCGGGCATGTGTTCCATCGCCCAAAGATCGCTGTTCGTGTTGTTGCCTTCCACTTGATGTCCCGCAGTAGCGGCGCCCCACAAAAACTTGTCCGGAAAAGCTTTACCTTTTTCCGCAGCGCCCCCAGCAGCGACCGCCCTAGGTGGCCGTTCGACCGAATCGGTGCCTCCCTCCGCTCTTGAAATCGATCCACTTCCCACGATCCCGACCACTGCGGCTGCAGTGGCTCTTTGCAGAAGCGCGCGCCGCGAGATTGGTTTCACCTTGATGTCGGTAACAGGCCGTTCCGGCTCTTTCATCGCAGATCTCCTTCAACGAGGAAGCACAATAACCGGTGATGCGGTCACAGAATCTAATCCAAACCCCACCAATCACATAGCGTTGATTTCACGAGCCGCACTGCCATCATCGAACGCGCGCCCACCTGCGACAGCGACCAGTCGTGCCTTGACTAAGTTTCCGCCAATAAAGCAATCGTCGATGCCGACAACCGAAACCTCGCAGGCACCACTCCTCGAACCTCCGCCCGAACCATGAACAAGCTGCCCGCTATCCTCTCTTCTTTCCCAGCGCCTAAAAATGAGGTCGTGACGCACAGCGGTCCCGGCAAGCCAATCGTAGCGCCGGCTTCCAGCCGGCTAATGCAACTTCGACTGCCAATTAAATGCCGCTTTTCGAGATTTGCACCGGAAGAAGGTTGTTCGGAACTTCTTCCCCTCAATCTCGTACCTATAAGCAGCGCGAGCCCCCCAATGATGTTGATGCCGCACCCAGGCTCTCGTCCGGCCCCCGGAGGTCATTCGTGAGAGAATTTCGCAGTCAGCTCAAGCAGGTCTTCCGCAGGCTGGGCCGCGCCCCGATGTTCACCGCCATCACGCTGATCACCCTCGCCGCAGGCGTAGGAGGCAACACCGTTGTTTTCAGCGTTCTCGAGGGCGTCCTCCTCAAACCGTTGCCCTATCCTCACTCCGAAGACCTCGTCGGCGTCTGGCAGAAAGCGCCAGGCCTCAACATCCAAGCTCTCAACATCGCCCCCTCCACCTACTTCATCTTTCGCGAGCAAAACAAGAGCTTCATCGACGTCGGCGTCTACAACGGCGACTCCGTCAGCATCACCGGCGTCGCCGAGCCCGAACAAGTTTCCGCGTTGGACGTGACCGACGGCACCCTCCCTCTTCTCGGCGTCAACCCCATCCTCGGCCGCACCTTCAGCCGCCAGGACGACTCCGCCGGCGCTCCACTCACCGCCGTGCTCACCTACGGATACTGGCGCCGCAAATTCAGCGCCGATCCCGCGATCATCGGCCGCACCATCATCGCCGACGGCAAGCCCCGCCAGATCATCGGCGTCCTACCTAAAACTTTTCATTTCCTCGATCGCGACGATATCACCATGATTTTTCCCATGCAGTGGGACCGCAACCACACCAACCTGGGAAATTACAGTTTCCGAGCCCTCGCCCGCCTGAAGCCCGGCGTCACCCTCCAGCAAGCCAATACCGACATTGATCGTCTACAACCCGTCGTTCTCAGCACCTTCCCCGCTCCCCCAGGCTTCAGCCTCAAGCTGTTCGAGACCGCACAGATCGGCCCCAATATTCATCCCCTGAAAGAAGACGTAGTGGGTGACGTCGGCAACACCCTGTGGATCCTTATGGCCTCGATCGGCATGGTCCTTCTCATCGCCTGCGCTAACGTCGCCAACCTGTTGCTCGTTCGCGTCGAAGGACGCCGCCAGGAACTCGCCGTGCGCGCCGCCATTGGTGCCACCCGCGGCCGTATCGCCGCCGAACTCCTCCTCGAAAGCGTCGTGCTTGGTCTTCTCGGCAGCGTCCTCGGCCTCGGCTTCGCCTACGCGGCCATTCGCCTCCTCGTCGCCCTCGCTCCCGCAGGCCTTCCGCGCATCCACGACGTCACCATCAATGGCCCCGTCCTGCTCTTCACTCTGCTGGTTTCGCTTTTCGCCAGCGCACTCTTCGGCTGCATCCCCGTCCTCAAATACGCTGGTGTTCGCCTCAACGCCGGCATCCGCGAAGGCGGCCGCGCCATCAGCCAGAGCCGCGAGCAGCATCGCGCCCGCGGGGTTCTGGTGGTCGTTCAGGTGGCGCTAGCGTTAGTCCTGCTCATCTGCTCCGGCCTGATGATCCGCACCTTCCGCGCCCTGACGACTGTCGATCCCGGCTTCTCAAAGCCCGCCGAGGTGCAAGCCTTCGACATCTACATTAATCCGCCGCAAGTGCCAGACCGCGAGCAGGTAGTTCGCATGGACGAAGCCATTCTGAACAAGATCAAGGCCATCCCCGGCGTATCTTCGGTTTCTTGGGGCGCCGGCGTTCCCATGGACGGAAACTCCAGCAACGATCCCATCTTCGTGGCCGAACGTACCTATTCTGAAGGCGAGCTTCCTCCACTCCGCCGCTTCAAACGCGCCGCCCCTGGCTTTCTGGAAACTCTAGGGACACCTCTAATCGCCGGCCGTCTCTTCACTTGGGCCGACACTTACCAGCACCTTCCTGTAGCGGTAGTCTCCGAAAATTTCGCCCGCGAATATTGGCCCAATCCCGCGGACGCCCTCGGCAAGCGCATCCGCGTGGCCACCACCGACGACTGGCGCGAAATCGTCGGCGTAGTCGCCGACGTGTTCGACGACGGCGTCAGCCAACACGCGCCCACCACCATCTACTGGCCGGTAATGAGAAATAAATTCGAAGGTCAGGATGAAGACGTCGTGCGCGGCGCAACCTTCGCCATCCGCACCTCCCGCGCCGGCTCCGAAAACCTCATGAAGGATGTTCGCGAGGCAGTCTGGTCCATCAATCCCAATCTCCCTCTCTCCAACGTCAACACCCTGGATTATTACTATCGAAGATCGATCGCCCGCACGTCTTTCACCCTGATCATTCTAGGCGTAGCCGGCAGCATGGCGCTCCTGCTAGGCGTTGTCGGCATCTACGGCGTGATCGCTTACTCCGTGTCGCAACGCACCCGCGAAATCGGCATTCGCATGGCCCTCGGCGCCCAAACGCAAACCCTCACCGGGATGTTCGTGCGTCATGGCATGCGTCTAACAGGAATCGGCGTCGCTTTTGGAGTCGTCACCTCCATCGTGGTAATGCGCCTGATGTCGTCCCTGTTGTTCAAGGTTAGCCCTATGGATCCGTTCACCTACGTGGCCGTCTGCGCCGGGCTGCTCGTCCCTGCGTGGCTGGCAAGTTACGTACCGTCTCGCCGTGTGGCCACCGTTGATCCGGTTGAGGCCCTGCGCACGGAGTAGCCGCTCGGAGCGCCGCGCCGGCAGACCCCACGATGCTTCGGCGCGGTCGATCAACGCCTACATCTCTCCGATCCCTTCAGCCACCGTTTCTCGGCAAAGTGACACTTAAGGGCACTATTCCCACGCACTATTTGTCGGTTTTGTCGATCCGCCTCGATCCCTTTTTGGCACAAAATCTCCCGTGCAAACAAACCCCTTGTACTCCTCGACTTAGGACCTCGGCCGCTCTCCGCCATCCCTCCGCAACGCTCATCCTGTCTGGCTGGCGCCGTGCACTATCCACTGTGTTCCTATCCATCAGACAGACCGAAAAACGAGGACATTCGCTATATGAAAAAGCAAAAGGGTTTCTCTCTTATCGAGCTTTTGATCGTCGTGGCGATCATTCTGATCATCGCGGCTATCGCCATCCCCAACCTCATCAAGTCGAAGATGGCCGCCAACGAAGCCTCATCCGTTGG
>JBEKWY010000055.1:0-30582 GCA_049512575.1 Candidatus Acidiferrum sp.
CCGAGATCGCGGACCGAGGTGACACCGCTTTCCACGTAGCCGCGGCGATTCGGCGCGTACTCGCTGAAAATGCATTCGACGAGGAATTTAAAATCGAACGGCGCGAGCGTGCTTCGGATCGGAGCTTGCAGGTGCGTGTGCACATCGATGAGCCCGGGAAGCAGGTACTTTCCGGCGGCGTCGAGCTTGGGCCAGTCGCTGGAATCGGAAGCCGCATCGACGATGGCAACGATTTGTCCATTTTCAATGTGAACGTGCTTGTCATCGACGATGCGATTGCCGGCGGCATCGACGAGGCGGGCATTCACAATGTTTAGCCGGAGTGAGTTCGCTTGGGGCCACGTGTACCGGTCGAGCGTCTGAGAGTAGAAGATCGGCGCCGCCACGCCGAAGACGAACGCGATGCCGACCAACCAGGTGGTAATTCGCGAGGCGAGCCTTGCGCGGCGCGTGAGCAAGAACAGGATTAACACGAACACGAAGAAGATCGGGGTGTCACCAAAGTAGATTCCCCAGGTGGCGGCGTCCCGTGGGTGGAAGTGCGCGTCAAAGGCGGGGTAGATCAGGAACAGGCACAGGAAATAGAGCGGCAGCGACAGAAGATAGCCGAGGACGAGGCGGCTGACCCAGCCGCGTCTCCAGCGGAAGAAAAAGGCTCCGACGGGCCACCAGTAAAAGACCGCGAGAGCCAGCCAGCCGAACAGTACCGGCAGAGAATCGCGAAGTCCACCGGCGTGGTACTCCATCGCCAGCAAGAAAGGCAGGGGCAGGCTGACCAGCAAAATCGCGAGAATACAGAATCGCGCGAAGGGCGCGCGCGGTGGATCTGGGGTAGCGGCGGGCAGTTGATCGGTCATTTCAAGGTATAACGCAGTGAGTGACGGATTTGTTTCCGTCGTCAGCGGAAGAGGTCTTCGTTAGGGGGGCGGATGATGATGGCGGCGGGATCTTGCGCGCGGCGATACCGGTAGCCGCGAACGATGACTGCAGGTATCGCGGCGGCTTTGCCCATGAGAAGACCCGCGGCGGCGGCAAGTTCGTCGGCGACGGCAATAATCGTCGCGTGCAGAGCCTTCCCGTGTAGATCGCGCGTTCCCCGCAAATCGACCAGCGCCGGAACACCCGCGGCCCCGATCGCAACATTGACCAGGCCGAGCCGCCAAGGGCGGCCAAACGTGTCGCTGATGATGACCGCGATGCGCTTCCCCGTGAGCTTGCGAAGCGCCACGGCAAGGCGGCGAGCCGTGCCGTCGGGATCCCGCGGAAGAAGCGACACCACGTCGCTGTCGGGAATGTTGGATTGGTCCACCCCGGCGTTCGCGCACACGAACCCGTGATGCGTCTCGACGATCAGCACCGGATCGCTGCGCACGATGCACCTCGATTCGCGCAGGATGACTTCAATCAGGCGCGGGTCCTTCTTCAGTTTGGCGGCCAGTTGCCCAGCCTCAGGCGAAGGAACCACGGCGGAGAGACGCGTCAGACGGCCCTCGACTTTCGAAACAATCTTCTGCGCAATCACCAAAACGTCGCCGTCCTCGAATTTGATCCGAGCACCACGCGCGGCCGCAACGATTTCCGCCGCCAGGTCATCACCTTCCGTAAACTCGGGCAGGCCAGGAATCGCAAGGATCTCCAGGCACGCGGCGGCGCGTGGCAGTTTCTTGGTGGAAGGCGATTGCTTGACGCGTTTGCGCATGAGGGCGAAAACGTGAGTTTATGCCAAGCGAGACCAGATTGCATTCGGTGGCCGAATCGAGCCGGCGCATCGTGCGACAGCATTTACCAAAATCGGTGCGGCGCGCAGAGCTTGCTCCTGCTGCGCTCGCTCGGACACGCCGAGGTGCGCACCCACATTAGTATTCTTCGCCCGGGCATGACGAAATATTTATCCGTCTTAAAGCCCGAGCGGACCGAATTAGCAGAAGCTCAGAACGGCAAATAAACGATGAAAACCCAAGCCGCTGACGTCTCCTTTTTTCTCGTCGATGTTTTTGCCGATCGCAAGGGTTGAGACCTGCCTGCGAGGATCGTCCCTGCCTGGGGGTCTCGCAAGACAGCACTATCGCAGAGACGTATCATGCTCCCGCGGGGAGTTGAGGCAATTTCTCATGGCTGATGCAGCGACCAACTACGGCGCGCGCGGGCCGAAGGGTCTTCCGGTGAATCTGCGCGGAAGAATTCCCGAATTGGACGGGTTGCGTGGCGTAGCGATCGCCATGGTGGTTGCGCATCACTATTTTCTGGAAACTTTTCAGGCAGCTTCGGGAACATGGCTGTCGCATGTGCAAGCCGCAGTCCGGCTAACCTGGAGCGGCGTCGATTTGTTCTTTGTGCTTTCAGGATTTCTGATTGGCGGCATCCTGCTTGACGCGCGAGATTCGCTGAATTATTTCCGGGTTTTCTACACGCGCCGGTTCTTTCGAATCGTTCCCATCTACGCAGTTTTTCTTTGGGGGGCTTTCCTGTTGTTCATGGCAAGCCGTTTGGCGGTCGCGAGCCGATTTGCGTGGTTGTTTCAGCAGCGCTTGCCGTGGGCGCCGTATATTTTCTTCATTCAGAATTTTTGGATGGCCAAGGCAAACACGTTCGGAGCGTTCATTCTGTCGGTCACGTGGTCTTTGGCGATTGAGGAGCAGTTCTATTTGACCTTTCCCTTCCTGGTTCGTGTTCTAAGTCCTCGGAACCTTGTGTGGTTTTTGTTTGGAGCAGTCTTCGCGGCTCCCTTATTGCGAGTGGCCATTCATGAGTTTTGGCGGGATCACGCCGTGGCCTGGTATGTGGCTATGCCGTGCCGCGCGGATGCGCTGTTGCTGGGAGTTCTTGGGGCGGTTGCATTGCGCAACCCTCGGTGGCGGTCGAGACTTCTGAACAGTCGCAAGGCGCTGCTCTGCGCCCTGCTCGTGCTGGCGTCTGGGTTCGGCTTGCTGACCAAGTTCGGCGACCTCTCGACCTTCACGATGGTGTCGGTTGGTCTAACCTGGCTGGCATTATTCTATCTGTGTGTTCTTCTCTACGCTGTGATTTACAAAGACAGCTGGCTAAGCCGGGGGCTGCGGTGGCGATGGCTAATGTGGCTAGGCTCGATCGCATACGGTGTCTACTTATTTCATCAATTCGTCCGATACGTGATGATTGGAGTTGTGTGGGGCGGCCCGTCGGAAGCACCGTCCTGGTCGCGACTGTGCGTCTCGGTTTCCGCTCTGGCAGTTACGCTGATTTTGTGTCGATCGTCCTGGCTATATTTTGAGAAGCCTATTGTCCAGGCGGGTCACAAGACGAATTACGAATGGCGGGAAGGATAGCCACCGGGAATATTTCAGGCGCACGTACAATTCGCCGCCCCTCACATGCGGCCAGCTTGCTTGCTCCGCAGCCCGTTCCCTTTGCCTGCGACAAATGGTTTGAAAATGATTGCCGCAGACGGCCGTTGCACGAATGCTTGCCGGGGATTCTGTCGGATCAGCGGCAATCTGGTTGGGGCTGCCGCCCTGCTTGGAGGCGCTGAATGAAGATCGGAAAAATCCTGGGTTACATACTCTTGACGCTCGTCATCGTCGCCGCGGTCGCAATTCCCGCTACGGTCGGTATCCATCCGTTCATCGGTCCGCGCAAACGCGCAGCCACCGACCGGGCATACGAGCGGACACCGCTACGGCTGGAGCGGGGTGAATATTTGGTCGGCAACGTATCTGGCTGCCTGTTCTGTCACTCGCCCCATGACTGGACCAAACATGACGCTCCCACTCCTACTGGAATGGCCGGCGCGGGTGCAGTATTTCCTCTGGCGGGCCTGCCCGGAGCACTCACCGCTCCGAATCTCACACCTGATGCGGAAACCGGGCTAGGCCGATGGAGCGACGACGAAATTGGCCGCGCCATTCGAGAAGGCGTCGATCGCTATGGAAACGCTCTGTTCCCGCTGATGCCTTACGAACGCTACCGGCGTTTCTCCGACGAAGACCTTGCTTCCATCGTGGTCTTCCTGAGATCGCTCGCTCCGGTGCGCAATCCGCTGCCGCCGACGAAGATTATTTTTCCGGTGAGCTATCTGATTCGCAACGCGCCCGCACCGATTACCTCTGCCGTTCCGGAGCCGGATACATCCACACCCGTAAATCGCGGAAGGTATCTCGTTGAGATAGCGGGTTGCGTGGATTGCCACACGCCGCAAAAGCGCGGCCAGTCCCTACCCGGTATGAACTTCGCGGGCGGCTTCATCTTCGAAGGGCCGTGGGGTCGCGTGGCTTCGGCAAATATCACCCCGGATGCCGCGACCGGGTTTCCCTACGACACCGAAGCCATGTTTGCCAGCGCGCTGCGTGCCGGGTACGCAAGAGGCCGCGCGTTGAACCAGATTATGCCCTGGGAATCCTACCGGGGCCTGGCCGATCCGGACTTACTCGCCATTTTTTCCTATTTGCGAACTATGCCTGCAGTGCGTCACCACGTGGACAATGCCAAGGACCCAACAGAATGCCGCCTGTGTAAGGCCAAGCACGGAGCCGGCGCCGAGAACTAAGATCCTCAAATCGGTTCCGATCCGTCGAGCAAAACCGGCCGGCTAAATTGACGACTAACGTATGGCTCAAGGCAGCGATCACTTTGTGGAGGCTATTGGAGGCAAAGGTGTGATAGCCGCACACGGAGTCATTTCTTCAATTCCGCAAGCCAGCTCAGAAAGTATTGGTTCCTGAGACGCCGACTGCTTCCAGTACTGCAGACATTTCAGACTAGGCGAAGCGGACAAAACTTTTCACGATTCAATTGCCTGCTTAGCTTGAATGTATGGAAGTCGCGTATCCGGACATCTGTCGTGGGAGGTCGAATAGGAATCCCGCGCAGGTTTGAATCGAGCGCATTCCATGGCCGACTCGAACTGTAGGCGCGAAAAAAAACACGGCACGACGTCTTGCGTCGTGCCGTGCGTTTGCATGCTTGAGACTGCTGCTAGCGGTTGCCCTTCGGCGGCTTCTTGTCTTTGTCGGAGTTCGCCGGCGGCTTGTTGTTTTGTTTTTCCGCTGCCTGCTTTTGTTGCAGCTGCTTTTGCTGGGCGTCGTGTTTCTTTTCCAGGTCTTCCAGTTGCTGTTGTTGCTTCTGTTGAACCTGCAGCTGTTTCTGCTGGTCATTCTGCGTCTGGATCTTCTGCTGTTCCTTGACCTGTTGCTGCTCGACTTTCTGGCGCTCCAGATCCTGTTGCTGGCGTAGATTCTCGAGCTGTTGCTGATGCTGCTGCTCCAGGTTCGCGTTGGCGGGCGCGTTCACGTTCGGACGAACGCTCTGCGGGCGGTCGGAATAGGTGCGCGCAGGAGCGTTTCCGGCGTTGTTGGGCACGTTGGGCCGGTTCCCGTTCACGGCGTTGTTCGGCTGGCCGGGGCGCGCCGCGACGTTGCTATGCGGCGGAATGGGCGTAACCGTATGGACGACCGGCGCGATTCTCACGTTCGGTCGAGCCGCGGCCTGCGTGTTCGCCGGCTGCAACTGGCGGTATTGTGCAGCCGCGATGGGTCTGCCGCCGTTTGCGCGAATGGCGGCCTGCTGCCGGTCGAACGAGACCGGCGGCGGAGGCGGCGCTGTTTTCGCGACTATAGCGCGATTGGCAAGTGCTGCCGGGGGCCGAACGTTCGACACCGCGCCTGCGCCCACAAAGGCTTGTCGCGTCGGCGCAATCGCCGGAGCGGCAACCTGGGCGCTGACGATGTCGCGCTGGTTGACCTGCACGACGTTGCGGGAAACGGATTGGCCGGATGTGAAGGTAGCGCCCGACGTCGCCGTAACCGCGCCGTTCACGCGCTGGTTCACGTAGGTGACGTTGGTCACGTTGACCTGCTTGTTGACCACCACGGTGGTGTAGTAGTTGTTGACCACGGTGGTCTCGACGCGCGTGTTGGTGACGTTGATGTTGGTGACGTAGGCGCGGCTCACCGGATACGACGGCATATAAACTTCACGCGGCCCGAGCGGGAACCAGCCGACGTTGACTCCGACGCCGATGCCAAAGTGCGGACCGCCGACCCACGCTACAAGCGCGGGCGCGTACACGGGACGCACATAAACCACTCCGACTGCCGGCGCAGGTGCGGGCACCCATCCCCAAACGCCGCCGACTACGACCCAGCGGCCATAGTGGAATGGAGCGAAGCCCCACGGCTCATCTTCCACCCAGGTGTAGCCCCAGGGCGCGATGTAGACCCAGTGTCCGTAGCGGTACGGCGCCCAGCCGACCATCGTCGTGTGCGGGAACCAGACCGTGCCGTAGGCAGGCACGGGCCGCCAGCCGCCGTAATCGTCGAGATCTTCGTACCCGATCATATCCGGAGGAACGTAGCGAGCGGAGGAAGAATGGTCTTCGCGGCTATCGCGTTGGTCGCACCATTGGTCAAAATCGTCCTCGCCCGCGATTTCCTGGACATCGGCGTTCAATTGATCGGTGCCGGTGAAGGTCGCGGTCTGTTCCGGGTGGACGGAATAGGCTTGCCCGCCGCCGGTGACCTCGCCCTCTCCACCGATGACCGACACGACGGTGGTGTCGCCGGCTTCATTCACGCTAACTCTGTAGGTGCCCGGACGCAGAACCGAGAACGCGAGATTGGGCGTGTCGATCTCGAACGTCTCATTCTCCTCGAGGCGCTTGACGCGAACGCGGATGGTGCCCTCGGTGATCTGAATCTGCGCGACATTATCGGTGAGGTTCAGGAACGAGAAGCCGGTGGTGCTGCCGATACGCAGGGACGCCGACCCGATGTGGAGTTCCGCGCGGGAGTCGTTGTCGGACCAGAGCTTATCGCCGGTGGTCATCGGGCGATTGATGACGGCGTTGACCCAATCGTCGGTGCCGGCGGGATTGAACGACACGGCTCCATCGGTGTGACTCAAGCGCGCCACGCGGGTTGGCGGATCTTCTTCGTCGTCCGCCAGGGCGCGCAGCGGGGTAAGAAAGGCCACTGCCAGCGCAAGGCTCAGCAGGGCGACAAGCTTGGGCGCGAGTTTCCTCATGTTTGATTCTCTCCTGGGATTGCCACGCGACGGGCTTGGATGCGCCGCGGATCTTTAGGCCTGAATTCGTAGGTGCCAGAAATGCAGGTTGCTTCTAACAGTATCACTGGTAGCCGCAGAGCCCGCGTGTCTGGCTATTCCCCCATGTCGAAACAGGAACTCCGGCCATACTACATCGCTCTTTTTAACCCGCCGGAATGAAAAGAGTTGTGGGGCTTTGCGCCCGCCGCCATCCGCTCACCAACAAAAGGCCCGCACTTCGCATGAGCGCGGGCCGCCAAATCCGATTTCCCGTTTCGTTTAGTGGTGTCCGCCGCCGTGGGAGCCACCACCGCCACCATGAGAGCCACCGCCGCCGCTGGAACTGTGCGATGGGGCGGGAGCGCTGCGCGCTGGCGCGGAGTAAGAGCGAGACGCTGGGTAGCTCGATTTCGGCGGCGAGTAGCTGCGGCTCGGCGTCGAATTGGAGCGAGAGGCCGGCTCGTAAGAGCGTTCGCCGCCCGCAGCGCTGTTGGAAGCGGAACCCGCCCAAGGCGGACGATTCGAGTTCGTGACACGCGCGGATTGCGTCGAGCCAGTGTTGCCTGCGCTGCCGGCCGGCCGGCTGGAGCTGCCGAAGCCCTGCGGCGCAGTGCCGTGATCGGTGGTGTTCCCTTGCGCAGACCAACTGCGCCCGCCGGTATTGGCCGAGGGCGGCCGACCCTGGGATAGCTGATTCGAGCGAGCGGTCGTCAGCGGTGTGCCATTCCCGAAATTGCCGCCGGTGCGAGCCGCGGAGAGCCCGTTGGGGCCGGCTGCGCGGACCGCGGTGTTCGATGCCGCACCCGAGGGAGCGGTTCGAGCCATTACGGAGCGATTCTGCACAGACGCGGGCGGTGTCGCGCGAGCGTTGAGATTCGCCGCGCCGAAGGAACTTTGTCGCGTCGGAGCGAACGACGTGCGATTGCTGACGGTGGCTCCGCGCAATGCGGCGTCGGTGATATGCGCCGCGCCACGATTGACGGCTTGGCCGCCGACGAAAGCGCTGCGCGAAGTTGCCGTAACCGCCGCTGCGTTATGCGCGTAGGCGTAGTTGAAATTATGGGCGCCAGCTTCAGTCATCGTGCCGACGTTGCGGATGACGGTGTTGTGGATGTTGATGTTGGTGACGTAACCACGGCTGGCGCGGAAGCCCGGGTAATACGGCTCATGAAAGCCAAGCGGGAACCATCCCACGCCGAAACCTGCGCCAAAACCAAAACCCACTCCAAATCCCGGCCCGCCCAGGAAGCCCACAAACGCGGGACCGTAGAACGGCCGGGCGTAGATTGGGCCAGGGCTCCATCCCCATCGGCCGCCAATAAATCCCCAACGGCCGTAGTGATATGGCGCAAAGCCCCAAGGCTCATACCCGATCCAGGTCCAGCCCCAGGGGCCGACATAATTCCAATAGCCATCACTGTACGGCGCCCAGCCGGGCGCTTCCTGGTTGGGATACCAGACCGGACCGTAGTCGGGCTGTTCGCTCCACGTACCGTTGTCGTCGAGATCGGCAGTGCCCGGGACGTCTGGAGAAACGTATTTCTGTGAAGTGGAGTTGTCTTCCCGGAGATCGCGTTCAGCAGCCCAACGGTCCAAACCATCGGGAGGTTGCGCGGCAGTGACCTGAAATTGGGGATTGTCAACGCCATCGAATTCGGCGCGATCGCCCGCATGTACCGGGAAAGTTTTGCCGCCCGCAGTGACTTCGCCTTCGCCGCGAATCGCCGTGATGACCGTGGCATCGCCGTTTTCGCTGACATCGATACGAAACGCACCGGCCTGTTTGACCATGAATGCCAGGTTAGGGGTGTCCACCTCGTAGGTGTCACCTTCGCGGAGTTCGCGAACGCGGAAATTTACGGCGCCTTCGGCGACGCGCAACTGCATGATGTTTTCATCGAGATTCAGGAAAGAGAGAGCGGTCATGCTGCCCATGTGGATGGAGGCTTGACCCGCCTGCAGTTCGGCGCGCGAAGCTTTGTCGGCCCAAAGCTTGTCGCCCACGGTGACGGGGCGGTTCATGGCGGCGCTTCCCCAGTCGCCCTGGCCCCCAGGTTGAAAGGAGACGGTGCCGTCGAGAAAACTGATACGTGCTACGCGCGATGGGGGGTCACCCGCCGGGTCGGCCGGGGAACTTGGGTCGGTCGGGGGATTATCGGTGTCGTCGGCGCGGAGGTTCTGGGCGATGAACGCGAAGCAGAGAAGACCGGCCAGGCACAACAGCAACTTCGATAGCGAGTTCGATTTGCCGGTAGCAGCCAATGAGGTCTTCATAAAGGGGTCCCTGTTCTCTACCCACATGATTGGATGCGGGTGGTCGGGAGCGCGGCTTTCCCGGATTGGGACGCCGCTGGACATCTTATAACTCCCAAACGATAAAACACGGAAGTGGAAAAGAAGTTGCTTGAGGCGGAAAGCGCAGCAGGGACGTTAACTAGTTAAGCAGCCCACCCCCCTCCCTGTTTTTCGTAAGTGTTCATTCCAGGAGGGTTAAAGTCATTTGTTTTGATACACTTTTGCAAGTGTTCATTCTAAACGACTTACGAGAAACGCAGCAAGCCACGTTCTTGGCGCGGCATCGAGCACTCGTTCCGAGCTGTTTTGGAGACGAGGCCGTCCCCTGAATGGCCTCCTTCTGGGTCGGTAATGTTAGAGGTATGTTACCACAAAGATATGGAGCTGTCAAGGAAAAGTTGTCGCGATGCGGGCGCAGGAGCGGGACCTCTTCGGTTGAGGTTCTTTCCGGCCCGGCCGGAATCCCTGATCGGGCATCCTCGCGGAACGCCCTCAGAATGCCAGTTCCTCAATGTTGACGCGGTAGTTGGGCTCCTTCGCGTCCGGGAGAGGCGTTTGGCGGCAGGATCGCGGGCCTGAACCTAGGGATGGCTTTTGAAGGGAAGTAACTGGCCCTCCCCAAATCTGTACCAGCGAGCAGGCGATTCTCTACAGCAATTTCTTTAAAGTAGCACCTTGTCGGCGCATCTGCGCTCTGGGAGAATGCATGGTTATGAACCTGAAGTGGTTGGGATTAGGGGCAATCGCCTTGGCGGCTGCTTCCGCGACGCCCGCGCAGACGTGGCGGCAAGTGGGTCCTCCGGGAGGAACGGTAATCTCCCTGGAAGCGGATCCCCACGACACGAATAAGCTATATCTGGGCACGTCGGATGGGCACGTCTTCAGTTCGGTGGATGAGGGCGGGCACTGGCAGCTTTTGAGCCGCATTGGCAACGGCCAGGACGACGTGGTCACTCACATTTTGGTGGACCCGCGAGATTCGAACCGGCTTTACGCGAGCACCTGGGCGCTGTATTCCGGTGGCGGCGGCGTATACCGCAGCAACGATGCGGGACGAAGCTGGCAGGTGATCGGGCTGGCGCATGAAACGGTACGCGCGATTGCTCAGTCGCCGACAAAGCAGAACATCTTTGTAGCCGGCACGCTCACGGGCGTGTATCGCTCGGTGGATGACGGCGCCACCTGGGACCGCATTACCCCGGCGCATCACGACGACCTGCGGAACTTCGACTCCGTGGCGTTCGATCCCCGCGACGAGAACATTATTTATGCAGGAACATTCCACCTGCCGTGGAAGACGATTGACGGCGGCAAGACCTGGTTCCCGGTCAGCAAGGGCATGATCGACGACTCCGACGTGATGAGCGTCGTGGTTGACCCGGCGAATCCGGACAACGTACACGCCACGGCGTGCTCCGGCATTTACCACAGCACGAACGGCGGGACGCAGTGGACCCGCTACAACGGCATTCCTTTCGTGTTCCGCCGCACGCAGCTGATCAAGCAGGATCCTCAGCATGCGGATACGTTGTATGCCGGAACGACCAGCGGCCTTTGGAAGACGACGAATGAAGGCACCGAATGGAAGCGATTGACGCCCGGCGATTGGGTGATCAACGCGATCATTATCGATCAAAAGAATCCGCAGCGCGTGATTCTGGGCACCGAACGTGAAGGCGTGCAGATCAGCGACAACGGCGGCGTGACGTATACGTCGGCGAACGTTGGCTTCCATCACCAGCACATTCTGGATGTGGCCATGGATCCGCAACATCCGGAACGCGCTTTGGTGGTGCTGACGTTTGACACCAACGCGTTTTTGGCCACCAAGGATGGCGGCACAACCTGGGCACCGCTTGGACCGGGCCTGAAGCGCACCGACCTGAAGCACGTTTATGCAGCGCCGACGGGATGGTGGGCTTCGCTCAACAACGGCGGCCTGATGAAGTATGAAGACACCAGCGGCAAATGGGTGAAGGCTGGATTGTTCGCTCCGGATGCTCCGGAGGCACCAGCGCCAACCAAGGTGACGAAGATCGTCAACGGACAAAAGACTACCGTGCTGGTCAAGAAGCCGGCGCCGAAAGCCAAAGCGCCCACGATTCTGGCGTTCCAAGTCAACGACATCGTTTTTGCCGGCGATACCTGGTTTGCGGCGACGACGGGCGGAGTGGTGGTTTCGAAGGACAGCGGCAAGACGTGGAAATCGCCAGCGAGGGATGAGCTGGTGAAGCAACCGGCGCAATCGCTGGAAGCTTCCACGGACGGCTCGCAAATCTGGGCGATCGCTCAGCACGACCTGCTTTACTCCGCAGACGGCGGCGCGCATTGGGACGCGAGAGAACTCCCGTTCGCTTCGGCCGGTAATTTGCGGCTGCACCGCATCGACGGTACCAACCTGTTCATCACCTCGAACATGGGCTTGTATGCCTCGAAGGACGCCGGACGCAACTGGAACCGAGCGGACATTCGAGACCTGCAGTTCCAAGACGTGGCCGGCTCCGGCAGTGCGCTGGTGGTTTCGTTGCAGCGGCATGGGCTGATCGCGTCGTCGGACGCGGGCAAGTCCTGGCAGCACGTGAACACCGCGTTTGCCGAAGGATATGTGCCGGTGGTACGCGTGCGGCGTGACGGCACGGTGGTGGCGGCGTCGGCGACCGAGGGGCTTCTGGAATATCAGCCAGGAGTGCCGCAAGCGGCGGATAACAGCGTTGGAGTTTCCGCGCTGGTTCCGGCGGCCTCTGCGACTGGGTCACAGAAACCGAAGCAGTAGATCATTATTAACGGCGTACTTCTGGGCGTTCCGGCTTAAGGCTGGAACGCCCTTTTTATTTTTGCGTTTGGCGTGTGCTTGAAACAATGCCAAGAGCTTTCCTCAGGGGCTAAAGCCCATTGTGTGCGGACTGGTTTATGTCGGAGCTAAAGCTCCGACCCCCTTAGAGAAATCGGAGCGGGTACGTGGGGCTTTCGCAGGTGAAGCGTGTTGCGGCTGGCGGAGTTTACTTGCTGACGGGTTGCTGAAATCGGGCACAGCGGTGCTGTGCCCCTACAAAGACGAGTACGTACAGCGAACTCCCGCGGGTCGTGATATACGGGGCGGGCGGGGCGAGTCCCGCCCGCCCCTACAAGGAGCGTTTGGGCAGAGAGGCTGGGTCGTTCCACGATTCGCTTGCATCTAGTCGATGGAAAGATATAAGACGGGGCTGCCGGATACGTCCGGGAACAATTCCATCTAAACTGGAGACTCTCATGAAGAAATTGCTGGCAACTCCCAACGATGGTGTCCTGACGCTGATGAGATTGATTTTGGGGATTGTGTTTTTTTTGCATGGCAGTCAAAAGATGCTGGGCTGGTTTGGAGGCTTTGGATTTTCGGGGACGATGCATTTTTTCACCGGGATGCTGCACATACCGGCGCCCTTCGCGGCTCTGGCCATTTGCGCTGAATTCCTGGGAGGGCTGGGGTTGATCGTAGGATTGCTGGCGAGGATTGCGGCGTTTGGTATTGCGGTGAATATGGTTGTGGCGGTGTGGATGGTGCATCTGGCAAACGGACCGTTCATGAATTGGTATGGGAATCAGAAGGGTGAAGGGTATGAGTTTCATTTGCTGGCGCTGGCACTGCTGATCGCCATCATGATTCGCGGAGCTGGAGCATTTTCCGTGGACGGAGCACTGGCTGCCAAGGTGAACTGATATGGGCACTCCGAGCATGAGCGTGGAAAGCGGACGTGGCATCGAGCAGGCCGAGAGCCTGCTTGGATTTGACGAAGCAATCGAGCATTTTGAAAAGCTGCTCGCGACCCGCGGGATGACCGTGTTTGCGAAGATCGATTTCACGTCGGATGCGAAAAAATCAGGGCTGGAGATGCCGCGGATGTTGTTGATGGTTTTTGGGAATCCGAAAGGTGGCACGCCGGTGATGGTGGCGGCGCCAAGTTCGGCGCTGGACTTGCCGTTGAAGGTTTTGTTCTCGCAGGACGCTGGTGGCAAGGTTTGGCTGAGCTACAACACGCCGGAATACCTGGCAGGGCGCCACGATATTCCGGCGGAGCTGGTGAAAAATATTGCTGGAATACGAGGACTGGTGCAGGATGCGGTGGCGGGTGGGGCTGCGAGCTCCTGAGGTCATAGTGGGCTGGAGCAAGAAAGCAACGTCAAAAGATTTAACACAGGGGGCACGGAGGTCGGAGCACAGAGGTCGCGGAGAATTTGTCGCTTGGGCTAACCTCTCGTTGCGGCAAGTTTTTTGTTAGGTCGGTCCGTGGCCCTTTCGAGCGGCGAAGTAGCGAGCACGCTGTTTGCGGCGAAGATGACGGGGCGGTTGAAGGTCCTTCGCTCCGATTGCCTGCGGCAGGCAGGCTCGGGATGACAATGTAAAACAGTTTAAACGGGGACGGCGGATGCGGCCACTGCGGAGCGAGCTGCGCCGGCGCTTCCGCCGATCTGATAGCCGACGCCGCGAACAGTTCGAATCAGAGGCCGGTCGTAGCCGGTATCCACTTTACGCCGCAGATAGTTAATGTAGACGTCGACCACGTTGGTCATGGTGTCGAAATTCAGTTTCCAGACCTGCTCGACGATGGCTGAGCGCGTGACGGGCTGTCCGGCGTGGCGCATGAGGAATTCGAGCAGGGCGAATTCCTTGGGACTGAGATCGATGGTGTGGCCGCCGCGCTGCACTGAGTGGGAAACGCGATCCACGGTCAGATCGTCGATCGCCAGGACCGCGTTACCCGGACGACCACCGCGGCGCAGCACGGCGCGAATGCGGGCGGCGAGCTCCGCGAAGGCAAAGGGCTTCGCGATATAGTCGTCGGCACCAGCGTCCAGGCCGCGCACGCGCTCCTCGACCATGGTCGCGGCGGTGACAATCAGAACGGGTAAATCAGGCTTCTTCGCGTGAATGTTCCGCAGAACATCCAGGCCACTAGTCTCTTCCGGACGGCTTAGATCCAGGAGAACCAGATCGTAGGATTGCTCGGCGGCGAGGCGCTGGGCCTCGATTCCGTCGGATACAACTTGCACGGCGAACTGTTCCTGCACGAGCCGCTGATGAAGAAATTCCGCCAGCGGAGCGTCATCTTCGACGACAAGAATACGCATGAGCGCACACTCGGAGAAATAAATTTGGAAGGGGGTAAAAGCAGTTTGGCTGCGAGTCCCAAGAGTGTCAAGGCAACAGTTTCGGTTGTTAGCGGAAACGCCATCGTCGATTTCCGGGTCCCGATGCGCGGCATTATCGTGGAGGCGCAGCCGGAAGTTTGCCTGCGGGAGGTGGGTCTTCCGAAGGCGAAGAAAAAACATCGAGTGGAGAAGGATTGAGAATGACGACGTCCACGCGGCGGTTTCTGGCTCGGCCTTCCGGAGTGTTGTTGGGAGCGACAGGGTGAAATTCGGCGTAGCCGGCGGCGGAGAGACGCCGCGGTTCAAAACCGTAGTGCTCCACGAAAACCTTAATCAGATCGGAAGCGCGTGCGGTCGAGAGTTCCCAGTTCGATTCAAAACGGCCGTTATGGATCGGCACATTATCGGTGTGGCCCTCGATGCGCAGCGATTCGGTGCGGGCTTTGAGAACGGCGGCGAGGCGGTCGATGGCATCTTTCGAGGATGGGCGCAGAGCGGCTGAGCCGCTGACGTAGAATCCGATCTCCCGCAGGCTAACAATCAATCCTTCCTTGCGTTTTTTCAGCTCGACGACACGCTGGCGAATTTCCGGGGCGAGCGCTTTCTGGAGTTCCATCTCGATGTCCTTCATGGGCGCGCTGGTTGAAGGAGAAAGCTTGCCTTTCATGGGTTGCACGAAGCGGGTCAGATCCGACGTGCGCTCGGTGTTTTCGACTACCTGAATTTGCGAGAACGGAATGGCTTCGGAATCGTTCAGCGGGATCAGCGTGTTGGACGTATCGAAGACGCCCATTTCCTGGAAGGCCACCTGGATGGAGAGCGCGAGCCTCCCTACCTTGCGCTTGTCTACCTGCGAGGATGCGTAGAGAACTACGAAAAACGCGAAGAGGAGGGTGATGAAATCCGCGTAGGAAACGAGCCAGCGGTCGTGGCTCACGTGATCTTCGGGTCGTTTGCGGCGGCTCATGTCATGCGGTCTTCACCGCGGTGGTGTCCTGATGCGTCTCGGAAAAGAAGGCCAGGAGCTTGGTTTCGATCATGCGGGGATTCATGCCTTCGAGAATGGAGATGACTCCCTCCAGCATCATCTCGCGGCGAATCTGTTCCTGGCGCACGCGCAGCTTGATTTTTCCCGCAACGGGCAGAAAAAAAAGATTGGCCGCGCCGACCCCATAGATTGTGGCCACGAACGCGACGGCGATGCCCCGGCCTACCTCACCGATATCATCGAGGTGCTGCATCACCTGGATGAGGCCGAGGACGGCGCCGATAATTCCTACGGTAGGCGAGAAGCCTCCGGCGGACTCGAAGACCTTCGGAATGTGGTCGTCGTGTTCCGCCTGATTGTCGAGTTCCAGCTCCATCATCTTGCGAATCTCTTGCGGCTCGGTGCCATCGATCGCCAGCATCAGGCTTTTCTTGAGGAACGGATCTGCGACGTGGTCCAGGATGGTATCGAGAGATACGATGCCTTCCCTGCGGGCCTTATGCGCGTACTCCGCAATTTCCGCGATGAGCGCCCGGGGATCCTTGGAGTTGTCGAAGAAAACGTGGCCGAGCCGGAGAAACGCGGCGATCACGACGCGGAGCGGAAATTGCAGCATCACGGCGCCGAGGGTGCCGCCAAAAACGATGAGGGCCGCGGTGGGCTGAAGAATTTGCCCGAACTTTCCGCCTTCCAGCATCAAGCCCACGGAAATTCCGCCCAGCGCGATGATAATCCCAGCGAAGCTGCTCTTATCCATCCCGAGCCTCAATCCGTTTCGATTTTCGCAGAGGGCGACATGTCATCTGCGCCCTCGCAGCCGGCTTTGGGGCAGCGAAGGACGGCGCCGGAGAGAATTGTTCTGCGAAACGCAACGATCTTTTCGAGAACCTGTTCGGTAGTCTCCAACACAACAATTTTTTCGCCGGTTATCAGCGTTAGGACGGTATCCGGGGCTTTCTCGACGAACTTGATGAGATCGCAATTCACCGTCAAGGGATGATTGTTGAGACGCGTCAGCTGGATCACGGCGAGTCCTACTCCATGGCCGGGCGCACGCGTAATCGGTTCAAGGGCGCCTAGCCTCACAGGAATCATCGGCAAGCCTGGAGCCGCGGCTGAGCCGCGTTCTGCGCTGGTTTCCAAAACAGATTGGAGTTCGCTTATTGGCCAAGGGCGTGCACGTTTCACGAAGCGGGCAGGCGGCGACTCGATTGTGACCAGAGCGGCGGAAGAAGTCTTTTTGCCTGAGCGCGCCGCTTGTTGCGCGGATGAGGATGTTCTAAGGACGAGGACAGAGTTGGAACCTCGTTTCGGATCGGGAACAAGTTGGGTTTGGGAAGGTCAAGAGAATAAGGTCGCCAGCGTCGTGAATTTCGTGGCAGGCAGCAGCCAGATTTTGGATACGCGTGCTTGACGCCGGGAGATGAAGGGATGCCGACAACGGCTACCGCTGGAAGCGTGATTCAAGAGAGTATCGAGGCGAGCGTGGTGGTCCAACAAGCGATGCTGGCCGACCGCGAACTCCTGCGAGGCATCGAAGATGCCGGAGAAATGATCCTGAATGCCCTGCGCGAGGACGGCCGGATATTTCTGGCGGGTAATGGCGGAAGCGCTGCGTGCGCGCAACACGTTGCCGCGAAGTTCCTGGGGCAGAACCAAATCAAGCGGCGAGCGCTGCCTGCCATGGCGCTGGCGGCGAATACCTCGGCAGTGACCTCGATCGGCAACGATTACGGCTTCGATCAAGTGTTTGCGAGACAGATCGAGGCTTTCGCGCGGCCCGGCGACGTTCTGGTGGCCATCTCGGCCAGCGGAGGTTCCCGCAACATCTTGCGGGCGGCGCTGATGGCCAGCGCGCTGCGCGTGAAGACCATTGCCTGGACTGGAAGCGCCGGCGGAAAACTGAAAAATGCGGCGGACCTTTGCTTGTGCGTGCCCTCGCGGGAAATGATGCGAATTCAAGAAGCGCACGTCTTGCTGGGGCACACGATTCTGGCATTCGTGGAAGCGGGGCTACTCCGGCAGTGAGCCAAGACAGAATCGAAAGTATCGATCATGAGCGCAACTGAGAAACGCTACGTATTGCTTGACCGGGACGGCGTCATCAATCGCAGGAAGCATAGCGGCTACGTGACATCGTGGGATCAATTCGAATTTCTGCCGCGGGCGCTGGAGGCTCTGCGCCTGCTGGCCCTCAAAGGATATACAGCGCTGGTCGTTTCCAACCAAGCCTGCGTCGCCGAAGGGCTGCTTAGTTCCAAGGACCTGGATGCCATCACCCACAGGTTCCTGCTGGAAGTGGCTCTTTCTGGAGGGAACATCGCAAGCGTGTACTACTGCCGGCACCGCGCAGAGGACGAGTGCAATTGCCGCAAGCCCCGGCCGGGATTGCTGCGCCGGGCGCGTGCGGAACATCGCTTTGCGCCGGAAGCGACATTTTTCGTAGGAGATTGCCCCGGGGACCTGCGGGCGGCGGACGACGTCGGTTGCCCCATGATCCTGATTCGCCGGACGGCCTTTCTCGAGGTTCGCTGCGCGCACGAAGAATCGCCGATCGTCGCCTGCAACCTCTATGAGGCAGCGGAACTCATCCTGGCGGCGCAGCACGCGCAACCGCGCGAGGCCGCGATGGCGATGCAGTAGGTCTGCCATGACGACACTAGCACTCTCGACAATCGTGCGCGACGCAGCGCTCACGCTGCCGGCTTGCCTGGAGAGCGTGCGCGGGATCGCGGACGAAATGGTCATCGCCGACACCGGCTCGACGGACGAAACGATCGAGATTGCATTGGGATTCCGGGCGCGGGTGATTCCGGTGGCCTGGACCGACGACTTTGCAGCGGCGCGAAACAAGGCGCTGGCGCCGGTGAAGAGCGATTGGGTGCTGGTCCTGGATGCCGACGAGCAACTCGACCCGTCCGTGGTGCAGCACATCCGTGCGCTCATTGGCGAGGAATCCATGGCCGCTTACCAAGTACCGATTCGCAGCTACGTATCGAGTCTCGAAGATCGAATCTGGGATCGTGGCGCCAAATCGAATGATTCCCAATTCCCTCCCGCCAAGAATTATCCTGCTTATGTCGGGCAGGAAAACATCCGCCTGTTCCGCCGCCTACCTGAGATTTTCTTTGTTGGCCGGGTACACGAACGCATCGATCCCCAGTTCCTCGAAGCAGGGCTGAATCTCGGCCAAGCTCCCTTTTGCATCCATCATTTCGGGCTGGTGTCGAACCCCGAAACGCGGGCGCGCAAGAATCATTTCTATCGCCGGCTAGGTCGCGAGAAGCTTCGCGAGACACCGCAAGACGCACAGGCGTATCTCGAGTTGGGAGTGATCGAGTTCGATGATTTCGGCAATCTCGACGAAGCGCTCGCCTTGTTCGTGCGCGCGTGCGAACTCAATCCCCGCATGGGCGTGGCGTGGTTCTTTCGTGGAATCACGTTGAGCAAACTGCGGCGGCTCCGGGACGCGCTAAGGTGCTTGTCCGAAGCGGAACGTCAGGGCCATCTCAACTCGGTAGTGTACGAGGCGCAGGGAGACGTCCATTACCATCTGAAGGAATACCCACGGGCGTGCGAAAACTACGACCGCGCGGTACAGCGCAACTCTGGGAATCCGCTGCTGCAAAGCAAGCTCGGGCTGGCGATCGTGCGTGCCGGGAACATCGAGCGGGGCCTCGGTCTAGTCCGGCAAGCCGTCGAGTGCAAGCCGGCCGCCGGCGAATTGCACGACCGGCTGATCCTGTCGCTGGTTTGGCTGGACCGCATCGAGGAAGCCGGCGCCGCTGCAGAGGCAAAACTCAAAGTAGCAGAACACATCGATTCCGCGGATTTCTTGCGTGCGGCGAGCCTATGGGCCCGGCTGAAAGATTGGCCACGAGCGGCGGCTGTTCTGCAAGTCGGACTGCAACGTCATCCCAACGACATCACTTTAGGCCGCAGCCTATCCGAGGTGACCCGCACCGCGGATGTGCCCAACTATGCAATCGCCGCACAATCAAGCGGTTCGGAGCGCTAAAGGCTTTCCGGGTTCCGCCGATAACAAGGCTGAGTACGTAGGCACCGCCGCAGCGAAGTGCGAGCCACATAAAAGGCTATCAGGGGCTAAGCCCCGCGCACCAACGGCTCCCGGCCGCCGACAGTACACTTGACACAGAGAAAGCAGAGAAAAAGGAGCCATCGCCATGGCAATCAGTCTTCTAAATAACATCGCGGCATTGGAAGCGCAGAACCAGTTGAATATTACGCAGACCAATCTGCAGAACACACTGTTTCAGCTCTCTTCCGGTTCGCGAATCAATTCCGGCGCGGATGATCCTGCCGGCCTGGCAATCGCGAACGGCTTGGAAGCGAACATTACGGCGTTGACGCAATCTTCCCAAAACGCCACCAGCGGCGTCGGCTCTCTGCAAGTAGCAGACGGCGCCCTGGCGCAGGTAACCACGCTCCTGAACCGGGCGGTTACACTGGCTACGGAAAGCGCGACGGGCACGGTGTCCACTACACAGCGGGTAGCACTGGACACCGAGTATCAGCAGATCAACGCGGAAATCACGAGCATAGGGGCGTCCACGAACTACAACGGGACGTCTGTCTTTACCGCTTCGCCACAAACGGTCTTCCTCAGTGACGGCGTCAGCCAGAGCACGATCTCGACGACCACTGGTACCTTGTCCGCCGCTACTTTGGGCTTGGTGGCCGGCACCACCAGCCAGACCACCCCGCAAGTTCTGGCCACCGGTCAACTCACACTAGCCGGGGCGAATCCAGCCGCTGGTGACACCGTGGATGTCGGCGGCACAACCTATACGTTTGAAACCGCCTTGACCGCAGCGGGCCAGGTTCTAATCGGTGGCACGACCAACGCAACGCTGGTGAATTTGGCGGATGCCATCAATGACAGTGGCGGGGGTAACGGCACTACAGCAGCTAGCGCTGCCAACACTTACGATGTTGCCGCCGCGAACACTACCGCTACTGCCGCGGTGCCAGTAGGCACTACTCTCACGCTCTCCTCGCTCGCATCGGAAGCTGCCGCGACCGCGAATGCTTTAGTACTGACCAATCCCATACACACCGGCGGCGCTTTCACAACCCCTGCTAGCGGCACCTTTGGCGGCGGTTCAGACGCCGCCACGGCCACGGTGGCAGTGACCAACACGCTTCTGTCCGCAGCGGGAAGCAATCCCGGCGCGAACGCTCAAGCCACACTGACGTTAGTCAATGCGGCCATCGCCAGCGTAGCCAGCCTGCGTGGCGTTATCGGCGCCAATATCAACCGGCTGCAGGCAGCCAGCAACGTGGAAAGCGTCCAGGTGCAGAACCTGACCTCCGCGGAAGACAGCATCACGGCGGCGAACATTCCGCAACAGGTGACCAATTTGTCCGAGTACTCCATCCTGAACCAGTCCGGTATCGCGGCTCTGGCCCAGGCGAACTCGGCGCAGCAGAGCATCCTGAAGCTCTTGTCATAAGCCGGTAACCAACACAAAAGCGGCGGGCGGGATCTCTTCGGGGATTCCGCCTATACCGCTTTAGGGAGCGAGCCATGAAGATCAGCGCCGGGGAAAACCCAGGCACGGTGGCGGATCCTCCGAACTTTGCCTCAAATAGCACAACCAACGAGCGGGCGGCAACGGCAACGCCCGCGCCGGCGTCTGCGGCAAGCACCGCAGAAAAAACTCCCGCTCGCCCCGGCACTTCAGTTGCAACACCCACGACGACGCGCCAGACGGCGGTGACCTTTCGCCGCGATGACAATGGGCGGGTGTACTACGTTGTTTCCGATGCGCACACCGGTGAAGAAATTCTCGAGGTGCCGCCCAAAGCGGTTCGCGACGTCGGCCAGGGCATCGAGGACTACGTGAAAAACGAGGAGTCCAAAGCTGCCGCCACGCCGCGCATCGCAGTGAAGGCTTAAAGGAGTTCGCGCCATGTCTACGACTAATCCGCTCTCATCCCTTAGCAGCGCCCTCTCCACCTCCGGCAGCGGTACCACCAGCGGCACGGGTCTCGGCCAAGGCATAGACGTTCAGGCGTTCGTGCAGTTCGCTGTCGCGGATCAGACCGCCGCGATCACCGCCCTACAGAACCAGCAAACAACCCTGGGTTCGCAGACCAGCGAACTGACGACCATTACCAACGATATCACCAGCCTGGGGAACGCCGCCGCCGCTCTCAGCGATCCACTGGGAGCCTTGGCCGCAGAGGCCGCAACCTCTTCTAATTCGTCGGTCGTGAACGCCACCGCCTCGGGAACCGCCGTGACCGGCTCTCACTCCATCACCGTTACTTCCCTGGCCACCACCTCGTCGTACTACACCAACGAACTGGCGACCAATAGCGCCACGATTGCCCCCGGCAGCTTCCAGATACAGGTGGGCTCCAATACGCCGGTGACCATCACCGTGGATTCGACGAACGATACGCTGAGCCAGCTCGCGGCAAGCATCAACAATCAAAACGCAGGGGTCACTGCCAGCGTCATCCAAGACGCCAACGGTTATCGCCTCGCGCTGGTTAGCAACAATTCCGGGGCGCCGGGAGACATCACGATTCCCGGCAATACCACGAGCCTCAGTTTCACCAAGGCGGTGACCGGGACCAATGCCTCCCTCGTCGTGGACGGCGTCCCGATCAGCAGTGCAAGCAACACCGTTAGCAACGTGATCAGCGGGGTCACTCTCAATCTCGGATCGGCTTCTCCCAACACACCGGTGACCGTCAGTGTCAGCCCGGACACAACCCAGGCCACGACCGCCATCAACAACTTCGTAACCGCCTACAACACCGTCGTTGCCGATTTCAACAGCCAGTTCAATGTATCGTCCGATGGCAGTGGCGGCGGGCCGCTGGAGGCCGACAATTCTCTGAGCGACGCCCAAGGCGCGCTGCTCAACGCCATCTCCTATTCCGTCTCCGGCAACGACGGCATCGTTAATCTCGCCAGCCTCGGGATCAGCTTGAACAACGATGGCACCCTTTCGGTTGACAATGGCGCACTGTCTTCCGCCCTGTCCTCGAACTATTCCGCCGTCCAGAATCTCTTGCAGAACACCACCAACGGCTTTGCGCAGAATCTTACCAATGTCATTAACAGCATCACCGATCCCAGCTCAGGTATCCTGACGCTGGATGCCCAGAGTATTCAGAGCACCTCCCAAAACCTCACCCAGCAAATCAGCGACCTTCAGGCGGCTCTTACGGTGCAGGAGCAAAACCTCACCACCGTCTATTCCAACGTCAATACCACGCTCCAGGAGTTGCCCTTGCTTGAAAATGAGACCAGCCAGCAACTCTCGGCGATAACCTCATGAGCGCATCACACGATTCCGCTTCCGCTTATCGCCAGTTCGCGGCATTTGACGCGTCAGCGGTGGGCCAGGTCATCGCGCTCTATGACGCCATCCTGCGGGACTTCCATCGAGCCATTGCCGCTATCGAGGCCGGGCAGGTCGAACAGCGCGTCAACGCTGCCAATCACGCGCTGATCATTATCGGCGAATTGCAAGGTGTGCTGGATTTCGCGCGCGGCGGCGAGGCGGCTCACCGGTTGAACAGCTTTTATAACGTGACGCGAGCCATGACTACGGAGGCCGCCGTCATGAATTCCCGCGAAAAATTTCAGGAGCTTATCTCGATGTTTGCGCGCCTTCGCGCCGCATGGTCGCAAGTCGAGCGTACCGTCCAGCCCTCCCAACCCACCGAGCGCCTGCGCATCTGTTCGGCCCCGCAAGCCACATTTCCGCAAGAAGACCCACATCCCGAAAATCCCGGGAGTTCTGGCGGCGGTGGATGGAGCGCCTGATGAGCGATACACCATTGCAAACCCTCGAACGCGTGAACCCCACGCTGGCGAAGTTAGTGGCGGGCGCGCAGCGAGCTCTTCGCGGCGAGTGTCCCTTCGGCCCGGACGAAGTACGTGCGCTGCGGGCGCTCCTCGCGGTGATGGCTCCGGTCATTGCGCAGTCCGCCGAGCTGCGCCGTGGACACCCGGAAATAGAGGGGCCGTTGGAGTTTTATCGCACCCAGCTTGTCAGTCTCCAGAAGACCGTCGAAAGGTTGCGTATTACCCTGCTCGTCCACCGGGCCACGCTTGAGGCGAGTCGAACGCAAACGTCGGCAGCCACTCGGTGGTGCGCAGCGTTTCAGCAAACCCGCTAACCTGAGTAGCTCAAAGCCTCTCGATGTTCCGTGAGTGCGCTCGTGTACTCAAATCTTCACGACTTCGAATCTTGCGAAGAATGATTCGTTAGAAGAAAGACTTCACCGGGATTGCTACCGAACCCAGCGCGGCGGACGCGGAGTCGCGAACCATGATGCGGAGGTCGGTGGACTGAGGCTGGACCGAGAGCCGGCGCTGCAGGATTATGCCGAGGCGCGAGAAACGCTCGTACTCTTCAGGGGTCATATCCACGGCGAAATGTTGTTTTTCGGCGGCTATGGCTTGGCCCGCAGCGTTGTGTTGAATGAAGAGCAAGTCCAGAGACGCTTTCTGGTGGTCCCCGGAGGATTGCAGAGCAAATTGTTTGGGATCGAGTGCGATTTGGAGGAGCAGGGTGCGAGAGGAGACGGGATCGATGGTCTTACCGGTGACCGTGATGCCGAGGCTGGTGGAATCCAACGGGCTTTGCGCGGCTTCCAGCAACGCGGCATTGGTCTTGGTCGGGTCTTCCGAGCGATCGGGAAGGGCGAAATAGCCTTTGCGATAGCGAAGCTGCACGCCCGCGGCTCGCGATTCGACTTTGATCTCGCGGAACTTGCCGTCCCACTCGTTGTGGTCGGGGTAGAAACCTATGGTGTACGAGTATCGGCCGTCGTCCAGCGCTCGGCGCATGGCGTCGCGTATGTCATTGTTGCCGAAGAACGCGAGGCCGCCGGTGCGGTCCGCGAGGAGCTTGAAGGAGTCACGATCGTTGTGGCGATTGAAAAAGGCGTCGGAGTTCGTCGAGGGATTGAAGGGGCGCATCCCGGGAGTCATGCCGGGGTCGAGCTCTGCGCCGGCAACATCCACCGTATAGATGGCGACATTCGCTCGATTGAGCGCCTGCGCGGCTTCCGCCGCATGGCTTTGCAACGCGCTTGATTCGCGATCGGTGGCGGCCAACTGATTCTGCGCGCTCCCACCGCCGACGGCCTGCGCTTGCCCCTTGGCGGCAGCGGATCGTGGATCGTGCGTCGAGGACGTATCGATCGAGGCGTCGGGATCGGGGGCTGCGACGTTGGCAAATCCAATTTGAATGGGAATCCCGCCGGAGACCCAAATGAGACTCTTGCGGCCGGGAATGGACGCGACATGATTGGCAATCGCCTCAATCGCAGCGGCGGTCGTAGCCACCCGGCTCATTGTGTAGCGATCGCTAATCTGGCCGTTGGCGTTGTTCAAAGCGTTCTGAAATCCCAGCCAATCGGGATCGCCGGTCAAGGCGACCAAGTCCACCGAGGCGGTATGCGAGGCATCAAACGCGGCCAATTCCTTGGGAGTGAAGCGGCTGACAGCGGCGACCAGAGCGGAAGAGTCTTGCGTGAATTCGTGAAGAATCAGCAGTCGGGTAGTGAGCGCGTAGATAGCTACGTGATCCTGAGGTTTGAGCGTTCTTAGAAACAGGAGTATTTGCTGGCGGACACGTGTTTGGTCTTCGGACGAAGTGTTGAGAGCGTCAAAGAGAATTATGGTGACCGCGCCGGGGTCCAGACCTTTCTGGTCGAAGCGATTGGTGAAGACATTGGGAGGCAAAGGCCGAGGAGGTTCGAGCGGAGCGGGATTCGCGGTGGAGAAGATGGCGATGGTTTGTCGCCAGCCTTGATCAAGGATGGTGAAGTCTTCCTTGGTGAGCGTTGTTACGGGCTCGCCCTTTCTATCCTTGACGACGACGCTGAGCTGTACGAGGCGCGTCGTGGAATGGATAGCGGCTGGCTGGGGCGTCGCCTTGTTCGCTGCCTCGGGAGTCTGCGGATTCGCGAGCGGAATCACCGACGCCGTCAGGAAGAGCGCTCCGCAGACGTAAGGTAAACGTGCGCGCATGGAATTTTCCGCCATCCCTGGATCTAGCGGGCACCGACATCTTAGACCGCCGGCTTGCCCGCATCCACAGGTATTGCCGCCGTCGCAGGCACGGCAGCTTGGCCAATTCACTCCCAAACAAATTGTGGAAGGCCGATTTAGCTGTTACCGAGATACGTGACGTGAACGTAGGTTCCCAGCCTCACGTTATAGGCCAGATACCAGCCGACGTGGTCGGGGTCTTCGTAGATCACGACCTGGTCCGAATCCCAGAGCCAGTCGCCACAGTAGCCGACGTCGTACGGAGCAACGCTAAAATAAAAGCCACCGAACCAGAACCGGGATGGGCCGCCCCCAGCGATACGAAAAACGTGACCGCGGCCAAAGCCGCCGGTGAAGTGGCCGTGCTCCCAAGGATGATCGAGGTGGTAGTGGGGATCGTTGGGGCCACTGTCGTGACCGATCCACTTGCCATTGGTGTGGACGTGAGGTGCGTTGGGATGCCCACTCTTGTCGACGAAATTGGGGTGCTCAGGCGCGGGACGCGCATTGGGCCTCGCGGGAGCGGGACCGTGAGCGGGACCGTGGCCGCCGCCAACACCGCGGGCAGGACCCGGATGCTCCTGTGCCGGAGGTACTCCGCCGTACGCCAAAACAGAGACAAACAAAGAAAGCGAAAGTGCAAGAAGCCCCGCAAGAGTTTTCATTCATGCCTCCGGCCAGATTGTGCCACTGAGCCTTTCCTGCTTTGTGGACGGAAAGTTCCGAGGTTGACACGCGAATCGGGTTCCAAAACTGACGGGAAAGAGCACCGCACATTCGCTAAGGCGCCGCTTCGAGGGCGCGATTTTGCCACAACTCTACGGGTGGCGCTTGATTTCGACCGGATCAACGAGCTTGAACGTCAGTGGGGTCTCCGCGGCTAGAGTAATGTCCCGGTTACCGGTGAGTCCGGCGCCGCCAGTGCCTGCCGCCGCGCCGATGAGGCCGCCGATAAGGGCGCCTTTGCCACCGCCGGCAAGACCGCCTATGAGCGCTCCGCCACCGGTCCCGCCGCCGACCAGGCCCGCGGTGCGCTTGCCCTTGCCGGTACTGGTTTGCGAAGGCGCCGTGGTTTGGATGTTGTAGTCCTGATTTCGGACGCTGACGCTGGTGAGGGTAAGAGAGAGAACGGCGCCGCCTTTGAATCTGCCGGCGGGCTTGGCGTCTTTGACGATGCCGGAAGCTCGTGCTCCCTTGGGAATGGCAACCGTGCCGTCAACCTGGATGGGGGTTTGCACGGTGGCGGAAAACGCCTGGCCCGGAGTGCTGATCTTCGAACCAACGGCTTGATCGAGAACAACCGAGAGGACCGTGTCCGCCGGGACGATGAGCGGCTTTGGGGGAGGAGGTGGAGGTGGAAGCGCAGGTTGTTGCGCCGCTTGGGAAGCAGCCGAATCCGAGGTTGCTGGTGCGGCTGCATCCGGAGCAGGTGGCGAAGTTTGTTGATTCGCTGACTTCTGACAGCCGGCTACGACAAGCGCGAGCGCGAAGCAGACCAGAGACAAGTTTACTGACAGTGCGCGACGAGAATTCATGACGCTACCTCCGTTCTCGAGGCTGGGCGGAGTCAGATGGCGTGGGTTAAAGATACTAGGATTGGAGTCGAAGTCAATTTGGAAGGTCGACGAGCGAAAATGGCGCTAGATCGCCCGGGATTCGGCTATGAATGTTTGGTTCTTCTAAGCAACCGGTGAAAAAAAACCTAAAGTTTGTTCGTAAGGTGCCGATAGCCGGATGTAGCGGCGCGTCCGACTCGGCGATCGACTGCCTGCGAGCGTCCGGAACCTGACGTAATTCGACATGCGGGCAAGAACTGCCTGCAGGTCATGTCCCTCTACGGGACTGAGTCCCGAGACGGTGCGGGATCGGTGCGCTCGCATTCCGCAAAGTCATTCCTTCCAACAGTCCCGGCTCACAAACTTTGGCGCTGAAATCGCATAGGTCTTTCCTGCCTGCGCCCGGGAATATTTTTCCGATCGCTCGAAAAGATCTAAGAGCACTCTGATTTGCGGATTCGACTTTAGAAATACGGAGTAATCCATGGCCGCCACCGCAACAGCTGGTGTCATCCGCTCACGTTCTCGCATTCTCGTGGCCAGCGCCGATCCCGAGTTCCGAAAGCGGGTGATGGCCGATCCGGCATATGCAGGCGTCTTCAGCGAAGAAGCGATTGGCGGAGCGCACGCGCTGGCCAAATTGATGCAATCCCCGTGTGACGGAGTGCTCCTTGACCGGAATCTGCCGGATCTGGATGCGCAAGAGGTGGCGGAAGAGATCCGGAAACAATACCCGCGCATCGCGGTGGAACTGGTGGATTCGCGAGCCGCGATCGTGGAAGCACCCAAGAGCGCGATAAGCGAGGCCAGTGAATCGCGCGAGCCCGACGATCTGCAACGGGTGACGACACCACTGGCCGATGAGCCAGACTCGTTTTCGCCAGAAGAATCGCGGCCAAGCACCGAGTCGCTCCCGGGAATGGTTGGTTCGAGCCGCGCGATGGAACAGGTATATCGACTCGTGCGCATGGTCGCAAATCGCGATACGGCAGTTCTGGTAAGCGGTGAGACGGGGACGGGGAAAGAGCTGGTGGCCGGGGCCATTCACCAACTGAGCCGGCGCGCGAAAGGTCCCTTTGTGGTGGTCAACTGCGCGGCCATTCCAGAGGCGCTCCTGGAATCGGAGCTTTTCGGATACGCGCGCGGAGCCTTTACCGGAGCGGTGCAATCACGGCTGGGCCGGATTCACGTGGCTCAGGGCGGCACGTTGTTTCTGGATGAAGTGGGAGACCTGCCGCTGAGCATGCAGGCCAAGCTGTTGCGATTCCTGCAAAACGGCGAAGTGCAGCGACTGGGAAGTTCGGACGTGTACCGCGTGGATGTGCGGGTGGTGTGCGCGACGAATGTGCGATTGCTGGAGCTGGCCCGCGCGAGGCAATTCCGATTGGACTTGTATTACCGGCTGGCGGTTTTCCCCATCGTGATACCGCCGTTGCGGGAACGTCCCGAAGATATTCGGGCGCTGGCGGAACATTTCCTGGCAACACTGTCGGCCGATGGGAGAATGCGCGCGAAATATTTATCCGCGCAGGCGTTGAACTATCTGGAGAAAGCTGCGTGGGCGGGGAACGTCCGCGAGTTACAACATGCCATCGAGCGCGCATTTATTCTGGTGGGAAACGACGCGAAGGTCTGCATCGAGCATTTTCAGGCCTTCGGCGAGAGCACCCAACTAAGAGAAATTTAAGCGCAGAAAGCGAGTCCTGGCAAAGGTCGTGCAGCCATGTCCACGGTGCCAAATTTACCCAGACCCCGGCAAAGAACGCGCAACGCGTCCGTCAACGGGGACGGCCACGTGGCGGCGCAGGAGAATCTGACGCGCGCGTTTCTGACCTTCACGCAAGCGGCAGGGTCGCTGGAAAAGTCGTACACCCAGTTGCAGGCGGAAGTCGCGCGGCTGCACCTGGAGCTGCAGAAAACAAATTCGGAGCTGGAACGCACGCTGGAAGAAAATGCGCGTGTGCGCGGGTACCTCGCGCGGGTAGTGGAGAACTTGCCCTGCGGCGTCCTGGTAGTGGGCGCCAAAGGAGCGCTGCAGATCATCAACCCGGAAGCGCGGCGGCTGCTGGGCGTGCCCGCGGAGTGGTCCAGCGGCTGCGGCGGCGCTTTGCCTGCTGCGTTTGCGGCGGTGATTGCCGAACTTCCCAAGAACAGTTTTTCTTGCGAGCAGGAAACTTCCATCCGCGGAGTTTCCGGCAATCGTTCCATCGGCATTTTGCGGGCAAACCTTAGCGAGCAGGCCGACAACTCGGGAGACACCATCTGGATCGTCCGCGATATCACGGAGCAGAAGCGCGTGGCCAGCGAGCGAGAGACGGCGCGAAAATCACTGGCGCTGGCGGAAATTGCGACGGTGCTGGCGCATGAGATTCGCAACCCGCTGGGCAGCATGGAGCTGTTCACCGGGCTGCTTGCCGACGCCACCGCGCACTTGCCGGAAACTCGCCAGTGGATAACGCACCTGCAGGCGGGACTGCGGGCGCTGTCGGCGACCACCATTAATATGGTGGACCTCGGCACTACCTAACCATGCCGATTCGACTCGATCCCGATCTTCTACCCGGCCTTCTGACCGCTATCCAGCAGAGCGAGCAGAACATGAACACGGCCACCCAGCAACTCTCTACCGGTCTCAGCGTCAACGAGCCGTCAGACAATCCCGCCGCGGTGGCCGCGCTGATTGGCAACCATAACCAGGCCGGCCAGGACGACCAATATCTCCAGAATATCTCGACATTGCAGGGCCGCCTCCAAGTCAGCGACTCCACGTTGAGCCAGGTGGTCACGGCCCTAACTCAAGCTCTCTCGGTCGGCACCGAAGGCGCCAACGGCACTTTGAGCGCTGCGGATCGCCAAGCCGTCGCGGCCCAGGTCCAGGGTCTGACGTCGGAGCTCCTCAGCCTGGCGAACACCAACTATCAGGGCACCTACCTGTTTTCCGGCACGGCGGTGAACACCCAGCCTTTCACTCTCAACACCGCCACCAACGGCGTCACCTACAATGGCAACACCGGGACCACCTCGGTCCAGATTTCCAACGGGAGTTCCATCAACACCAGCCTTCCCGGCAGCCAGCTGTTTACCAATGCCGCTGGCAGCGCCTTTGGCGCGTTGCAAGACCTGTACTCCTCGCTGGTCTCGGGGAACAATATCGGTACGGCGGTGAACGAGGTCAGCTCGGCTATCTCCCAGGTAGGGGTCCAGCGGGTCTTTTATGGCAACGCCCTGAACCAGATCAACTCAACGGAGAACTTTCTCAATCAAGACACGATTAACCTGAGCTCCCAGGCAAATGCACTCGTCGGTGTGAATCCCGCTACTGCCGCAACCAACCTCTCCCAGGCCCAGGTGGCGAACCAAGCGGTCATCAGCGCTACCGGACGCATCCTTAGCCTTCCTACTCTTCTCGACTTCCTCCAGCCACTACCGTAATTGAAGGAAGGACGGACGCGTCCGTCCTTCCTTCGTGTCCCAGGGACGCGCAAGTTACTGATTTTACTCCGGTTAGCGCGATTTTCTGGCAATTTTGCGGATGCGCAAACTATTGAAAAAAA
>JBEKWY010000056.1:0-30479 GCA_049512575.1 Candidatus Acidiferrum sp.
AACTTCGATTTCGTGCAGCACTACCGGCCGCTGCAGAATGTCGTCAAGCGCCCTACAGCTTCCGCGCCTGGCTCACGCGGGCCGGAATCCCGTGGCTACGCCATCACCGGACACCATGAAATTCTTCTGCCGCTGGTTGCAGCGGCGCTGGCATCCAATTGGCCTAAGGCTTCCGCGCGTGGTGCACGCGGAAAAAAGCGATGACCCATTTCGACGACCCCCTTCCGAATCCTCCGGAACCGGAACTCCCGGCGCAATTTCCGGAGGAGCCGAACTCTATCGAACCCTCAGGGCCACCGCTCCTCGATGGTGATCCCATCACCTACGCGGCGACTCTTCCCCCTGCCGCTGGGTACAGCCAAAATCCCGCAATTCCGGAAGATCTGCGGATCTCCTGGTACTGGCCGCATCTTATTGTCTTCCTGTTCTTCGCAGGGGCCAGCTTCGTCGTGGTGCAAACCGCGCTGTTTCTTTATTACGGCCCGCACCAGCCACTGCCGAAAGAAGAGCTCGAACGCTATTTGCTGAACAAGCCGCAGTTCATTTTCGGCACTAATCTTCTGTGGTACGCCGCGGTTTTCTTCTTTCTCTACGTTACGTTGAGCGTGCTTCGTGGCGCTCCGTTCTGGAGCACCCTGGGCTGGAAGAAACTCAAATCGCGACTCTCCGGAACCTGGGGCGGGCCATGGGCATACTTTTTTGGCGGCTGCGCTCTGGCCATTTTCGTCGGGCTGGCGAGTTCTCGAGTGCACACGGAAGACAATATGCCGATCCAGCAGCTGTTCAAGAATCGGGAGAATGCGATTCTCCTGATGTGCATGGCGGTTCTGGTTGCTCCGCTGGTGGAGGAGACGGTTTTTCGCGGCTATCTTTATCCCCTGTTTGCACGCATCACCTACGCCATCACGCGCCACTTCGGCGCGGATAACTCTCAGGGGCTCCGCGTGGGCACCAAAGCCAGCATACTGTTGACCGGAGTGCTCTTCGGCCTAATGCACGGCGCGCAATTAGGCTGGACTTGGGGAGTCGTCGCCCTGCTTATTCTGGTGGGCATTGTCTTCACGTTCGCCCGCGCCCGCACCGGGACTGTGCTTGCCAGCTTTCTGCTTCACCTGGGGTACAACTCGATGATCGCAGTCACGACGATTATCGGGACCCATGGCTTCACGCGCATTCCAACCAGCCCCTGAAAATCAATCCGCGACGATTCGTTTTTCGCTGCCGCCTTCGCTACAATAAGAAGGTTTCCCAGGACACAACGAACCCTATGTACGTAGCGCAACCTATCGAATGGACAGATCGCGGTGTGGTCATGCTGGACCAACGCCGTCTGCCATCGCAAGAGATTCATCACACCTACACGGACTACCGTGAAGTCGCGAAAGCGATTCGCGAGATGGTTATTCGAGGAGCGCCGGCAATCGGGGTGGCCGCGGCCATGGGCGCCGCTCTCGGAGTCCTTCGCTCTCCGGCCAAGACTGTGCCGGAACTCCGTCTTGAGTTCACGAAAATCTGCGATCTTCTGGCTAAGACACGCCCTACAGCGGTCGATCTGTTTTGGGCGATCGATCGCATGAAAGCGCGATTCGCGGAGTTGACCGCGCAGACCTCGGACCTGCACAGAATCGGAAAGGGAATGGTTGCGGAAGCGCAGCTGATTCATTTGGAGAAGAAAGCGACTGACGAGGCTATCGGGCGCTACGGTGCCGAATTGATGCCCCGCGAGGGTCGCGTGATGACGCAGTGCAACGCCGGCGCGCTGGCTACCGGCGGCATCGGAACCGCCCTGGGAGTCATTCGGGTTGCCGTCGAGCAGGGAAGAAAGCTTCACGTTCTGGTGCCGGAGACGCGGCCTTATCTACAAGGCGCGCGCCTGACGGCATGGGAGCTTCATCGCGGGGGCATTCCGCTCACGCTCATCACCGACAACATGGTCGGGCACTTCCTGAAGACCGGCGATGTGGGGGCGGTGGTGACTGGGGCGGACCGCATTGCAGCCAACGGCGACTCGGCCAATAAGATCGGAACGTACCAAATTGCCGTTCTGGCCAAAGAAAACAACGTCCCTTTCTATATCGCGGCGCCGGTCTCGACCTTTGATCTGACGATTCCTGACGGGGAGCATATTCCCATCGAAGAGCGGGCCGCTTCCGAAGTCACGCACATGCAGGGCGTAAGCATTGCGCCGGACGTGCATGCCGCACATCCCGCATTTGATGTGACACCTGCCCGCTACATCACTGCCATCTTCACCGAACGAGGGATCGCCCGCGCTCCGTACACGGAATCGCTGCGCGCGCTGGCGAATTCGGCTCAGCTTGCAGCAGCTCCTTCTGCGGGTACTCGCTAAAGATCTCCATCGTTCTGTCGAGATCAACCGGGTCGTAAGGCAATCACAAGACGCGGCTGCCGGCTGAAGAGCGCGAAGAACCCGAGGATTTGCTTTAAGGGAAAGTATTTCTTATTGAGCAGGCACATCCCGCGTACTGCTTCCTCCTTGGCCACAATTTCCGCGGCGGCATCGATCCATTCACCTAGAATTTTGCCGCGCATGTCGCAGGGTGCGATTCTTACCCGCGGGTTGTTACGAATGCGTTTTACCTTGCCGGTGTTGTCGACCGTGTAGATGTACAGCTTTGCGAGATTCGAGGCGGGATCCGCGGCAAACCAAATGGGCGTGCGCACACCTTGGCCGTTCTTCTTGAAGGTTTCGAGGCTCAGATATTTGTGGCCCTCGAAAACGGAGAATCCAGCGGATGCGCTCATGGCTATTCGATGCACGCCATTCTAGCGCAGGCACGAGGAGAGTAACGCTGTGGATGTTGCGGCGTGGTTAGGCTGATGCCGCGCAGGGCAAGCCCAGCCCCTACAGGGCATTTAGAAATCGGCCCGGCGGCACCCTGCCCAGAGAGCCTCGGAGGCGTTTGCCTACAGCGACAGAGTTTATCTTGTGGCGGGGGCTGGCGTCGGGCCGGTTCCGTAACGCTGCGTGGCGTAGCCCACGATCACGCCTACCAGGCTGCCGGGGAGAATGATCTGGAAGTAGTAGCCGTGTTGCAACTGGGCGATGATGAAGGCGAGGACGAACCCCACCGCCAAACCGAACAGGATGCCGAGCAGCAGAGAATGCACTTTGCGGGCGAAGAAACCGATGGCGACGCCTGCGATGATGCCCTTCACCGTCGAGCCGATGATGATGCCTACGATTCCGGCGCGCACCGCCGGCGTGAACCAGGATGTGGCACCGTCGATGGCTCCCAGGATCGCTCCGAGTACGATTCCGAGTAGAACCTTGTTCATGCTGATCCCTCCGTGGGCGGAGATTCTCTCCCCGTTCAGCGTTCTTTACAACATGGGAGGGAATTCCTTTAAGGCTGGCGGCGGAAAATGAGTAAGAGTATGACGCGCATCAGCAAGTAGGCTGCTATCAACAGGATGGCTACGTTGTGGCGGCGGTAGAAACGAGCGGTCTTGTCTACGAAGGTTTCTTTGCGGGCGGTGACGGGCAGGCCGTCGAGGTAGCGGGAGACATCCGTGGCGAGTTCGGTGACGGTAGCGTAACGGTTTGCGGGATTTATGTCGCAGGCTTTAGCGCAGACCGCTTCCAGCGATTTGTCGATCGGGGACCCAGGTTGTGGGGAGCCCGCCGGAACTCCGCTGAGCAAAAAGTGCAAGACGGCGCCGAGCGAGAAGATATCGCTGCGTTCATCCAGGTGATCGTTGTCGCCGCGGGCTTGTTCCGGGGACATGTATCCGGGCGTGCCGAGGACCGTGCCTTGTCCGGTGACCGCGGAGTGCTCGGTCGTGTCGTCTCCGTTTGCCGGCATTGCGGGGGCGTTGAGGATGGCGGTTTGTGAATCGCCTTCGGCGTTCGAGCAGACGGGTTGGTGCAAAATTTTGGCGAGGCCCCAATCCATGACTAAGACTTCACCGAACGGGCCGATCATGACGTTGGCAGGTTTCAAGTCGCGATGCAGTACGCCGCGTGCGTGGGCGAAGGCCACGGCATCGCAAACGCGCAGAAACAGGCGAAGACGATCGGACACCGAAGGCGCTGCGTGAATGTGTTTGTCGAGCCGGTGGCCTTCGACGAATTTCATGGCGTAGAAGACGCGGCCATCTTGGAGCGTGCCAACGTCGTGCACGGGGACGATTCCCGGATGTTCGAGGCTTGCGAGCACTTGCGCTTCGCGGACCAAGCGACGCGCTAATTCGCCGCTACGCTCCGGCGCATCGAGAACTTTTAGCGCGACACGTCGGCCGAGTTTGCCGTCTTGCGCGGCGTAGACTACGCCCATGCCGCCGCGGGCCACGCGCTGCAAGAGCGAATAGCGGGTGCCCTCCAGGTTCGGGAGATTTGCGGTGTCCCGGAGGCGATCAAGCGCTTTGTCGGATAGAAATTTCATCCTGCATCCTTACCGTACTTGTTTGCCGAAAACGGCGAGGACTTCGCGCTGGAATTCGTCGTAGGAGGCGCAGATTTCGCGGAGGCGGTCGAGAGCGATAGTGCGGAATTCACGGCGCGCCCAGGCCAGTGCGTTGGTTACGTCGGTCACCGGCAGGCCGTATTTTGCCGCGAGCTTGTCGTAGGAAATCTCTTCTGCGGGGTCGAGATCGTATTCTTCGAAAATTTGAAATGTCTTCCGGCGACCGCGTGCTTCGCAGAGCTTGCCCAGATCTTCGACGGCCAGGTTGAAGAGGCTGCGGATCCATTCTTTCTCGAAATAGTCTTCCACGGAATGTGAAGGGACGGAAGCGGCGTCGATCGCTGCACTGCGGAGTTCTCCTTCGGCAGCATCGAAATCCAGCGCAATATGGAAGGTGCTTCCGCCGCGCTTTAGTCGCTGCGCCGCTTTGGTCTCGTTCATGACGAAGCTGTCCACGCAGACGCGCAAATAGGTGCGGAGGCGGCTTTTCTCCGGATCGTAGCGGGCGAGCAATGCCCGCTCGAGGAGCTCGATGAAGAATCCTTGGGTCAGATCCTGCGCGTCTTCGGGCGAGCGGTTCCAGCGCAGGCGTACGTATTTGTAGACGGGCTTCCAGTACGCTGCGAAAAGCCTTTCGAGAGCGCGTTCGCGCTCGGCGGGATCGTCGCCGCGGGCGGCTTCCAGGACGGACCACCGCGTTACCGGAAATTTGTCGTTGGCTTGAGTTTGGATATCGTCGGGCACGGTGGTCTAGGGAGCGTCGGTCGAAAGGAGTCTCGAAGACTGGTATTTGGTTGCCAAGATGGTGCACGGCAGTGCTGTGCCCCTACAGCTGGTGAGTCTATGCACGGGTTCGGTAGGCTGACAAGGGCCTTGTTCGTAATGGGGGGCTTTGACGGGTCGAGGCAGGGGGAGAGGGCTTGAGTTAGCTTGCGTGGCGGATGCGTTCGGCCACGTTGCGGGCGCGCTGGCGGGCAATATCTACAAAGCGGGTGTCGTTCGCGATTTGGTCCAGGGCGGGCAAGGCGCGCTGCGGTTCGGGAAGCAGCTTGCGGTTCAGGTCCGATTCGAATTGCAGCAACGCGTCGTTGATTCCCAAGCGGTCGTACTTCATGCGGCGCTCGAGCAGCATGACCAGTTCCTGTTGGCGCGCCAAGCCTTCGAAGATTTGCAGCAGCTGCGCCGCCGCCGTATTCAGCGTGTAATTGAAGACGGCTTCGTGGACTTCGGAGCCTTTTTCCCAGCGGAAGGTTTTCTCGCCGAGGTTGGCGATTTTGCGATGGACGTCGAGATCCAGATTTTGAAAGCGGTTTAACTGGCCGGCGAGCTCGAACATTTTCGCGCGCAGAGGCGCGCTTACTTCGAACGGCGATTTCTCAGGATCGTCATCGAGCTGGCGGATTTCATAGGTAGACTCGTCGGAATCTTCGCGAACGGAGATCTCGATGAATTCGGGCGTGCTGGATTTGAAAATGCGGCGGAAAGTGAGTTTGGCGCTGGCGGTCGCGGGGGCCGATGTGGATTCGGAAGCGGTGGCCACGCGAGGCGCGGATGTGGAGGCCGCAATCGACGGAGCAGACGCCAAACACAAAAGCGCCGCAGGCATCAGCGCAACGGAGTTTAAGAAGGACACTTTCATCGCCTTATTAGATGCCGGCAATACTTGCGGGCGTTTCATGGCCGCGCGCGGTGCGGGTTCCGCCGCGAAGCGAGCGAGATTTTACCAGCAATTTGACGTCGGGCAGGCCAAATCGTACGCGCGCTTGTTCGGCTTGGAGATGGCACAACGCGACGGCCAGCGCGTCAGCGGCGTCGGCAGGCTCCGGCGTCTCGGCCATCGAGAGCAGAGCGCGCACCATCAATTGCATCTGGCGTTTGTCGGCGTGGCCGTAGCCCGCGACGCTGGCTTTCACTTCACGAGGCGAATAGCTGTGGACGGTGATGCCGTGCTGCGCCGCGGCCAAGAGCACCACGCCGCGAACTTCGGCGAGGCGCAGAGCGGTTCGCATATTGAGGGCGGTGAACACTGACTCCACGGCCATGACGTTGGGTGAAAACTCTTCAATTAACCGGCAAAGCAGCGCGTGCACATCCTGAAGCGCCGCGCCCGAAAATTCCTTTTGGCGCTTTGAAGCGACGCGGAACGCGCCGTAGTGCAGCATTTTGCAGCGCCGGCCGTCGCTTTCCACAATGCCATAGCCGGTCGGCCCGGCGGCGGCAGGATCAACGCCCAGGACCCGAAGGTAAATATTTGCGCGGTGCGTTGCGATCATCGCAACACAGTCTACGGCCTTCGCGCGATGGCTGCCAGAGGTTTGTCCCCGCATGTCGCCTACAAATAAGACGACACAAAAGAGAACGGCCACCTCGCTTCAACGAGATGGCCGCATAAAACGCGTTGAATTTCCTTAGTTCGCGCCGACGGCCGCCTGAATTTCGGATTCGTCGATATCGAAATTGGCGTAGACATGCTGCACGTCGTCGTGCTCTTCCAGCGCCTCGACCAGGCGGACCATCTGCGTCGCCTGCGCGCCAGTGAGCTTGACGTAGTTTTGCGGCACCATGCCAACTTCCGCGGAGGTCGGCGTGATGCCAGCCTTGACCAGCGCGTCTTTCACTTTTTCCAGCGCTTCCGGCGGAGTCACCACATACCAGGCCGAGCCGTCGTCCTTCAAGTCATCGGCGCCCGCTTCGAGCACGATGTCCATCATTTTGTCTTCGCTGGCCGCTTCTTTCGGCACGGTTAACTCGCCCTTGCGGTGGAACATCCATCCCACGGCCCCAGCCTCGGCCATGTTTCCGCCGTTCTTGCTCATCAAGTGGCGAAATTCGCCCACGATGCGGTTGCGGTTGGTGGTCACGACTTGAATGAGCATGCCCACGCCGCCAGGCCCGTAGCCCTCGAAGGTAGCTTCCTCGAATTGTTCGCCTTCGAGCTGCCCGGTGCCGCGCAGAATGGCGCGCTCGATATTTTCATTGGGCATGTTTTCGTTCTTGCCCGCCAAAATAGCGGTGCGCAAGCGCGGATTAGAGTTCGGATCGCCGCCGCCAATGCGCGCCGCGATGGTGATTTCGCGGATTACTCGCGTAAAAACACGGCCGCGCTTGGCGTCGGTGGCCGCCTTCTTATGTTTAATCGTGGCCCATTTTGAATGCCCAGACATGACACGTCCTCGTTTTCATTTCGCGACCGCAAGAGTGCGCCACCGTGCAGGCGGCCGTCAAGCGATCAAATTTGGTGAAATTTCCGGCTGCCCGGCACTGTGCTTCCGGCGCTCGGGTGCGCGCAATTCACAATGCGGAGACGTACGGTAAACCGCCTACCCTGCGGAACCTACGCAGTTTAGCACAGCCGATTGCGCCGCGAAACGGGGGTATACTTCACGGCTGGGGCATCTATTGCGCTCGAAAACAATCTCAGTTTCGGCATCGGCATCGCGCCATGAATCAGGGTTACACCATGCCTAAGCGCCGTTTTCGCGTACTCGCCGTCGGAACACACCCAGTTCAATATCAGGTACCGATTTTCCGGCGCATGGCCGCGCGCGACGATCTCGATCTCCAGGTTGCCTACTGCACTTTGCGAGGAGCCGAAGCGGCCCACGATCCGGAATTTGGCGCGACCGTGAAATGGGACGTGCCGTTACTCGACGGCTATTCGTGGGTGCATGTGCCGAACCGCGGATCCGGCTCGGAAAGTTTCTTTGGTTTGCGGAATCCGGGCTTGTGGAAACTAATTCGCGAAGGGCGTTTCGACGCGGTGCTTTGCTATGCGAGCTACACGCGCGCGACGTTCTGGATTGCATACCTCGCCGCGAAATCTTCGCGGACGGCATTTCTGTTTGGCACGGATACGGTCACGCTGTCGCCGCTGGACGGACGAATGTGGAAGCGGCGGGTGAAACGCGTGGCCTGGCCGCTCTTGTTTCGGCTGGCGGACCAGGTGATCGTGCCATCGTCGGGCACGCGGGATCTGATGCGTTCGCTCGGACTTCCGGACGATCGCGTCACGCTCACTCCTTACGTCGTGGACAACGATTGGTGGCTGGCGCAATCGGCGGGCGTCGATCGCGCGGCGGTGCGGGCGTCCTGGGGCGCTGCGGCGGATGATACCGTCGTCCTGTTTTGCGCGAAGCTACAACCGTGGAAGCGGCCCGCAGATTTGCTGCGAGCGTTTGCTCGGTTCAATCCAGCGAAAGGATTGCTAGTTTTCGCGGGCGAAGGGCCGCTGCACGCCAGCCTGGAGGCGGAAGCCGTAACGCTTGGAATCACCGCGCGCGTGCGATTTCTGGGATTCGCCAACCAGACCCAGCTTCCCGCGATCTACACCGCAGCCGACCTGATGGTGCTGCCTTCGGTTTACGATGCCTTCGGCGTCGTGGTGAATGAAGCGATGTTGTGCGGTTGCCCGGTGGCGGCTAGCGATCATGTAGGAGCGGCGGGCGACCTGATCGACCACGGCCGGACGGGATTTGTCTATCCATGTGGCGATATCGATGCGCTGGCGGCAATTCTTCGGCAGGCGTTGGAGAATCGCGCACGACTCTCCGCAATGGGGAGCGCCGCGCGTGTACGGATGGAGTCGTGGTCTCCGCGTGAAAATATCGATGCGACGGTCGAGGCAATCTCGCGGGCCGTTACGCGAGTGGGGCGCACCGCCGATTCGTCCGTTGCAGTGATGTCCACCGCGGGTCCCGCGGCATCCGCCGACTCCGCTCGCGGCACCGCGCACAAGCTTTCCGAATGAAGCTGCTCCTGTACTCGCATTCTTTCGCGCCCAATGTTGGTGGAGTTGAGACCATGGTCTTGTCGCTGGCCCGGGGGCTGGCCGAACTTCGCACCGTGGACAATCGGCCGCGCTTCGAACTGACATTGGTTACCGAAACTCCCGCGGGAGATTTCGACGGGCGTTCGCTACCGTTTCCTGTAGTGCGAAAGCCGTCCGTGCTTGCGCTCAAGCGCCTGGTCGATGCCGCGGATGTGATTCACCTCGCGGGTCCTGCGCTGCTGCCGCTTTCTCTGGCATGGCTTTCCCGCAAACCTGTCGTTCTGGAGCACCACGGCTATCAATCCGTCTGCCCCAATGGCTTACTGCTCCACCAGCCCGATGGATCGATTTGTCCGGGGCACTATCAGGCCGGGCGTTACGGGAGGTGTGTTCGCTGCCAGGCTGCTGAAATGTCTTGGCTGCGGAGTCTCACGCAGTTGTTGCTCATGTTTCCGCGCAATGTCCTGGCAAGGAGCGTGGCCTGCAACATCGCGGTATCCCGCCACGTTTCCGGGCGTATCGCGCTCCCCAGGTCGCGTGTTGTCTATCATGGGGTCGAAAATACGAGCGGCCCCGAAATTGCCGTCGGGGAAATTCCGCCGGCGCAGGGGAAATTACGCTTCGCATACGTAGGCCGCCTGGTGGCGGAAAAAGGCCTGCCTGTATTGCTTCAAGCCGCCGAGACCTTGAAGCGGGAGAAGCGCGAGTTCGAGTTGCTGCTGATCGGAGATGGTCCGCAACGCGCCGATCTTGAGGCCCGGGCCGCACGGGCCGGGCTCGGCGACTGCGTCCAGTTCACTGGACTTTTGGAAGGCCCGAAAATCGCGCAGGCGCTCGGGTCTATCCACGTCGTGGTGATGCCTTCGGTGTGGGAGGAAACCGCGGGGCTCGCGGCGATGGAACATATGATGCGCGGCAGGCTGGTGATTGCGTCGAAGATCGGTGGACTGCTCGAGACGGTTGGAGATGCGGGCCTTACCTGTGTGGCGGGGAGCTCGGAAGACCTGGCGCGATGCATGAGGGAAGTCTTGCTCGATCGCTCGCTGGTCACGACCCTCGGCCGTAAAGGCCGCGAACGTGCCCAATCGCTTTTTCTTCGCGATCGGATGATCGCGGACCATGTGGGAGTCTGCACGGAAATATTGGGGCGAGATACTTAGCAATTATTGTTACCTAATAGTATGCTACTTAATGTCGTCGCGTCACCCGATGTCATCGCGCCGCTGCATGTCGTCCGCTTCTTCGACGTCACCCCTGCTCCGCGATGTCATCCTGAGAGGAGCGAAGGATCTCAACCATGGCGTCGCCAAATTCGTTTCCTGATCGCGCTTCCGCAACCTCGCGGTATGATGGCCATTACTTTCCAGCTCTTAAGAAATGCCGGTGTGAAGACCGCGCGATGATTGGAACCGTTACAGCTCGAGGCCTGCACGAATATGTGGCCGCGCAGGTGATTTCGCGTTACGCGCGCGCGGGAACACGCGCGGTCGATCTCGGCGCGGGTCCCGGGGCGATGTGCGAACGGCTGCACTCATTCGGATGCGATGTCGTCGCGGTCGATCGCGATCCCGCCGTGTATCAAGGCAAACACCGGTTTGTGGCCCAGGATTTGAACCGCACGGCATTTGCTTCCGACCTGGGTGCAGCGTCGTTCGATTTGGTGGTGGCAATTGAAGTGATCGAGCACGTGGAGAGCCCCATCAACTTCCTCCGTAATATCGCCCAACTGCTCGCACCCGAAGGGGCAGCGGTGATCACCACCCCGAATGTGGACTCACTGCCGGCGCGACTCAGCTTTCTGCTGGAAGGCAAAATCCGAATGATGGACGAGGTCAGCGATCCAACGCATATCTCTCCGATCTTCTCGGATCTGTTGCGCCGCCAGTTTTTGCCGCGCGCGGGCTTGAAACTGACCGAACATCTGCTGTTTCCGCCTAAGGGCTACCAGTTGACGCGCAAGCCGTTGGCATTGCCGCTGGCATGGGCAGCGGCGGTTTTTCCGGGCGACTCCGTCCTTGGAGACAATCACATCTTCGTGTTCAAGGCCGCGACATGAGACCCTTCGCCCAATCCTTTCCGGGAAACCTGCGCCGCGGGCCTCTCCTCGCCTTCGGTTTTTTTGTGTTTGCGATGATTGCCGCGTACGAGGTAGCCGGCTACATCATCAGCAATGACGTGACCAGCCTAGCATTCGTGGGCATGGCGTTTGTGGGTGGCGCGTTTGTCGTCGCCATGCTCAACAACTGGCGGAACGGCGTTTATTTCTTCCTGGCGTGGCTCTTGTTTGAAGACCTGGCCCGCAAATTCCTCGGCAACAACATGGCCATTTATTTCGCCAAGGATTTTCTGGTCGCCATCGTCTACATGTCGTTTTTTATTGCCTATCGCCGCAAAGACAAGGACCTGCAGGTTTTGCGGCCGCCGTTTCTTATGGCCCTGCTGGTTTTCGTCTGGTTTGGGTTCATGCAAGTGTTCAATCCTGGATCCCCCAGTGTTTTTTTCGGCTTCCTGGGAATGAAGCTCTATTTTTATTACATGCCGCTGTTTGTCATCGGCTATGCGCTTATCGATTCGGAAGTTGCTCTGCGGCGTTTCTTCAACATCAATCTAGGCATAATGCTGGCTATTATTGCGCTGGGCCTGGTGCAGTCCATCCTCGGGCACACGTTTTTGAATCCCGAAACTCCCGCGGACGACATCCGCCTGTTGAGCCAGACGTATCGGGAAGCGCCGATCTCCGGAGTCATTGTGTACCGGCCGACATCGGTGTTCGTGAGCGCCGGGCGATTCGCCGACATGCTGGTGGTCGCGTGGCTCATCGTTTTTGGATTTAGCGGCTACCTTCTTCTGCGGCAGCGGCGTGGCAGAGCCTTCGCCTTCGTGGCTCTGGGCTTGACGGCAGCGGGCTGCGTGATGTGCGCGTCGCGCGGCGTGTTTATGTGGAGCCTGGGCAGTGCTCTGGTCGGCGGAGCGGCGTTTATCTGGGGCGCGCCCTGGCGCCAGGGCGAAGCTCGGCGCATCTTCCGCACTTTGCAGCGGGCGGTGCTCGGTGTTGCCCTCGCGATGCTCATTCTCTTGCTCACCTACCCCGACGCACTGCTCAATCGTCTGGCGGTTTACTCGGAGACGCTCGATCCCCGAAGTCCGGCGAGCGAATTGGTTCACCGCACGCGCGATTACCCGCTGGCGAACTTGGAGGCTGCTTTCACTTCTCCTCGATGGCCTTACGGATTTGGCATCGGCACGGTTTCCCTGGGCGGCCAGTATGTCGCGCGGTTCTTCCACGTTATCCCGCCGACGGATGGTGTCGAGAGCGGCTTCGGGAACATCGTTCTCGAACTCGGAATCGTCGGCCTGGCGCTCTGGTTCGTGATGAGCGGCGCGGTGTTGTTCTCGGCGTGGAAGGTAGTGCGCAAACTGAAAGGCTCTCCCTGGTTTCCCCTGGGATTCATGATTTTCTGGTATGCATTTCTTTTGTTGATTCCTTTTACGTTCCAAGGGCTGCAGGCGTATCAGGATTTTGTTTTGAACGCGTACCTCTGGCTGTTGCTTGGAATCTTGTTCCGATTGCCAAAGCTGGCCGAGGCCGCGCAACTCGCCGCCGGCGCAGCACCTCAATACCATCGCGGGACACGCTGACTTGCGGCTGGCCGTTGTTTCCCCCTTCGTGGACCGGCGTCACGGCACGGAGCGCGCCCTTGCTGAGCTGCTGGAGCGGCTGGCCCGTGACTACCACTGCGAGATCCATCTCTTTGCCCAGCGCGTCGAAGACCTTGCCGTCACCAACAGCAAGACCCCGGTTGCCCGCGAATCGGGTCGCATCGTGTGGCACAAGGTTCCCTCGCTACCCGCGCCTCACTTGGTGAAGTTCCTGGGTTGGATGGCTGCAAATGGATTCCTTCGATGGTGGCACCGCATTTTTCATGGCCTGTCGTTCGATCTGGTTCTCTCCCCCGGCATCAATTGCCTCAATGCGGACGTGATCCTCGTTCACGTGGTGTTCCAGCGCCTCCGCGAACTTTCTCTGGAGGAAGCGATCGGGCAGGCGCGGCAGCCCGGATCGTTTCGAGATATGCATCGGCGCGCCTACTACGGGTTGCTGGCGGCCTTCGAGCGCCGCATCTATTCCGATCGCAAGACATCGCTCGCAGCGGTGTCGCAGCGCACGGCGGATCTGCTCAAACAATATTTTCAGCGGGGTGACGTCCGCGTAATTCCCAACGGCGTGGACACACGGGAGTTCTCTATTTCCGCGAGGGCGAAACGCCGCGACCAAGCCCGGCGAAATCTCGCGTTTCGCGACACCGATCTTGTGTTGCTACTGATCGGAAACGACTGGCGCGTCAAGGGTGTTCCCACCATTCTGGAAGCCATGGCGCAGCTTCCGTCGTTGCCTCTCCAATTGGTCGCCGTCGGCAACGACGTTGTCGAGCCTTTTCGCGAAAAAGCGAGCCGCTTGGGAGTGCTCGGGCGCTGTCATTGGCTATCTCCGAGCCCCGAAGTGATCGACTTCTATGCCGCCGCTGATGTTTACGTCAGTCCAAGCCGCGAAGACTCCTTCGGTTTGCCCGTGGTGGAAGCGATGGCGTGCGGCCTGCCGGTGATTACGTCATCGCGTGCAGGCGTGTCGGCGTTACTGCATGATGGTATCGACGGTTTCGTGCTGCCCGACCCGCAGGACACGGACCACCTCGCGAGAATCATCCAGCAGCTCCACAGTGATGCCTCATTTCGAAGCAGAATAGGCGAAGCCGCCGCCAGAACCGCCCAAGATTGGACCTGGGACCGTTCCGCCGCCGAAGTTTGGGCTCTCCTACAGCGTTCGGCGGCAAGGGAACTGTCATTCTGAGGGCACCCGACGAGGATGCCCGAAGGATCTCAACCACAACCTCTCTCAAGACAGGCCGCTGGGGGCCGTCGCTCTCAACCCTTACGCCTCATTCCCATTTTGGTCCTTGACATCTGCTTACCAATATGTTATCCTCCTTCGTGTTATCTCAACTGCTAATTCGAACGTCTCCTGCGCGTTTTCGGTCCTCCGGCTCGCCCGTCTCAAATGCCTTTTTAGGCATAAATCCTTTAGAATCCGCAGATCCACAAAATACGCCCGTAACTCCCGTAGAATCCGCAGATCCAAAAACAAAGGACTTAAAGTTCTTTAGAATCCGCACTTACGAAAAAAGGTGGGGGAGGGGGGTAAACTGTTAACAGAAAATTCGCAGCCTCCCAAACATGTAGTGGCCGGTCTTTAAACCGGCCAAACTGGCGAGCGAAGTCTTAAGCGAAGCCTTAAATGTCCACCAAGCCCAATCCCGTTACGATTCAGCGCAAGTATTACACCGACACCGCCACTCGCTATGACTCCATGCACGCGCACGAGGGCGGCACGGATGCCTCCATCACCAAATTCATGTACGCCCTCGCCCGCATGCTCGAGGTTCGCTCGATTCTCGACGTGGGCACGGCAACCGGCACCGCGATGCGAGACATAAAGGAAGCCCTGCCGGGAACATTCGTGTGCGGCGTCGAGCCAGTGGCGGCTTTGGTGCGGCAAGCTGCGCAAAACGGAAATGTCTCGAGCGGTCCCATCGTTCAAGCCACGGGCGAGGCGCTGCCGTTCCCCGACGCCAGTTTCGACGCCGTCTGCGAGTTTGCGACGCTCCATCACGCGGCGAATCCCACCGCCGTCGTCAGGGAAATGCTGCGTGTCGCGCGAAAGGCCGTCTTCATCTGCGACAGCAATCGCTTCGGCCAGGGCTCGCTGCCTGCCAGGCTGGTGAAACTCGCGCTTTACAAAGCCAAGCTCTGGGGGGCGTTCAACTATCTGCGAACCGGCGGAAAAGGGTATTCCATCACCGAAGGTGACGGGCTGGCCTACTCGTACAGCATCTACGATTCCATGGAGCCCATTACTCGCTGGGCCAATCGCGTCATCCTCATTCCCACCACTGGCCCGCAGAGCGCGAGTTGGTACCATCCGCTACTCACCAGCAGCGGAATACTCGTATGTGCGCTGAAGGATTGAAGAGATCTGAAGCATTGAAGAAAGCGGAAGGATTGAAGGAAGAGGAATACCAGATCTCAAGCTCCGGTTCTAGCAGCGCAAGGCGCGGGCCGGATTGCCTCGTTTGTGCTGGAGCTCAATCGCGAGATTTGCTGGCAACCGCCTTACGCGTCGCTTCCAAGGTAAAAGCCAGCGATTCCTTGGGGATGCTGGTTACGAAGGGTCCGATCAGCCAAGCCAGTCCCGTCGGAATATCGCGGGTCAGCGACGCCACTTCGCTCTGCACGTAAACGCCTCCGTCAGCTTCGACCATGCGCCACCATGTCTCCATCCGCCACAAAAAGCCATCGTCATCGCCCGGCGTTTTCTCGCGTTCGTCGCTCTTGCCGGCATTTTCGACCTGGGCGATGCGCACCGCGGAGCTGCGGCTGTGGGCGCGCGTCTCGGAATCCCGGAAGTACCGAACGTCGTGCTCGGTGTCCAGAACCACGGTGACCACCTTGTGCCTCCGGAAGCGCATGAACACGCGAAAATGATCGCTATCGCGCGATTCGATTTTAGATCGCTCGACGTCCGGCGCGTAGTAGACCGCGTGTTGGTCGTAATCCTCCAGGACGTCGAGGACATCCCGCAGCTTTGCGCCGGGAATGAACGCCAGCCCGACCCAGTGATGGATCATCCCGCCCGGGCAACGAATCGGTGCACCGTCCTGGAGCGTTTCGAGTTTGCGCATTTTCACTTCGCCCCGCCGAAGTTCGTCGTAGGCTTGAGCGCGCTCGGTTCCAGCCAGTCCGTCGACCCAAAGGAGTCCGGTGCCGCGTTGCAGTTCGGAATCGTTGCGCGCTTCTGTTAGCCGCACATAGGCGTTAAAGGCTTCGATGGTCGAGGGTGCGAGCTCGGGAACGGCCGGGTCAGCGATGATGAGATTGGGCAACAGCACCTGGGTGCTCATCGCAAGAACAGCGAGCAGGAGTGTCGACTTTCGAGCCGAGGGGAAATGCATCAAGTGTCGGAGAGACCTTTCAATTCGTGCTACTAGGACGTTTCTGTAAGCGCTTGAATATAGGCCTGTTACATGTCATCGCACGGGCCGCCGGCAATATTCAGGTGCATGGTCCATGCCTATTGTTCCATGAAATGGAGTCTGGAAACGACAAACGCCGGGCATGTGCCCGGCGCTATCGAGAGAGAAGCTAAATCCGTAAAGCTAAATCCGTGAAGCTAAATCCTTGAGGCTAAGTCCGTGAAGCCAGATTCCAGCTGCGAAAATCTGGCGGGTTGGGTTAGCTCGCACACGGCCCCTTGCGGAGCCGCTGTCCCCGCGCGGCCCCCAACCCGTCTTAGACAAGTTACGGGAGGGGCTTGTATGGCTCAATGGGCCGTCAGGGTCAAAAAATGGGGTACTAGGGTTGTGGTACCCAGTGCCCCAGCCTTGGTGCCTTTAGGCTCAGTTAAGCTGCTTATTTTCAATAATATACGGACTGCCGAAGCCCGAACCGCGCGCACTAGCCCGCGCCGTTAACGCCGCTCAGAAAGCCGCCCAAATGGCCAGTCAACGCGACGATCGCAACGGCGGCAAATTCCAGAGCCAATCGACGGTTTGGCAACGGCGCTCCGTGCGCGCGAGAGCGGAAATGGATCCACCATACGATCCAGATCATGACGCTGGAAAGGCAAGCGAGTATCAGGTGCAGGAGCAAGATCCCCTTTAGCTTCTGACCTTCGAGCTGAAACTGCCAGGCGAGGATGCCAGTGGCGAGGACCGGCAGCGTGGATATCGCCGCCACCAGCAGGTTGTAGTAGGCGGCATCGGCTAGGCCGCGGCGCTTGGTCCATTGCGCGAGCCAGTCGAACGCAGCTCCGGTGATAAAGAGCGCGATAGGAAAATGGATCAGGACGACGTGTTGCGCATGTTTAGCAAGCAGCGCGGATTTTAGATCGAACGGGTTCACCATTGGCGCCACTCACTGCACGATGACTTTGCCGGTCATCTTGGGGTGCACCGAGCAGAAGTACGGATACGTTCCGGGTTTGGCGAAGGTGTAGGAAAACTTCTCGTCGGTATCGAGTACCTTGGACTTGAATATCTTGTCGTCGCTGACCACAGTGTGAGGAATGTCGTCGCGATTGGTCCACGTCACCGTGGTTCCTGCCGCAACCGTGATCGCCGTCGGGCCGAAGCTGAAGTTGTCGATCTTTACTTCGGCGGTCGCCGCCGGTGGCTGTTGTGCCCGCAAGGTGGAATTTTTCGCGCCGCCTAACAAAAGAATTGCCGCCATCGCCATTGGTGCCGCCAGACCTGCCACACACACACGTATCCTCATGATTTTTTCTTCCTTTCTGAATTTCGTTATTGGACTGCTTGTCTTACTTGGATCAGTTGCAGCTCATCCGAGCTTGGAATCGACGACGGCAAGCGCGTGGTGGCCCTGCACGTAATTTACGTTGGTAATGCCCAGGTAGCTGCGCAGTTGATCGGCTGGCACGGTCATCGGACCCGGTGAAGGGGCTTTGCCCGGCTCAGGTTGCGGGAAGGCCGTCGATGCTGCGGTATGAAAGGTCACATTGCCCTCGACCTTCTGCATGATCTGATGAATGTGCCCGTTCAGCACGGTGACTGAGCCGAACTTTTTGAGATAGCCGAGCGCTTGCGCGCTGTCGTCGGTGCCCCAACCCCACTCGGGATACACGGTCCACAGCGGGATGTGCGCGAAGACCACGATAGGCGTGCTCGACTTCAGGTTCTTGACGTCGTCTTCCAGCCATTCGAGCTGATCGTGACCCAGCGAGCCGAGACCGCCCGCCTTCAGATTCATCACGTTCACCAGCCCGACGAAGTGCACGCCTTTCTGATCAAAGCTATACCAGCCTGCTCCCTTCGAACCTTTCCCGTAGCGTTCCCGGAATTGCTTGCCGTCGTCGTCCAAGACGTCGTGCTCGCCGGGCACAAAGAAGGTCTGCTTGCCGGTGCTCTTCAGGATTTGATCGACATTGTCGAATTGCTCAGCCCGCGAGAGATGGCTGACGTCGCCGGTATGCAGCAGGAATTCCGGTGGCGTGGCAAGGCCGTTGATCTTGTCCACCGCGGCTTGCAAGGTTGCGGCCACGTCGGGATTCGCCGGCTTGTTGAATCCCATGTGGCTGTCGCTGATTTGGACAAAGCTCAACTCGCCCTTTGCGACGGCAGCGCCCGGATCGGACGGCCGATTCAGCGCGAACGATTTCAGGACGCCGCCCTGCATCACGCAGAGAGTTCCGGTTCCGGCCCAGGCCATGCACTTCAAGAAGCCGCGGCGGTCAATGCCGTCGTGGTTGTGATCGTAAAGAATCTCGTCTTTCGTCTTGTCAGCCATGTTTCCTCCGTCACGTCCCGTGTATCGCAGCTTGGCTGCGCACGATCTATGGGAACGGAGCGGCGCGAGTTGAGTTTTGATCCAGGGTGCCCGCGCCGCTCCGGGACGTGTTTCGCTTATCCAGACCGCCAACCCTGGCCGCTTATTCCGCTTTTTTGACGGTTTATTTCGTGCGGGAAATCGAAATTAGGGAATAAAATCCGACCCGGGACGGTCTCCTCCATGAGTCCGGGTGGCGAAGGGGAAGAGTTGGACGTGTTGGATTCGCAGGAGCGCGAGCGCTTCGAGCAACTGGTACTGCCGCATCTGGACGCCGCGTTCAACCTGGCGCGCTGGATTTTGCGCGGGCGTAACGATGCCGAAGACGTCGCGCAAGAAGCCATGTTGCGCGCATTCCGATTCTTTCGCGGCTTTCATGGCGGCGACGTCCGCGCGTGGCTCCTGCAGATCGTTCGCAACAGCTGCTACACGTGGCTGGAGAAGAACCGCCCTATGGAATTGAACACGGAGTTCGACGAAGAGCTCTACCCGCAACCGGGCGTGACTCCCGAATCGCTGGCCATTGCCGGCGACAATCGCGAGCGGCTGACGCGCGCTCTGGAAGGCTTGCCGCCGCGATCCCGGGAGGTACTGGTGCTCCGGGAACTCGAAGGCTGCTCGTACAAAGAGATCGCAGCGATCACCTCGATGCCGATCGGCACAGTCATGTCCGCACTGGCGCGGGCGCGGCAGCGACTGGAACGCGCGTTAACGCAGGCGAATCCCGTGAGGAATCAGGAGGCGAACCGTGAGTTGTGAACTGACGCAATCGGTTCTCCACGGCTACCTCGACGGCGAGTTGGACGCCGCGCGCGCCGCCGATTTCGAACGCCATCTGATTTCGTGTTCGCAGTGCGCGTCGGCCCTGGAAACCCAGGAGACTTTGCGTACTTCGATCCAGCAGGCGGGGCTCTACGAACGTGCGCCCTCGACACTTCGCCGAAAGATCGAAAGCCAGTATGGCGTTCCGGCTGCGGTTACACCGATGCGGGTTAAGGCTGGAGTGCGGCCGTCAAGTTGGCAGTGGCTCGCGGTGGCAGCGGCGCTTTTTCTGGCGGTCTTTCTTGGCTGGCGACTGATTCCTGGACTCGGCGCTAATCGTGCCCAAGTCGAGTTGGCCTCCGCGATTGTGGACGCGCACCTTCGCTCGCTGCAGCCCGGCCACCTGGAGGATGTCGTTTCCACAGATCAACACACGGTGAAGCCGTGGTTTGACGGCAAAGTGAATTTTGCTCCGCCGGTGCGCGACTTTGCAGGCGATGGATTTCCGCTGGAAGGCGGCCGTCTTGATGTCGTAGAGGGTCGTGAGGTCGCGGTGCTTGTCTACGGCCGCCGCAAACATGTGATCAACGTCTTCGTATGGCCCATGAGTGAGGCAGACACGAGCCCGCAATCCGGCTCTCAGCTCGGCTATAACTGGATTTCCTGGCGTAAAGCTGGAATGGAGATGTACGCGGTCTCCGACGTCAGCCCGGCGGATCTCGACGCCCTCCGCAAGTTACTGTCGGAATGAGTCGCCTTCGCTAGTTGTTTTCGTAGGTTCGCGTCGCCGTATAGGCTTTGGGAACTTCTTTTGCATAGATGGTGTGCAGGGTCAACGTTTTCGTCTTGCCGGATCGCACTGCAATATTCTCCCAGGCACTGAACACGCCTTTGCCCGACGCGCGCAATTCATAGTTGTCGGAGCGCAGCTTCGAAATCGTAAAATGCCCCCGCGCGTCCGCGTGGGCTATATGCGGTGCTTTTCCTCCAGCGGATTGGTAGGTGACGATCGCGTTGGGTATCGGTTTGTCATCGGGTCCAATCACAACGCCGGTCACGACTCCTCCGCCAGCGCTTTGCGGATCGGCTATGGCCTGATGCGCGGCGGCCAGCGCAAACAACAGCATCACGCTCGAAATCAGTACGCGTCTCATGGGTTATCTCGTTTCTACTCGGCCGCGTTCGTGCCCAGTACCCTGGCGGCGTTTCGCGCGAAAGACAGGCACGGTGAAGGGTGGCCCGCCCAATTCAGCTGCCTCAAGTGTAAGTCTCCGGCGGTGGAACGGAGGTGCGTCGCACCGCGGCGGTGCTTGGCTTCAACCTGCCTGACCGTACAGGTTACCGCCCACACGATTTCCCAATCGATTGCTTTCCCAACTCGCGTTACTCCAGATCCGGCGAAGAGCGAGTGTCTGCGGCCGGCCCGTCCAGAATCTGCCGCACCAAGCGCGCGAGTGTTGTGGGGCTGTAGGGTTTTTGCAGATAACGATGTCGCGCGCCGTCGGGGATCACTTCGGATTCGGCGGAATATCCGCTCGTGAATAGCACCCGGACCTGCGCGAAACGCGCGGAGAGTCTTGTCGCCGCACCGAGACCCCCGAGTTTCGGCATGATGACGTCCAGGATCGCCAGCGCGGGTTGTTCGTGTTCGCAGAGTGCCAAAGCTTCCTCACCGTCGCTGGCCGAGAGCACCCGGTAGCCTAAGCCAACCAGTGTCTGCCGGGCCATCTCTCGCACCGATTCATGATCTTCCGCGAGAAGCACAGTCTCGGTGCCGCGCATCTCTGCCATCGAGGGTGTGGGCGCCTTGCTGACCGCTCCTTCTGCGACCCCACCTTCCATGACCGGCAAATACACACGGAACAAGCTCCCGTGGGCGGGCTCGCTGTACACGTGAATGAAACCGCCGTGCTGCTTCACGATTCCATACACCGACGCCAAACCCATCCCGGTGCCTTTGCCCCGCTCTTTCGTAGTGAAAAACGGCTCGAAGATTCGCTCGCGGGTCTCCACATCCATACCCATGCCCGTGTCGGCGACAGACATAACCGCATAGCGCCCCGGCGCCACATAGGGATAGAAGTGGCAATAAGCCTCATCGAGTTCGACCATCTCGGTTTCCATCACCAGGCGGCCGCCATCCGGCATGGCGTCTCGCGCATTGATGCACAGGTTCATCAGCACCTGTTCAATCTGAGTGGGGTCGGCTTTCACGGGATCGAGAGGGGAAGTCAGAAACTTTACCTCGATGTGCTTTCCGATGACTTTGTCGAGCAAGCTGTGCAGTCCGCTGGCCACGCTATTGAGATCGACGGCACGCGGCTGAAGCACCTGCTGTCGCGCGAAGGTCAGCAACTCACGGGTCAAGGCCGCGGCGCGGTCGGCCTGCTCGCGGATGCGGCTGAAGCGGTCGGCGATCGCCGGATTGTCACGGCATTGGTCAAAGCCAAGCTCCGCCCATCCCAGGATGGCGCCCACAACGTTGTTGAAATCGTGGGCGACGCCTCCCGCCAGCTGCCCAACCGCCTCGAATTTTTGCGCTTGCCGGAGCTGGCGCTCCATCGCGCGCAGTTCGGTCACGTCTTCCGCGATCACTTCGAACTCATCGAACTTGCCGGAAGTGGATAGGCGGCGCGCGTGTAGACGTACCATTACGATTCCCCCGTCGGCGCGCCGCCATTCGGCTTCCGCGCCATGAATCTGGCCGCGCTCGCGGCACGTAGCCATGAGTCGCGCATGTTGTTCCGGGAAGCGAAACAAGTCGCGGGCGAAGTTCATGGTTTTCAGCCTGTCGGAGTGGGAGCAGCCAAGAATGCGAAGCAGCATGGGATTCGCATCCAGAAACTCGCCGTCCGAGGACACCCGAGAGATGCCATAGACCGCGTGCTCGACAAGGTCGCGGTTGCGCGCTTCAGATGCACGCAGCGCTTCGTGGGCTCGTGCATTTTCGTCGCGCAGTCCTTTTTCTGCCATGGCCCGCATCAGCGCAACCGGCAAGCGGGAAAGGTGGTCTTTTAAAATGTAATCGCTGGCGCCTTGCTTGATGCATTCAACCGCAGCCTCCTCGCCCACGGTTCCGCTCACCAGCAGAAACGGTATGTCTTTGCCGGTGCTTCGCAATTCGACGAGCGCATCGAGGCCGCTCCAGTTGGGAAGCTTGTAGTCGGCCAGAACCGCGTCGAAGCTGTTCTCGGCCAGAGCGGCGCGAAATTCTTCCGGCGTTTCCACCCGGGTATGTTCCACCAGAAAACCGGATTCCCGGAGTTCGAGCAGAATCGAGTCGATGTCGACATGAGAATGCTCGACAATCAACGCCCGCAACAGGGTGGAAATCTTGGAATCTTGTGTTGCTTGCAGCGTTCCGGAACTCATTGAGGGACTCCGGCGGCCTTAAGAGTGGAGAGCCCACCCGGTGACACTTGGTTGTCACGGGTCGCTATCCATAACCTCTGCCGACTTTTCCATGCCCGACTCATCGTCCTCAACCACGCACGGCATTTTGCAGAACGAGAGCCTGCACTTCTTCTTGGGCAACCACCTGGCGTAGCTCGGCTTCCACGGTATCCAGAAACGTCCCGAGGCTCCGTCCGTCCTTCGCGGTCCACGCCCCAACACTTAGCCGCAGATCAATCGGCCCCCATGGCGAACGGGTCTCGTTGTGAACGGCGATACGCTTTGCCAGTCGCTGGAGCATCACGGGGGCGCTGGGAGCCACGGCGTCAACAGCGAGGAGGGCAAATTGCGCTTGTCCCAGCCGCGAAACAATGTCGCTCCGGCGGCAGCTGTTCACCAGAATTTGCGCCACATCCCGCAGCGCCTGATCTGCCGCACCTGGGCCGAATCCCTCCCGCAAGGTATGCAAATTTTCGAACCATGCACAAATCAATACGAGCGTACCACCAGTGCGCTGCGCTTCTTCCTGACACCGCATTCCAAGGGTGAGCAGCCCCTCGCGCGTGTACAGGCCAGTCAACGGATCGCGGAGCAGATCCGCCAACCCTTCGAAGGTGTTTCGCTCCATCGCATTCCGCAGCACCCGGCCGAGGGTCCGCCCATCCAGGAAACCTTTCAACACGTAGTCCATCGCGCCTTCACTGAGGCTCTGTGCGGCGTACTGCTTCTGTGCGGGATCGGCGAGAACTACAAGCGGGATGCCAGGCGCGGAACGGTGCACCAGATGCACGCCATCGAGCGGGTCGCGAAGACTAAGCTCCAGATCGAGAATGATAAGTTCAGGGTCGATCGCTTTCACGGTCGGAATCAACGTGGCCATGGTCGATACCACGGTTAGATCAAGTCCACCGGCGGTGTCCGGGAACAGCATACGAAGTATATCGACGGTTTCGCTGGCGTCGTCTTCGGCAAGGAGAATGCGAGTTTTTCTTTGGCTCATGGCCCAGCCTCATTCCCCAAGAAGTGTTGGAAAATGAGCAGCACGCAATTCAGCAACCGGCCAACTCAAGAACGAATCGTCCGTTGCCGCGTAGAGCGCTGCGCGACTGGAGAGGGCAGTCTTTTAGATAGAGAACAAACTGCTAGGAAGGGGGTAGGTTCATTGTCGCGCATTGACGAAGATAGTCAAGGGTACTTCGCATGTTGATTCCGATGCGCTACGTCCCTCTCAAAGAGGGAATTTGACGCTGGCGCGGCGAAGCAAGATTGCAATTCCGCCCGCGATTAGACCGCCGGCGATGATGATACCCTCCCACACCAGGCCCGCAGCGAGCACCAGATATCCCGGCGCGCCAAATGGAGCGAGCAGCGCCACCAGAGCTGCTTCGCGCACACCAATACCTCCTTGCGTGAGCGGAAGAACCGCCGCGAGTTTTGCCAGAGGCCACGCAAACAGCCAGACTCGCAGTGGCAATACCAACCCGCAGGCAACCGCCAGCCGCACCGTCAGGATCAGGAATGTCGCCTGGATAAGAGTTCCAGCCAGCCATCCGAAGAGCAATATGAAAGGCCGGCGGGATACGCGTCGAAGCGCGCGCCTGAGTCGAGCAAGTTGCCGTCGAAATCGAATCGAGCGGCCTTGTAGTAAAGCGCGTTGCAAAAAGATCGATAAAGCCGCCAGGACGACGATGCCTGCAATGGACACGAGCAACGCTTTGTGAGCCGTGGCTTGCAGGTTTTCGGGCACCGAGCCGGGTAGTAGAGCCAGACCTAGCAGCACCAGTGCCGCTTGCGCCGTCACGTCCAGAAATCGGTCCACCATATTGCCGGCGAGGACCGCCGCGGGATGCGGGCTGCGCCGCAGGCCGACCGCCAGGCGGATCACGTCGCCGCCGACAATCGACGGCAAGAACAGCGTCCCGAACAGTCCTCCGAGATAACATTGCGCGCTGGTCGCGAAATCCAGTTCGGCGCCCGCGGCGTTCACCACCATGCGCCATTTCGCAATGCCCAGCGCGTGCGCCAGCAGGTAGCCCAGCAGCACCGCCAGAAAAAACCACGCGGGAATCTGTGCGATTGCTCTTCGCACGGTCGCGAGCGGAAGAAAATGCAGCATCACCGCTAGAACCGCGACACCCGCGATCCAACGCAACACGATGGGCAGCCAGCGGCGCGAGTCCTGCGGCGAGTGATGTGCGCCAATCATGGAAGTGAAGTTATCTCACAAAAGCGGGGGGTCGGTACGATAGGGGCGGCTTGTCGCTGGGTGCAACTGGTCTTTCAAGCGCCGAAGATTTCATCAATCTTCGCGGCCAGTTCAAAATCCAGATTGCTGATTCCCTTTACGCTGTGGGTATTCAAGTCGATTACCACTTTGTTCCACACGTTGAACCACTCGGGGTGATGATTCATCGCTTCGGCGACCAGCGCGACTCTCGTCATGTTGCCGAACGCGTTCACGAAATCCTTGCATTCGAACGAACGGTGCAGCTTGCCGTTTGTCAGAGTCCATCCCCTGGTATGGGTCAACCGTTCGTGAACTTCGGCGTCGCTCAATTTCTTTGCCGCGGGCATTTAATGTTCCTCCTACGTCGAAGACAACCACGGGCTGTCGCAGGACGCTTTCCACTGACCGTGAGTCTCGACGCCCTTATTCACTGTCGGCAACGCAAACAAAGCTCGCCGCATCATTCGAATCGCCGCTACCATTGTACTTCGCTGTTTGTGGATACGGGCACAGCGGCCGCGTCATTTTCACTTCCCCGGTCGCCCCCCGGCCTTCGTATTTCGTGGCAATAATGTCGGCTGGGGCCACACCTTTCTCGACCCATTGCTCGATGGCGAGTTGCGCGCTGTGATGAGCGTCTTTCGCCGTCGGCGACGGCCCATTCTCTCCAAAGGAGTCAGGTCCGGGTCCGCCGGCGCAGTGCTGCATCCCCGGGGCCATGTAGAGCCGGACAAACGCGTCGCTGCTTTCACGTCCCATTGTGGCCACCACGCCGTGGTAGTAGTCGATCGAGTTGAGCGGCGAAATTGCCGGATCCTCCCAGCCGTGGTACATGATCAGCTTGCCGCCCCGCGTTTTAAAGGCGGCAAGGTTCGTCTCTGTGGCGTTTAAAGTCTTCGCCATCTTCGCATCGGCGGCCTTCACGGCTTCGCCTAGATCGACGCCTAGATAGCTCCAATCGGCTTTGTCGTAAACCATATCGCCGTAAAACCCGTTGCCGAAAGCAAATAGCAAACTCTTGCCGGGTGCCTGGCCGGTAATCCAGAGCGACCAGCCTCCAGGCCCTTCCTCTGCACCTGGTAACAGGCCCGGGAAAATCCTGCCGCCCTGGGAATCGTGGGCGCCCTCGTACAATTTTTTCAGTGCGGTCACCTGCGGTGCGGTCAAACAATTGTCCGAATCGCCGGTCTTGCAGAGGATCGTGGCCGGATCGAAGTGACACTTCCTGGGATCATTCAGAATTCCGTCGGTCACGCCGTCCTGCGCGTCGCACGCATCATTTACCGCGCGTGCGATCGCCGGCAGTTTGCTCGAAGGAATGTAGCTGGCTTCGTCGGAGGTCGTAGCCTGCGCGTCCCAGACCGCGCTGGTCAACAAGTGCGTCCAGAAATTGGCTGGAGCGCCGGCAATAATCCCGTCGTAGTCGGCCGGGAAGCGTTGCGCCTCCATGAGAGCTTGCCGCCCGCCGTTCGAACAGCTTGCAAAATAGGAATGCTGCAGACGACTGGCGTAAAAGTTTTTGATCACGATCTTGGCCGTTTCGGTCATTTCGTGGATTGCCCGGAACCCGTAGTCGGTGATCTTCTCGGGATGTCCTAACGCCCAGCGCGCGTCGGTGCCTGCCGCGGCGTGGCCCGTGTCTGTTCCCGCTGTGGCGTACCCTTCGTGTACGGCCAGCGCAAGAGAGTGATAATCGATCTCTCCCGCGAAGCCCCCATTGCCTCGACCTTGAAATTTTCCGTTCCAACCGCTAACTGGGAGCCACACCTCGATCTTGATATCGGAATCCGTGCTTGGTTGGGCTTCGATCACGACACGGCAGAAGGCGGGCAGCGCCTTATACAGCGCCGCGTCGCTCCCCATCCACTGCGTCACCGGCGTCATCGGAGTGAACGTCCCTCCGGCGACCTGCAGGGCCAACGTAATTTTTGCGTTTGGTAGCACGACCTTCGCCAGCCGCTCACACGATGCTGCCATTACCTCGTTCTTCTGCCCGAAACAAGCGCACGATAGAAACGCTGTAACCACCGCCACCACAAAAATCTTCTTCATCGATAACCTATCCCTCTAGATCTTGATGTTGATCTTGGAATCCGCTCAAATGCTCCACACGTCGTCGTTGCATATGGACTTCTTGTTCCGCGTGCACATACTAGCGGAATGCCAAACCCAGTCCAACGAATTCGCGCCAAGAATCCGCCTCGAACAGCCCGTTTCGCCGTCCCCACAATCTCTCCGTGAACTCTAGTCTCTTTCCTCAGAGCCTCTTCGTTAATCCCTTCTGCCTTCTCTCTTCCGATGCGCACCGGCCAGATGCTCCTCGGGTTAATGCTACATTTAGCTTGCCCGCTGCATAAAGGAATCGCCGCTTTCACCAAATTCGAAGTCAGAAAGAGAACACGTGCGCAAACACTCCATGCTCCTTGCATTCACCGGCCTGCTGACCCTCGCGGCCTTTGTCCTGGCCGGATCACTCTCGCGGGCCGCCGCCGCAGGTCCCTCCGGCTATCACGTCATCAAGACCGTTTCCGTCCCGGGTGACGACGGCTGGGACTATCTCACGGTCGACAGTGACGCCCGCCGCGTGTACATCTCCCACGGCACCCATGTGGTCGTCATGAACGCGGACACTTACGCTATCGAAGGGGACATCCCCGACACGCCCGGAGTGCATGGTATCGCTATAGCGTCCGATCTTGGGCGCGGTTTCGTCAGCAGTGGCCGCGCGAATACGGCGACCATCTTCGACCTCAAGACATTGAAGACGATCGGAACGGTGAAGACCGACGCCAATCCCGACGCCATTGCCTATGACCCCGTCTCCAAGCGCGTGTTCACCTTCAACGGCCGCGGTAAGAACACCACCGCGATCAATGCCGTCGACGGCTCGGTGGTAGGCACGCTAGCCCTGGGAGGCAAGCCGGAATTCGCAGTTGCCGACGGCAAAGGCAGCATCTTCGTCAACAACGAAGACACGTCCGAGCTGATGGAGCTGGCCACGCAGACGGTCACCGAGACTCACCGCTGGCCCCTGGCTCCCTGCAAGGGCCCTTCAGGCCTGGCGATGGACCGCAAGAACCGCCGCCTGTTCTCTGTATGCGATGAAAAAGTGATGTCGGTTGTGGACCCCGACAAGGGCAAGGTTGTCGCGACGCCCGTAATCTGTGAAGGTCCCGATGCCGCAGCTTTTGACCCGGCCACCAACTACGCCTTCGCCTCCTGTAACGACGGCACCCTCGTGGTCATTCACGAAGACTCCCCCGACAAGTTCACCGTAATCGACAACGTCCCCACCAAGAAGAGCGCCCGCACGATGGGTCTGGATCTCAAGACCCACAACATTTTCCTTTCCGCTGCCGACTTCGACCCTCCAGCCCCCGGCGAGCGCCGCGGAAAAATGAAGCCCGGCAGCTTCGTAATTCTAGTGGTAGCGAAGTAGCTTGCGTCCTAAAGGAAGGCCTTCGGATCGCCGAAAGGATGACGGCGCGCACAGTGAACTTTAGTTCTTTAGAATGAACACTTGCAAAAGTCTATCAAAACAAACCACTTGATCTCTCTTTAGAATCAACACTTATGAAAAAACCGGGGGGAGGGGGGGCGACAGCCGAAAACAAAAAGCGCCGGTGACCAGGTCACCGGCGCGGCTGAGTTTCTTGTGACTCCTGAGATTACGGAACGAGCCGGGTATTATGTACGCCGGCAAACAACGAAACGCCGCTCCCGGCCGACTGCGGTAGCCACCACATACTGCGAATCCAGCCGTGCTCGCTGACCATCATGCGCTTGCCGATGAAGTCCATCACCAAGGGGCTGACCTGCGTGGCCGCGTACATCGCTCCAGAATGAGAAAAGGGCCGCAGCAGCGGATTGGCTTCGGTGCCGTATCCCTCGGAGATGGCACGCCGTGTGGACCAGGCATCGAACGCCGCCGCGCTGCTGCCGGTAATGGAGAGTGCATACCACAAGCGCCGCTCGGAGGGGGTCTCGCTGGGCCGTGAAATCGACATTTTGACGCCTGAGATCGGCTTGGCTGGCTGCGGTCCTGGCGTATAGCCTGGCTCCATCATGTCTGCCGCGGCCACTTCTGCGTCGGTCTTTACTTTAGGTTCAGGAGCAGACGGCAACGGCTGCGAGAGGGAATCGGCTGCGCTATCGTTTGTCGAAACGCTGACTGCCGCGGATGCGATCGTTACCGTCTTTGCCGTGCCCTCAATCTGCGGAAAGGGGCACAGGAGTAAAATCGTGGCCAACAACATTGTCATCACCTCAGTGTGATTAGTAGATGCTCGGACTGGCACAAAGTACCTGCCCGCAACAGTTGAACTATACTGAGCGGCGGTTCAGGTCACACTGGACTGTTGGTCACATTCTGAGTGGTACCCTGCTCTGGGAATCAGGTTTACCTCGCGCGGGACTTTTGTACTAGCACCTGGCTCGCGAGAATTCTCGATCGCCGGCAGCGGCGCGCCGCGCGAGAATTGAGTCTGCTATAATCGCGCGCGATCACGCTGGCGGCGGTATCATCGGGGTCGAAATCACTCGCGGCCGCGACGGAGAGCCAACAAAATGTGCGCTAACGAATCCTCCTCCGCGAAACGCGCTCCCATCCCGCAGCGTGGCCCTCAGGCGCCGCGCTTCATCGTCATTGAAGGCCCTTTGCGCGTCGGCAAAACCACGCTGGCGAAGGTTCTCGCCGAGCGGCTGCACGCACGGCGTGTCTACGACTGCGAAGACAACCCCTTTCTCGCGGATTTCTATAAGGAAAAGCCGGGTTCGGCATTCCGCGCCCAGATGTATTTCCTCAACGAACGCCAGAAACGCTTACGCGAAGCCCTCTCGGTGGAGGCTCCCGGGCCGATCCTCTCTGACTTTCTGATGGAAAAAGATCGTATCTTTGCCAATCTGAATCTGAACGATGAAGAGCTGAAGCTCTACGATCGCTACTACGAGATGCTGGCTGCCGAGATTCCTGCCCCGGACCTGGTAATTTATCTCCAGGCCAAGCCCGAAGTTCTCCGTGCCCGCATCGCCAAAAAAGCCTCTCGCGACGAAACCCAGATTTCCCTCGAATACATCGAAGAGGTTGCGCGCGCCTACGAGCACTTTTTCTTTCACTACGCCGCATCGCGCCGACCTGCAACAGCTCCTCCGCCGTCTACAGGACCCGGTCAAAGGCACGCAATACTTCCTCCCACTTGGCGCCTCGGAATAGAACCGCAGGGATTTTCCTGTGCGGCGGTTGGTGGAGACGGAGACCCAGAGCGATCTGAAGATCCGCCACTACCGCGGACGTTGAGCCCATTGTGCGGTTCAATCCCGTTGGATTTTGCCACCCGACTGCCGTGTCTACCATTCGAGGCACGGGCGCGCCGAGCAGGCGGTGCCTTTGGAAGGATTAGTCTCCGCCGGTCGGTTCGGGATCTTGGTTGTCTTCGGGGTCTTTCTTTTCCGACTGGGCTTCCTGCATCGCGGCGAGGAGCCACTTCTTGAGCAGGGCCTGGTAATG
>JBEKWY010000057.1:0-29996 GCA_049512575.1 Candidatus Acidiferrum sp.
CTGTTGCTGGCCGTTAAGCAGCCGGCCAAGCATCGCTTGATGATCGCCTATGGGGCGTGGTCAAGCCTTGCCCATGGGTTCACGATGACAATCCAATCGGCGGAGGCCGCGGCGCACGGGATGCACAGGCAGGATAGTCCCCAGGACATTGTGATCTTTGTCGCGATTGGAGTCGCGCTGCTTGCACTCCTCCCGGCAAAACAAGCATCACCGGCCGGCGCGCCTATCAGTGAGCCGCGCTTTGCCGAACGCTAGGGGAACCTTCCACCGCCGCGCGTGTACCGGGATGAACGCTTTCTCCATTTCCAGCTGAGGCGGGACAAAAGTCCCTGCAGCCGACGCCCTTTCAACCGCTCAAAAGCTCGCCGCAGCAAAACTAGCCGCAAAACCCTGACGCAACACTCCATCGGTTCGGGACAGCTGTCCGGTTGCTCAAAGGATCCATTCCAGTTCGAACGCCTGGCAATCTGCCGAAAGATTGCGTGGAGCGCGGCATTTCAGTCCTTAGTTTGATCCATTTAACCCGTGTGGATCGAAACGGGCGGCCTCCGGGTCATAAGACTTTGTCGGATCGACTCTTCTGAGATCCACCAGCCAAGCGCCCGGCCGCAGGTTATCGACAAGCTTCCGTTTCCATTCTCCTTCAATCGAGATCCAGGTCTCATCTTGAACTGTGACAGTTTGAAAGAGGCGCAATTTGCCAAACGACATCTGTCGTCTTGACCATTGTTGCAGAACGGTGACTTTCAGCACGGTCGGCCCGCACGTCCTCAGGTCCAGCAAAGTGTTGCTGATGGAGAGGTTCTCCTTTACCTGGTCGAACCCTGAGGTGGAATAGTTGGCGGATTCCTTGAACGACCATACTTCGCCGTTCAGCATGTGAGCTTCAAAGTCTGGAGCATAAACTGCAAATAACTGCTTGGGGTTCTTGGCTATCGTTGCCCGTTCTATCCGCGCGTATTGGCCATCGAGTTGTTGCCACCTGGGATCGCCCTTCGCCACGGCAATGCAGGTTTCCTGTCCACCTGCGTATCCTGGGACAAACAACCAACCAAGAAAAAGGACGACGATCCATAGTTTCATGGCTACCTCCAAACAGTAAGAGTGCGTACGAGACTGAGACGAAGCAGCGGGAATGCGGTTAGTCCGACCGTCCCGCCGTCTTATTCCTCGTTTTCCGGGCGCCTCTAGACCGGATCCGTCCACATACAGGTCGCGCTATGAGTCTTCCCATCGCCCTGCTCCACCGAAACGACTAGCGTGTGATCGGTTCCCGGCCCGGCATCGCCCACACCCGAAAAAACCCGCTGATACGAATCGCTGGAGTCTTCCAATACATCGGCCCCCAGTGAAAATCCGTCCAGCTTCGTCTCTACCCTCTGAATTGACTCCTCCCCTTCTGCCTCCAAAGCCACCGAAATATCGTTGCCGCTCAATGCTCGCGAATGGTTCAGCGTGAACTTCATTTCTTCACTCCGTTTCTTGCTTGGCTCGGCCGCCCATCGGCAGCGTGTCCCATCCCCGCTATCTTGGCAAGGACGGCTTTTTCTCAAGAACTTTCCCAAAATGGCACGTCCGCGCCTCCACTCCGGCCCCCGATTGTTCGAATAACCATTCGGTACAATTATTCCCTTGACTTCTTTCCAGTTTCGTGTATAATTATTTTGTTTTCTATAGGAAGTTCGGGGAAGAAACAGGAAGGTTCCCCCCTGGTCCAACTCGCTCGCAGAGTTTTTCCTTCTATCTTTGCGTCATTACTTCGTTGAATCATTGGACCGGTCAGAAAGTCCATGCGGCCGCTGAAGAACCTCAAACCTTATAGGGGCACACGGCTTTACCATGAGTCGCGAAGGGTGTGCCCCTGCTCGGCAACCAAACCTAGCCCCGAGAGGTTCGCCTTAGAACAGCTGACCCCGGCCAGTTCCTCCACTACTCACTACTCACCACCCACTACTCACTACTCACCACCCACTACTCACTATTGGCTAACTCCTTTACAATCCGCACTTCCAAGAAATAGCCGCGTAACTCGTTTAGAATCCGCAGATCCAAAAACAAAGGACTTAAAGTCCTTTAGAATCCGCAGATCCGAAAAAAGGTGGGGGGAGGGGGTAAATTGTTAACTAGAAGTCGCTCCTAGAAATGGACCCCTGGGCAGGCGAGAGGAGGCAGATCCCCAGAGAAGTCAGTCAAAGGTTGTCGAGCGAAACGAACAAGGGAGCCAGGAAGCCGTCCTCAGTGCGCCGGAGGTTTTTGGTCTGGCGGCGGAGGAGGCGCCACGAACTTGGCATCGTCAACCGGCACATTCTGGCGCAGTTCATCGACTTGAATCGTGAACCGGTTGCCTGGCCGCGCAAGCGTCCAGTGATAAGCCGCCTTGACGCCGTCGGCATCCCGGTAATCGCTGTAATCGATCTGTGTAGGCAAGCGGCCAAGCGGCGTTTCGTTGTAACGGATGAGGCGGAGCAGCAGGCCGGCCTCTGTATCAAAGTAGAGCCGCAATCGCGGCCCGCTTTCGCCTTGTCCGGTGACGAGAGTCGTCTCGTGGCCATCGATTTTTTCGCCAGGTTTAACGGTCCACTTCTGGCTCATGGTCTTGACGTCAACCGGAAAGTGCAGGTCGGCGTCGATGCTGGCGCCGGAGTTTTCGTCGGCGTTCATGATGTGCGGCGGCCGGCCGGGAACGCTGAGCCATCCAGAGTGCCCGTCGAACGCGGTGATACTGTCGCCGCCCGGTATGTGCATGACGGAAAGGCGCTTGTCGGGAGCTTTCGCGTAGATGTCGACCGGGAAATGCTGTCCTCCGAAGGCGGTCAGCGTTCCTTTCTCGACGCGGCTGGTGATTTTCTGCACCGCATCGGCGCCGCCCGACGCGGCCAGATATTTGTCGAAAAGCTGATCCGCAGTGGGCAAGGCGGCGGGCGTCGCCCCGGGCTTTTTCTCCGCTCCCGCATCCGCAGGCAGCTCCTCGGTGGCCACAAGGGGAATGCCAACGGGTTCCGCCGCGCCGCGATGGCAGGAATAGCACGTCACTTCGCGCTTGCCGTCGAAATTGTCTTTGTTGATGGCGAACATCATCTGGATCATCTTGCGGGCGATGAGTTTCGGCTTCTTGTCGTCCTTCTCGAAATCCAACCCGGCCACGTGATCCTTGGGGACGTGGCAATAGTTGCACTCCACGCCCAGAGAGGCGCTGATGAATTGCATCGCGGGGATCACTTGCTCAGCGGGGATGCCGTTCAAGACCTTGATGTTCTTGAATTGCTGTTCAGCGAGCTTGGGGGTGTCGGATGGTGGTGCGGGCGATTGAGCGCGCGCGCCGAGGATCGCCAGGCCCGCGGTAATCGCCACAGCGGCAATGGAGAAGAACTTTCTAGGCGCTAAATTTCGGGAAGACGATCGCGGCGAATTCATCGAGTTCATGGAAGCAGGTTCTCCTCGCAAAAGCGAGAGTGAGTGTACCAAAGAGGCGTAACACTTGCAGGTGAGGCGCAAGACTGGCAGGAAAGAACGCAAGACTTGCAGGACGGAAAAGTGAAACATATGTTGAACAAGTGTTGAATATTTAATGAATTAAAGACGTAGCGTCGAAGGGACGGATTGGCAGTTCAATTGGCGGGTGTTGTAGAATGCTGCATGGCTCTGGCTCTCCCTCCCAGCGAACAGCTCAAGGACATTCGTAACCGCCTTGGGATTACCACGCGCGACGTCGCCGAATTCAGCCAGAAGATTGCCGTAGCCGAAGACAACCCGGAATACCATATTTCCAACGCCTGGCTGACCCAGATTGAGAATTCGGACTCCGTCCCGAGCATTTTCAAGCTTTATAGCTTGAGTTCGATCTATCGGATCAAGTTCAGCGACATCCTGCTGCTTTACGGTGTCGATTTGCAGAACTTGACCAAGCACCAGATGGCCGCGCCTCTTCCGAACACGCACCTGACCACGCTGGAGGTTTACGACACAGAGAAGACGCTGTCGTTCCCGGTGCGCTTTGACCGCTCGTTCGATGTGGACAACACGAATCTATTGTCTCGCATGGTGGAGATCTGGGGCGAAGTTCCCATCGCGTTGATTCAGCATCTGGATATCCGGCACAGCTTGTACGGGTACATCGGGCTGCAGGACAACACCCTGTCGCCGCTGCTTCGTCCCGGCTCGTTCGTGCAGATCGATCCGCACGTGCGAAAAATCCAGCCCCTGCGGTGGCGAACGGAATTTGACCGCCCGATTTACTTTGTGGAGTTGCGTGACGGCTATGCGTGTTCGTGGTGCGAAATGCAGGATGGACACTTGCTGCTGCTCCCGCATCCCCTGTCGGCGCGCAGCGTGCGCCGGCTGAATTACGGCACGGAAGCGGAGATCGTGGGGCAGGTAACCGCGGTCGCGATGCGCCTTACGGATTTTTCGGAGCCTGCTCCTGACGGAACCGCCAAATTGCCAAAGCGAGTCTGACGTTCGAGAGAAATAAGCGTGCTACCGCAGGATTGACCTCCACCGGAATCGCAACCCGATAAGGCTCCAGCTTTTGCCAGATGCGCAGAACATCCGCCGCGCTTTCGTGCGAATTATCTAAGTAAATTCTCAGCTGCTCGACCAATTCCTCCAGCGAATACGCGGAGAGCTGGTAAAAAACCTGCCGGTGGGCGATTTCCAGGGCTTTGCCGGCGACGTCCGGCCGAAAGCGTACCGCGAGCCCGTCGTGATGGTAGTTGCCCGAATTGTAGTCGCGCGTAGACGCGAGATAGATCAGCCGGGCCAGGTCGCAGGAGATTTTGGATAGCGATCGTTGCAGGAGATCGTCGTAGGCGGCTTGCACTGGCACGAGTTTGACGGCGGCGTTCATGGTGTTCGGTGACTGTGGGCCTTACGCAGCTTTGGGATCAGGACTAGCTGGCGCTGTGAAACTCCCTACCGGCGGTAATTGCCTTCAAGTCGTGCTGAGCTTGCGCCAGGCGTTGTGACAGGGTACCCGCATAGACGGCCAAGCCGCGCACGCGCTCCGGTCCGGCCGACTGGATCGCCAGAAAAAGCATGCCGCAGAGGAACATCAGCTCGGCGTACAGCAAGACAAGTTTCGATTCGGTCGCGAACTGCAGGTCGTGGCTGTGGCGTGCAGCTTGGGTGTGTTCGCGCATGATGCGTCGAACAGCCAAGGAGGTTTGATGAACCCAAGCCAAGGCAACGAGCTTGCGTTCCCGGCGGAATAGTTTCTCCAATTGAGGCGACTTGGTTTCGGAGACGAATTCCCAATCCCGAGGAGAAAAAATTCTGGCGACAAATTCGGGCGGGCACGGATCAATCACAGCTTCATCGTCGAGCAGCGGAACGTCTGACCGCGACGACGATTCCCGCGCGTCCATGGAGCCACGCGCCGCTACAAAAAGAAGCAAAAGCAGCAAAATCGTGCCGAGGAGCAAGGCCGTGGGGATTCCAATCACGAACCCACCACTTTCGCCAGCTGGCCGCGAGCATCCTGAAGGCGCCGGCGAGTCGCAGCGGCTATACGTTCGTATTCCCGTTCAAGAGGTACCTCAACTTCGGAAGCCGGGTTGGTTTGATAGGACCACAGGTGCACTAGCCAGAAGATCAGGAAGACCGGATAAGAAGATTGATATAGGTTCTTCAAGACTGCGTGGACGTTGTCGTTTACGGACGAAGAGAGCGTCAGGCAAATTACCGTCCAGCAAACGAAGAGCCCATATCCCACAAGGATGCCACGTAGGTTCCTTCCGAAGGGAATTGCGTAAAACAAAAATAAGGAGACCAGCGCGACAATCGCGACGCCCTGAACTGCTCGCAAGGTTCCCGCGACGTCTTTGGCAGTTGCTTCCAACCACCAGCGGGGGTCATTTGCAGCGCTGACGAGGGCTTTCGCTAATGCCACGACGAACACAAGGCCGAGAACCTTGCGGGTGATGCGCGCGGTACCGGGATAAGCAGAGAGGCCTACGCGATAGACCTCCAAAACGATGCCGCAACTCAAGAGGATACATAGAAATTCAGTTATCCAGTAGATATAGGTATAGAGAAGGTGAGGAGCCCAGCGAAAAGCGAAATAACAAAGAAGGTCCTGAAATAGAACGAAAGAGATATAGGTGTAGAAGGCGGGATAACGAGAACCGAGCTTTGAACGAAGTCCTCGAAAGAGCAGGACTGATTCCAGCGCAATGCAGCTCCATGAAACCAGCTGGCTGAGCATGCTCCTCCGGACTCGGTTCGAGCGACTTCGCGGAATCAAATGCTAACACGAGTCCGGGGAAAAATGCAGAGCATCTCTCCCCGGTGCTCGCTGGTTTTCTAGGACGCGATACCAGCCCAAGGATCAGGAAGTGGCTTACCACCATCGGCGATGAACCAAGGATCAGGAAGCGGCTTGCCGCCATCGGCAATGATCCAAGGATCGGGAAGTGGCTTGCCACCGTCGGCAACCAGCGACCAGGGATCAGGAAGTGGTTTGCCACCATCGGCAGTCAGGATGCCTGAATGTAACAGCAAACCTGCCAGCAACAGCACTACGCAAAGCGAAAAAACAATCTTGATCGAGCGCATTAATCCTCCTCAAAGAGATTTGGAACCTGGAAATAAACTCGCGACGACCAGCACGCGAGTGCGGGAAGCCTAAAAGAGAACGAGGAAAGAACCGAATAGAGCGGAATCGTGGTCGGAATTCCAACCAGAAACCAGAGGCAGCGAACTAAAGCGGAGGCAATTTTAAGACGCTGGCGACACGACGCTGGCGAAGAGCGATCCTCAGTCTGACCTGACGACGTTGCGGTGCAGACATTCCAGCCAAGCGGAGCGCCGAGGATTAAACACGCGTAAGAACGCGAAAATAAAGGTTAGAAGCTGAGAATGCCCTTGAATGGGTCGCGTGCAGGCGAAATTTCGTCACCCGGGCGTGCAGATTCCAGATCTCAGACATTCGTCCGGAGAAACTAAAGTGTCAGTGAAGGACCGACAAAACGCAGCGGTTGCAATAGCAAGCGAAGGCTTTTTCCTCTTGTGCAAAAATTCCAACGGTTTCAAATTGTGAGCGGTACGTTCTTTGCTTCTCCCGGCAGGCGGCGCCGATTTTTGACGCGAGGCGGTCCGGAGGCGCAGCGCGCGCGGCGGAAAGGGGACTCGGCGTACGCCAAGAATGGACGGAGGCACACGTTTGTGAACAGAAACGAAGAGTGGTGGGAATGCACAAGCGGCGCTTGCGGACAGAAAATCCAGTTTCGAATGCTCGACAAAGAACTAGACAGGGGCAGTCCGACATGCTTCTGCGGCTGCAGCATGAAGCGCTCCTACGTTAAGCCGCATTTCACGAAACTCGAAGTCGACTTGGCGATCGGCCCTAACGCCACCAAGCCGACCGAAGTGACCATTCAACTGGTCGATCTCACCTTACATACAGTGAACTGCCTGATTCCAGGGCGTGATGCGTGACGAGGATCAGCGCCGAGGGCAAGCGGAAGGCGAGTTGAGGACAGCGCTTCGCTGACTGGGAGTTTTCACTGCGATGTTTCCACACGACCGCGGCCCGGCACAACGTGGAATTTCATGCGGGGAACGGCGTTGTGTTCTCCAATTTTGGAGTTGCCGTAATTTCAGATGTACGTGACGAAAAAAAGCCCAGGTCCAACCCATGGTCAAAACCCAAAACGCCGAAGTAGCCAGCCTCAATTGCCGCGCGGAGTTCATTTTCGATACACGAACCCGAGGAAATGGTTCGCGTCCAATCAAGGTGTTGAGTGAATGCATGTGCGACTGCCGGCGCCCGGATTGGGAAAGCCGATGGAAGGATTGGAGTTCGCGGCTCGATCCGTATTTGAATTTGTTCTTGTGTGCAAAGCATGCGCGGAAGCTGGGGCTGATGAAGTAAGAGAGTGGTTTTCCTTCGAGCGCCTTACCGTCGCCGCATGGGGAGTTCGTCGGACGGGCTTTGGAGCTACGGTGGGGTTGATGACAATTGGCGGTTGGCGCATCACGTCGGCATGACAATTGTCGCGAGTTCCCGGTGTGGCGCTGGCGCAATACCGCCTAATTAGGGGTCTTCAGAAAATCGTTGTAGGAATGGCGGGCCCATCCTAGATAGTGCGAGTTGTCTTGAAATGAGGCGTCGAGCGCCTTGAGCATGGCGGGAAGGCGGCCGGCGTAATCCGGAGTGCGTAGCGCGATGCTCATCTTCGCGAGGTTTCGACCGTCCAGACCGTCGTAAGCCATGTCGAGAAATTTTTGGGCGGAGTGTCGAAGCTTGTCGGCCTGTTTTTCGAAGGTTTCGCCATCGGCGGGACTGCTCAACTCATACAACATTAAGGTCAGGCGCGGAAGAGCGGACAGAAGCATCTTGCGCTCGTTGAGGTCCCCCTTGAGAAGCTTGTTCTGAATATCCGCGTTCACCGTCAACCGATTTCGGTCCGTCAGCGCACGAACCTCGCGGAAAGCGTCCGTAAGGCCCGGCAGAAATCGAAGATTGCCCGGACCTTTGTTTTCCGGTCGTTGTTGCGGTTCGATATCGAGGTGAATGCCGTCAAAACGATCCCCAGAATGCTGCCGGTTGAATCGCAGGATTTCGCGGACGTGACCGAGCAATTTTTCGCGGTGCTTGCCGGGTTCGTCTGCGTCCGCACTCGACAAGAGTGCCTCGACTCGAACGTTAGAGCGATGAAGCAGGGTGATGAGCTGAACCAGCTGGCTTTCTTCGGCTGCCTCGGTTCGCGCCGAGACCGATACATAGACTTCGTTAATGCCTTCGGACTGGCAGAAATCCCGCAAGGCCTCGGCGGCTCGGGATGCTTCCAGCACCGTGGGGCTCTTCCACACCCAGAGACCATGAACCGGGGAGTCTGCGGCAAATGCGGGAAGGGCGAGCGCACAAAAGAATGGTGCGCAGAATATGCAAAGCACGATCGAACGAATAAATCCAGGTTGCATTTCAACCTCGCGTGTCACTGGAAATCTTGCAAACGCAGGCCTCGCCCGGCGGCTCTTGTGATTTGCGGCCGGAAAGCGCCGGGCAGCTTGTGCTGGCAGCATGCTAGGTGCGGGGTTTGAACTAGTCAATTGTGAATGATTGTTCGGGACGATGGAGTTTGGCCGGGAGGCGCTGGAAAAAGTCCGCGAAGGATTTTCTCGATCTCCCGTGGTTGAAATTCCTTCCGGCCGGGCCGGAATCCGGGATCGGGCACCTCGTCGGATGCCCCCAGGATGACAATTTTTCTCTGCAGCGTCGGCAGTGACACGGCTAAAGCCGTGCCCTGACGGAAGGCGCGGGAACCGTGTATGGGATCGGGTTTTTCTACAAGATCTTAGCGGCGGTGTTAGGGTTATTGCGGAATTCCAGCAGTGTTCAGGATTGTTTTAGGATGATATTCGATCGATAGTTTTGGGGCCTGTCTTCTTGGCTCATTTTCTAGGTTTCTTGTGGACCTCCCTCGGGGTTTTCGTCCAACTCAGCCCCAATCGATTGGCCGGTTCCCGCGTCGCGGACGAAATAGTGGCCTGGAGCAAACTGTCGCAGAGCTACGAGCCTTGCGCGAACTTCGGCAATGGAGTTTGCCTGAGCGACCCACAACGGGCTGCCGTCGTCAAGACGCCTGAAAATGTCGAAGCCCAGCTTCATGTGTTCTGGCGCGTGGCAACTGCGTAACTCAAGCTCTTCGCCTTAAAAAAGAGGGACGCTCCGCACATAAATTGGGACAGATTGAGGCGAAGGTTAGCGGGAGGGCCTAACAAAGTCTGTTCAATATTGAACAGACGAGCTTTCAAGCGAAAGGTAGAAGGAGGGGCAACGGTAATCAGGGGAAAGTCGGCAACCAATCACGCTTCGTTGGGAAGTCCTGGTGATGAAGCTATTGGCACGACTATGGCCACGTTAGAAGAGGGGGCAATGGAATCAAGGCGTCGGAGCGTTTCCGGAACACCTGGCTTTTTTGGTAAGGCGCTCCCATCGAAGAAAATCAAGGAATTCAAGGCGGGTGAGACGATCATCTCCCAAGGGGAGGATTGCACGGACGTGCACTACATCGAAAAGGGTGTGGTGAAACTAACGCTGGTTTCGAATCGGGGCAAGGGAGCGGTGCTGGGAATCCTCGGCGAAGGAGACTTTTTTGGAGAAGCATGCATCACGGGCGATGCCGTCTACTCCACATCGGCGATTGCGTTAGTGCCCAGCATGGTCAACGTGATCAAGGGCAAGACGATGCTGAGGATGGTGGAAGAAGATCCAGCCATATCGACGCACTTCATCAACTACCTGGTGATGCGGAATCGCCGCATCGAGCAGGATTTGATCGATCGCATGTTCAATTTCAGCGAGAAGAGGCTGGCGCGAACGCTGTTGTTGCTGGCGCGCAACCGGCAGGGCGATAAGGTCGCGCCGATCCTGGAGAAAATCGGACAGGACACGCTGGCGGAAATGGTGGGAACGACGAGGTCGCGCGTGAATTTCTTCATGAACAAGTTCCGGAAGCTTGGGTACATTCACTACAACGGCGGGCTGACGGTGTACGACTCGCTTGCGAATGTCTTGAACGAGTAGACCGGCGGAGTTAGGTCCATGAGGAAAACCGAGCGCGGTGGATTCTTCTAGAACTCCGACGGTTGAGATTCTTTCCGGCCGGGCCGGAATCCCAGATCGGGCATCCTCGTCGGATGCCCTCAGAATGACAAGTTTGTTTTTGCGTACGCGAATCAGGAATTCCAGGCAACACGGGAAAGTTGCTTCTTGCGGGTTTCCCATTCCGCGCCGGACAGAATGCGCGGAGCCACCTCGATCAGGCGCGGAGTCAACTTAAAGACCGCGAGCGGGGTCCACGGCTTTCCTTCGCGGGTGCGAAACTCGCGGCGGTTCAGGGCGTCGGCCATGCGAGGGTAGGAGAGATCGAGGACGATCATTTCTGCCAGGCAATTCAGGATCTCCATTTCGGAGGGGTTTTCCTCAAGATGGAGGCAATCGTTGGCGATGCGGGTGCCAAAGGGGATTTCTTCACCGAAACGCGAGCCTTCGGGAGCTTCGCGTTGAGGCTCGGCTTCGGTCTCGCGCTGCCATTCCACGGCTGCGAGGCGCCAGCCGGCGCTTTCCTTATGCTTCACGTACTCGTAACTCGGCCATGTGGTGAGGATTTCGCGCGTCCATTCCGTTTTCTTCATGAGCGTCTCCTGGCGGAGGATCCTTCGTTGCGGAGAGACAAACAGCCCCTCGAGGAGTTGGGCAATTTGGCTGCCGACCTCGCGGAGAGTGAAACTAATTGAAAAATAAAGGCTTCCGCGGGATTTTTGGAGCGGGCTGGGATTGTGACTGTCCGCTCGTGGGATGGAGATGTCGCATTGCCGGACACTCATGACGCAAAAACGATCCCAAAGAGGAAACCTTGACGAGGCGGGCGGGAACAGGGGTATCATTCACGCCGTCGCTGCCCCGCCTCGACACTCTCCATTTGGGTCGCGCTTTCCTGCTGCGTGCGAGCTGGGGCGCGCCTGCATTTTGTGTTTGGCAACGGATGGTTTAGCCGAAGGTATAGCGCCCTATGGATCCCGCTTCGAAGCGCACCGAGAGTCGCACAGCCATGAAGGTGACCGTGGATCTGTCCAGCCTGGACGTTCGGATGCCCGCACAGGAGGGGATCACGGAAAACATCAGCCCACGGGGAGCGCGAGTGTTGACCCGGAAACCGTGGAAGCCGAATGAACGTCTGAACGTGCGATCGCTGCTGGGGAACTTTCGCTCGAGGGCGCGGGTGGTTTACTGCGTGCCCGTGGACGATGAGCAGTTCGCCGTCGGGCTGCAGCTGTTTGCGGCCGCGGGCAAATGGCGATCGCCGAACTGACGGGGTCGCGTGCGGTTCTCGCTGGATCTGGCCGGAATCAGCACGACAAATCTCAGACAGTTCAAGCGCGATTTCTGCGGAGGCTTGCCAGACGCTTTGCTTCCAGTTGGAGGCGCTTGCGGGCGCTCTTTGACTTAAGGATGACTTTTTCCACGTTCGCCAGGTAATCGGGGTTGCGGGTGCGCCGGCGGAGCTCTTTGAGGAACGGACGGACCTTCGAGAAGACAGTGAATAATTCCTGGGAAAACGCGGGTTCGAAGAAAGCTTTTTCCTTTAAGGTGCCGTCCAGCACGAAGGACGCTGCCAATCCCCAGTACGTGGCCACTTGGCGCAACCAGGCACTTTCCTCGGTGCCGTGCGCCATTTCGATCTTCAGATAGCCGGCAGCATTTTTCGGCCAGAATTTATCGTTCCACCAGAGGCGCGCTTTGCGCATTTCGACTTCGTTTCGTAGGAGGTCGAGCTGCAAAAGGAGTTGAGAATCCTGGGTGCGTTTCTTGGGCATGGAAGCAGCCTCCCGAACGTAACCTGCAACGGGAAATAGTGCGCATGCCGTTCCGCATGATGGGTGTTTCGGCCAAGCTGGGGTCGGGACACGCCCGACGGCTTGTCAAGCCGTTGGCTCACGTTTTATGAATAGAAATCCACGAGAAAGAAATCATGGAGAACCTGAATGAGCTGCATCTTAAGCAGGGGCTTGCGAGAAGTCAACGCAAAGTACCGTATAGCTGTGATTTAGTTGCGGAAAACTCGGATGGCGGATGGATTTCGAGAGGGCCAATCTATTTTGGCGGCCGGACTGTTAGATTCGCGCGATTCTGCGGGCGGAAATTAGCGGTGCTATAGTTTCCGGATGTACTCGCAGAAATTTAAAGTGGACGTAGTGATTCGCGGGGAACGGCGCGCTTGCCCGCTGGAGTGGCTGGATCAATTCTGCATGCGAAATTTTACGAACGCGGCGGAATTTGACGATACGCTGCCGGTTGAAGAGGGAAAGGTCGAGGCCAGCTTTCGCGTGACGCCGCAAAGGTTTGCGGAAGGCTTGGGAGCGTGGTTGACGCAGCGCGGAAAAGGGGAAGGGCAGGCGTTGAAGGTGGAAGTGACACCGGCCTGAAGGGACCCGGGAAATCGTGTCGGAATTTGGCAAACGAGGTGTCACGCTCGCGGTTCAGGCGGCCGGCTCGCGTTTTTCGCCGCCGAGGGCCTTGAGAACTTGAGGGAGTGCGGCTTGCGCGGCGGCTTCTCCGACCGCGACGAGTTCGTTGGTGCGCGTGAAATCGTCCCACACGAACGGCTTCACGTCCGGCTCGATGATGACGTCGGCTTGCTGGCGCCAGGCGATGTCGGCGTGACGCTGGATGATGGAAAACGAGCGGCTGATCACGTCGGCAGCGGTGCGTGGGGCCGTGAAGCTGCCTGCTTCCAGGTAGACGGCGATGGTGATCTCGGCGCCGAGGAGTAGCGTGCCTTCGACAGGAACCGGCGCGGTGAGGAAGCCATCGACCAGGGTGCGGCCTTCAAATTGTATGGGCACGAATAGGCCGGGATACGCGCAGGATCCCCGCAACGGCGGGCCGAGCGGTCCACGCGTGTAGTAGACCGAAATGCCCTCGGTGATGTCGCTTGTGGCGATGGCCAGCGGCGTGGTGAGTTCCTCGAACGTCTTCTTGGGCGTGAATCGCTGGAGATATCGTTCCAGGCGAAGATTGTTGGCGAGGCCTAGCCAGGAGGGCGTCCAGCGCCCGAAGTCCGCGAATGTGGTGTCGGTGGCGATGCGCTGCATGTCGTTGAGCGGCACTCCGGCGCAATAGCATGCGCCGATCAACGCGCCGACGCTGGTTCCGGCGACGACGTCGATCGGGACCCCGGCGTTTTTTAGCGCCCGAATCACGCCGATGTGGGCGATGCCTCTGGCAAAGCCGCCGGCCAGAGCGAGACCTACGCGAGGTCGTTCGCCCGCGGGGCGCACTTCGCCGCTGGCCAGGGCGCGAATCTTGTCCGTGGCGTTTTTCAGCCAGTCCACCGCGCTGACTACTTTGTCGTCGAGCATCTTGCTTCTAGTTTAGTGCTACTCGCGCTTCGCAGGACCTTGTTTGACCGTTGCATGCCGGTTTTGTAACCTGTCCTACCGTGCTAATCCTCCGAAGAGGCTCCCCATGAAGCGTCGCATCGAGAAAGCCGTCGTGTTGGGCGCAGGAACCATGGGCGCGCGCATTGCCGCGCATTTCGCGAATGCCGGACTGCCTTGCATCTTGCTGGATATTGTACCCCCTGGTCTGCCACAAGGGGCGCCGGCGGAGGCTCGCAACAAGATCGTTCGAGCGGGACTGGACGCGGCGAAGAAAGCCAAGCCAGCGGCTTTCTTCACGGCGTCGCTGGCGGAGCGAATTGCCATCGGAAATTTTGACGATGATCTTGCGCGTTGCGCGGAAGCCGACTGGATTATCGAAGTCGTGGCGGAGAATCTGGAGATCAAGAAAAATCTGCTGGCGCGGGTGGCGCAGTTCCGCAAGCCCGGCGCTATCGTCACCACGAATACCTCGGGATTGCCAGTGCATTTAATCGCTGAAGGAACGAGCGAGGAATTTCAGCAGCACTGGGCCGGGACACACTTTTTCAATCCGCCGCGCTATTTGAAATTGGTGGAGCTGATTCCCGGGCCGAAGACTTTGCCGGAAGTTGTTGAGACACTGAGCGAATTCTGCGATCGCCGGCTGGGCAAGGGCGTGGTCGTCGCCAAAGACACGCCGAATTTTATCGCGAATCGGATCGGTACCTTCTCCATGCTGAATGCGCTGCGCTTGATGGGCGCTTTGGGAATGACCGTCGAGGAAGTGGACGCGTGCACCGGGCCGGTGATCGGGCAGCCGAAGTCCGCTACCTTTCGCACCGCGGACATCGTTGGGCTCGACGTCTTGCTGCACGTGGTGAAGAATATTTACGAAACGGTGCCCCACGATGAGTCGCGGGAGATGTATCGCGTTCCGGCCTTGGTCGAAGAGATGGCGCGGCGCGGCTGGCTCGGCGACAAAACCGGCCAGGGCTTTTACAAGCGCGTAAAAGGCGAGGGCGAACGAGAGATTCTCACGCTCGACGTGAACACTTTGGAGTACCGCCCGCGGCAAAAGTCGCGATTCGTCTCGCTGGAGACGGCGAAGACGATTGAGGATACGACGGAACGTTTGCGGACGTTGATTGGTCCCGTGCTGGAGGGACAGAAAGGCGACAAGGCCCAGCAGTTTCTGTGGGGCTCGCTTTCGGAGACGTGCCTTTACGCGGCTCGGCGGGTGCCGGAGATTTCGGACCATGTCGTGGACGTTGACCGCGCGATGCGTTGGGGATTTGGCTGGGAGCTTGGCCCGTTCGAGTTGATGGATGCGATCGGCGTAAAAGCGTTCGCCGCCGGCGTGCAGAAGGAAGGCCGGACGCTGCCGCCGGTGGTGGAAAAGTTGTTGGCGAGCGGCCGGAAGAGTTTTTATGAGTCGGAGAAGGGCGCCACGACGGTCTTCGATATCGCCAGCGGCGCGGCAGAAAGAGTCGAAGAGCCGAAAGGCGTCCTAATTCTCAAATCGCTAAAGGATGCGGGACGCGAAGTGGAGCGCAACTCCGGCGCGAGCCTGATCGATCTCGGCGACGGCGTGATTTGCTGCGAATTTCACTCCAAGATGAACGCGATTGGTGCGGACCTGATCGCCATGATTCACAAAGGTTTGAAGCGCCTGGATGCCGATTTCGATGCCATGGTGATCGCCAACCAAGCCGTGAATTTCTCGGTCGGCGCGAACCTGATGCTGGTACTGGTGGCCGCGCAAGAGCAGGAGTGGGATGAGCTGCATCTCGCGGTAAAACAATTTCAGAACGCGAATCTGGCGATCAAGTACGCACCCAAACCGGTGGTCGTTGCGCCGCAGGGCATGGCGCTAGGAGGAGGATGCGAGGTCAGCTTGCACGCGGCCAGGATTCAGGCCGCGGCAGAGTCCTACATGGGGCTCGTCGAGGCCGGTGTAGGATTGATTCCCGGCGGCGGCGGCTCCAAAGAAATGTTGATTCGCGCAAATGAACACGCTGCCGGCTTGGAAGATTTAGATTTATTCCACGCGCTGAAGCCCGTGTTTGAGGCGCTGGCCATGGCGAAAGTTGGCACCAGCGCCGAAGAGTGCCGCGATTTGGGATTTTTACGCCGCGATGACGGCGTGTCGATGAATCGCGACCGCTTGGTAGCCGACGCCAAAGAAGTCGCCTTATCCCTGGTGCGCAACGGATACAATCCACCGGCTGCGAGTTGGCAGGAAGGCGCGCAGACGACGCAGATCAAGGTGCTCGGCGAACAGTTCCTTGCCGGCGCAAAGATGGCGATTCATATGCTCCTACGCGGCGGCTATGCCTCCGAACACGATGCTCACGTTGCCCGTAAGCTTGCGAACATCCTGGCGGGCGGCCCGCTCAGCGCGCCGCAGCTGGTCAGCGAGCAGTACGTGCTTGATCTTGAGCGCGAAGCGTTCGTTTCCTTGTGCGGCGAGAAGAAGACCCAGGCGCGCATCGCGCATACGCTGAAAACAGGCAAGCCGCTGCGAAATTAACTTGCGGCGTGGAGTTCGCTTGACCATGCTTCCGCGCCTCGGGTCCGTATAGAAGCGTATAAAAACGTATTGAACTAGCGGCTCGGGGCGCGCTATCCTGCTGCCTCGCTTGAGGTGCAATCGTGCAGAGGCTGCTGGCGCCGCGGGAAGCGGCCAACATTTTGGGAATCAGCTACCCGACGCTGAAGCAATGGATCTATCGCAATAAGATTAAGACCGCGAAGACGCCCGGAGGCCATCACCGCGTACCGGAAAGCGAGATCGACCGCCTGATCCCAAAAAACCTGGAGCGCGGCGACATTCAGACGCGCCGCGGAAACTTTCGCAAGATCAGCGGTCGCAATCAACTGATCGGCCGCGTGCTTGCGGTCAAATACAGCGGCCTGCTGGCTCAGGTGACGATGGCGATCGGCGAGCAGCACATCACCGCGATCATCACCGCAGACGCGGCTAAAGAGATGAGGCTCAAAGCCGGAGAACGCGCCGCGGCGCTGATCAAATCGACCGAAGTCATGATTCTGAGGGTATGATCGATGATTCGTGATCCACTTATCCTATGATCTATAACAAAGCAATTCGACGCAGTTGTCTCGCGTTACTCGCCCTTGTTTTCTCCATTTCTTTCACTTGGCGTGAGCTCTCCGCGCAAGAGCAGGGAGTGCGAATCGCCGCCGCCGCGGATTTGCAGTTCGCGATGGCCGATCTGGCGCAGCAGTACAAGAACCAGACCGGGAAAACGCTCAGCGTGACATATGGATCGAGCGGGAATTTCTTCTCACAAATCCTGAACGGCGCGCCCTTCGACCTGTTTTTCTCAGCGGACATCGACTATCCGAGACAATTGGTAATCGCGAGTCTCGCCGACCCCGCAACGTTTTATAAATATGCGGTCGGCCGCATCGTGATTTGGATACCACCGGGTTCCAAGATCGACGTCGCCAATCAAAAGTGGAACGCTCTGCTCGATCCCACAGTCCAAAAAATCGCCATCGGCAATCCGGAGCACGCTCCCTACGGAAAAGCGGCCGTTGCGGCCATGCAAAAAGCCGGGATCTACGAAAAGGTGAAAGCAAAGCTTGTCCTGGGAGAAAATATTTCGCAAGCGGCGCAGTTCGTGCAGTCAGGCAATGCGCAGGTTGGAATCGTCGCGTTATCACTCGCGATCTCGCCGGCGATGAAAGACGGCCAGCGCTGGGAAATTCCCGCTGAGACGTATCCCGCGATCGAGCAAGCCGCCATCGTGCTGAACAGCGCAAACAACAAGGATGCGGCGCGCGCCTTTCTGGAATTTGTGAAGAGCGACTCTGGCCGCGAGACACTCGCCAAGTACGGCTTCGCGGTCCCGTCAGGGCAACGTTGAAGACGTGAGCTGTTGTCTGTCGCCGGCCGCGATAAAGATCCATCAGCAAACCTGGTGACCATGGAAGCCCTCTTGCTGTCAATTCGTCTGGCGGTCTGCGTCTCGGCGATCCTCTTCGTGATCGGGCTGCCGCTTGCGTATTGGCTGGCGTACTCGCGATGGAGAGGAAAATTTCTGGTGGAGTCCGTGGTCGCGCTGCCGTTGGTGTTGCCGCCCACCGTGCTCGGATTCTATGTACTGGTAGCCCTGGGCACGCGAGGGCCGCTCGGAAAATTGTGGCAAGCGGCGTTCGGCCACGGACTGGCATTCACATTCACCGGTTTGGTGGTCGCATCCGTACTGTACAGTTTGCCGTTCGCGGTCCAGCCGCTGGTGGCATCGTTTGAGAGCGTCGATCGCAAGCTCCTGGACGCATCGGCGGTTCTGGGCGCAAGCACGCTGCGCACCTTCCGCCGCGTCATCCTCCCCATGTCCGTCCCTGGCGTGATTACCGCACTGGTACTGAGTTTTGCACACACGCTAGGCGAGTTCGGAGTGGTCCTGATGGTGGGCGGCAATTTAGCGGGCGCGACGCGCACGGTGTCGATCGATATCTACGATCACGTGCAATCACTCGATTACGCGGAAGCGAATCGCATGGCGCTGATCCTGCTGGTATTTTCGTTCGTCGTGCTATCGATCGTGTATGGAGTCAATCGCCGCATCGGCCGGCGAGTTTGGTCCCCGTGGCCGGCGAAATGAGCGGCGCGCATCTGGCGCTGCAGGTCAAGGTGCTGCGGCGCAACTCCATCGCGTCGCCCTTCACCCTCGATGTCGCGCTCGAGATCCCGTCCGGGATCACCATCCTGTTCGGTCCGTCCGGAGCAGGCAAATCCACGTTGCTGGATTGCATCGCCGGCCTGTTGCGTCCGGACGCTGGCCGAATCGTGGCGGGCGAAGATACGCTCTTCGATTCCGAAAAGCGCGTCGACCTTTCGCCGCAACGCCGCCGCACGGCCTACGTTTTCCAGTCGCTCGCACTATTCCCAAAGATGACCGTCGAAGAAAACGTCGGATATGGCATCGCGAATGTGCCGGAGGAGGAACGATTCGCGCGAATCGGCGAGCTCTTGCAAGCCTTTCGCGTTGAAAAGCTCCGCGCGCGAAGGCCTGGCGAAATATCCGGCGGAGAAAAGCAGCGAGTCGCACTGGCTCGCTCGCTGGTCACCTTGCCCCAGGTGCTTTTACTCGACGAACCGCTGACCGGGCTGGACGCGGAACTGAAAGCGTCGATTGTCGACGATCTACGCGCCTGGAACGCAGCGCAGAAAATCCCGATCCTATACGTGACGCACAGCCGCGACGAAGTCGAAGCCCTCGGCGAGCGGGTCGTCGCCCTCGACCACGGCAGCGTCGTCAGCGAAGGCGGCCCGCACGAAGTGCTCGGCGCGCCGCGCAGCAAAAGGCTCGCATTGGCCGTCGGATTCGAAAACCTGCTCGATGCCGTGGTTCTGGACCTGCGGGAAGCCGATGGCGTGATGCGTGTGCGCCTTGCGGAAAGCGCGAGCGAAATCGAGGTGCCACTGGGCTACGCTGCGCCGAACGACCGAGTAAAGATTGCGATCCGTGCGGGAGACATTTTGCTCGCGACCCAGCGTCCGGCTGGGCTCAGCGCCCGCAATATCCTGGAAGGGAAACTTGTGTCACTGGAGCAACGTGGCACGGTAGTCGTTGCGGGCGTTGAGGCTGGAGTGATCTTCACCGTGCACGTAACGCCCAGCGCAGCGCGCGCCCTGGAACTCAGCGCGGGCAAACCTGTCTGGATCGTCCTTAAGACGCATTCCTGCCATCTCGTCAGCGATTAGTTTGTTTCTGCGAGGCGCAATCTCTGCGACGATTTGTCAGGCCCGTAGAATAGACTCTTGAGTCTTGAGAAAACGCCTCGCGCGCCAATTATTTCGGCGAAGAAGGAGGGGCAGCGCCCGGAACGGAAAACTTTACTTCGTCGGCAGACAACGTATCGCCAGTGGGCGTGGCGTGAATCACCACGCGATCGCCAACCGCCAAATCCGAGAGCTTGGCGGCTTTGCCGTCCCGGCTGACGTACATAGTTTCGGCAACAAGTTTCACTTCCACCGACTTTCCGTCGGCTTGCTTGACCACGACGGAGTCGGCATTGATTTTTTGCAGCGTGCCCATCACGTGCTTCTTATCGCCGTGGGCGACGGCCACACTCGCCAGCAACGCGATGACTGCCAGGAACGAGATTATTCGATGCATCATAAATTCTCCGTGGCCCTGTACGGGTTCGACAGAGCGCCAACCCTCACTAAGGATGATGCACCGATTCGGGCTTTTGTTGCACCGGCGCACCCCCCAGAAAATCCTGTTCTTCCTGATCTTCCTTGTGTTCGTGTGGCCCTTTCGGGTTGTCGCGCTCCATCTCCACGCGTTCTTCCATGGTCAGCTGCGGCAGATGCCGAATGAAGAGTACCAGTTTCCAGCTGTCCTCCTGCGATCCATGCGTGCTGCCGAACGCCGGCATGCCGGTGAAGCGGATTCCGTTTTCGATGATCCAGAACAGTTCGCCGTCGGAAAGCTTCTGCGTTTCCGGCAAGCGCAAATCCGGCGGCTTTGGGTATAGGCCTTTGCCGTACAGGGTATCGCCGCTGCCATCGTTGCCGTGACACGTCGCGCAATGATCCGCGAAGTGCGCCATCGCTTCTTGAAGATTCTGATCGGACGGCGCGATGGGATTGTGTTCGTTGCGAGCATTCGCTGGAATCGCCATACGGCGGGCGTTTCGGGCGAGCATCGCTTCCATCGCGGTCGGCGTGGCATGCGCGCTCAGGCCGTTGTGGAGCATCGAAACGCCGGCGCCGATGGCCAGCCCGGCGGCCAGCACCAGCAGCAGAAGAATGAGATTCCAGCGTTTCATGTTTCACGTATGATAGCCGACCGGTGTTCTTGACCGCCACGGATTTGACGCGCCGCGATCGCCTGTCGTTTGTCAAACCCGTGTTAAATTCTGGAGCGGGAAGGCTCCGAGACTGGGGACCTGCGAAGCACGAGCCTCTCTGTTACGATACCCTTTGACGCTGCGTTGGACTCTCTAGCTTTCGCGATTCGTTTATGAGCACCGCAACACAACTGGGGAACTCTGCCGCGCTGGCCTCATGTCCACCGGATGTGCGCGACTATCTCGTTGCGGCCCACGAAGGCGCTGAGCTTTCTTTCGAGCAGGGACTCCGGCTGGCCACCGCCGAAGGCCCCGCGCTCGACGCGCTGATTGCCGCAGCGGATGCCTTGCGGCGCGAAACCGTTGGCGACGCCATCACCTACGTCGTGAACCGCAACATTAACTTCACCAACGTGTGCTTCGTCGGCTGCAGCTTTTGTGGTTTTGCCAGAGGCCCGGGCGCGCCCGATGCCTATTCCCACTCCGCCGAGGATGTCGTTCGCAAAGCTCGCGAGGCCTGGGACCGCGGCGCGACCGAAGTCTGCATCCAAGGCGGCTTGCCGCGCGATCTCGATGGGTTTTTTTACCGCGATATTCTGCGTGCTATCAAACGCGCCATTCCCCCGATGCACGTACACGCATTTTCGCCGATGGAAATTTCCTATGGCGTGGATAAAACGGGAATGCCGTTGCGCGAGTATCTGCAAATGATGAAAGACGAAGGTCTCGGCAGCATCCCGGGCACCGCGGCGGAAATACTGGACGATCGCGTGCGGCAACAGTTGAGTCCGAACAAACTTCCGGTCGCCCGCTGGGTTGAGATCATTACCGCCGCACACGAACTAGGCATTCCCACGACTTCGACCATGATGTACGGCCACGTGGAAGAACCAGCGGATTGGGTGCGGCACATTCTGTTGCTGAGATCGATCCAGAAGCGCACTGGCGGCTTTACGGAATTTGTGCCGCTTGGCTTCATTCATGAAAAAACGCGCTTGTACAAGCATGGTGGCGCTCGGGCTGGAGCGGAACGCGAGGATCACCTGCGCGTGCACGCTCTGTCGCGCGTGCTGCTGCACGGCGCGATCAAAAACCTGCAAGTGTCCTGGGTAAAGCTGGGGTTTGCGATGTCGCTCGAATGTCTGAAAGCAGGCGCCAACGATTTCAGCGGCACCTTGATGGAAGAAAGTATCTCGAAAGCTGCGGGAGCCAATTTTGGCGAGTTCGTCTCTCCTGAAGAATTCCGGCGCATGATTCGCTCGATTGGCCGCGTTCCCGCGGAGCGCAGCACTACGTACAAGATTCGCCGCACCTTCGATGTGGCGGAAGAGTCGGACAATCGCGTTCCCGAGTCGCTACCCTTGGTGCAGGACAAAAATCATCAGCCCTACGCCGAAGGCGCTTACTAGAATCCGATGCGCGTCCTCCTGCTTCCGATCAAGGATTTGCGAAATGCCAAACAACGCCTAGCCGGAATTCTGACGCCGGAGGAACGGTTTGCTTTGGCGCAGGCGATGCTGGCCGACACCATCCGTGCGGTCCGCGAGGTGCAGCAAGCCGAAAAGATATTTGTCGTCACCAACTATGAGCCGGCAATGCAAGCGGCGCGCGATAATGGATGGGAGATTCTTCGCGAGGAACAGCAAATCTCAGAGAGCGTGTCGGTGGACGCCGCGTCGCGCCAGTGCGAGGAACGCGGCATCCGCGCGGTGCTGCGCTTGCCGCTCGATTTGCCGCTGGTGACATCGAAGGACATCGACGAGCTGCTCGCCGTAGAATGCTCCGCGCCCGCGGTTGTGATCGTCCCGTCGCGCGATGGAACCGGAACCAACGCGATCCTGCGGACGCCCCCAACCCTGTTTCCCTCGCACTTCGGCAATGGCAGCTTCGCCAAACATTGCGGCGAAGCGATGCGCGCGGAAGCTCGCATTATTAAGCTGCGAAACGTTCGCTTGGAAATGGACGTCGACGATGAAGCGGATTTGCTTGCCCTGCTGCAGCATGATTTGAGCGGCACGCGAACGGGGACTTGGTTACACGACAGCGGAGTCTTGAAAAAGGTGGGTTTAAGGCCTATGACAAAGGCTAGTGTTGCAGCGCAGAGCTGAGCGGTTCGTCTTACTGATGATCCAGACGGACATCTTTATTTCGAGCGGTGGATGAAGCAAAAGGTCTTTTCAGACATCGACGCGATCGTCGCGGACGTGCCGGATGGCGCTCGAATCATGTTCGGCGGATTCGGCGGCGCGGGTTTTCCGAATAATTTGATTGCCGCGTTGGCGCGCAAAGGCGCGAAAGAGCTCGTGGCCATCAGCAACAATTGCGGAACGCGCGACGGCGAACTGGGAATCTTGTTCAAGCTCGATCGCATTCGCCACGTCATCGCATCCTTCCCCGGCCCGCATTCCAACTATTTTCAAGAGCGGTTGGCGGCGAAGCAAGTAACCATCGAGCTGGTACCGCAAGGAATCTTGTGCGAACGCATGCGCGCGGCTGCCGCGGGACTTCTCGGGTTCTACACCACGGTCGGCGTCGGCACCGAAGTCGCGGTGGGCAAAGAAGAACGTACTCTCGATGGCAAGCGCTGCATCCTGGAAATGCCCATTCACGCCGATTTCGCCTTCATCAAGGCGCAGAAAGCAGACGAGCTTGGCAACCTGACCTACCGCTTGGCGGCGCAGAATTTCAATCCGATCATGGCCATGGCCGCCAATACGACAATTGTAGAAGTCGAAGAGATTGTGCCTGTGGGTGCGATCGATCCCGAAAGCGTGATGACTCCCGCCATTTTTGTGCATCGCATCGTGCAGGCCAAAGGGATTCGCTATGCCGGGTAAGCCGCGCCTCACGCGAGAGCAGATCGCGCGCCGCGCAGCTCTCGAATTGCCAGATGGCGGCTACGTCAATCTTGGTTGGGGAATTCCCAATCTAATCGCCGATTATTTACCGCCGGGCATCACGGTGTATTTTCACAGCGAAAACGGAATTCTGGGAATGGGCCGGCGCGCCAAACCGGGGGAAGAAGATTACGATCTGGTGGACGCGATGAAAGTTCCGGTGACGTTGGTCCCGGGCGCTTCGTTCTTTCACCAGGCCGACGCGCACCTGATGACGCGGGGCGGACACTTGGATGTAGCCGTCCTCGGCGGATTTCAAGTTTCCGAAAACGGTGACCTCGCCAACTGGAAGATTCCCGGCGCAAAGGGTTCCGGAGCGATCGGTGGAGCGATGGATATCGCGGCCGGAACGAAGACGTTGATCGTTTGCATGGAGCATACGACCAAAGAAGGCGCCCCGAAGATCGTGCGCGAATGCACCTATCCCTTGACAGGGCTCGCGTGCGTCACCACCATCATCACCGATCTTGCGGTCATCGATGTTAGGCCCGATGGGCTGGCGCTGCGCGAAGTTGCGCCGGGCTGGACCGCCGCGGAAGTGCAGGCATTGACTGGCGCGACATTGACAGTGCCGGACCGCGTCCCGGAGATTCATTTCACATAGCGCAGCTGCAAAGCAGCCATGATCTCGACCGAGTTGAGGGTTTCCATGACCGCCATATTTGCACCTCCGGATCTTTCCTCCAGGCCCTTCAACGTGAGCGTATCGCGGGACATGGCCGCAACGCCGGCAGTTTTATATCGGGCGTGGACGCAACAGTTCGATCGCTGGTTCGCGGTCCCAGGAACGGTGTTGATGACCGGCGAGGTCAATTCGGTTTTCTTTTTCGAGACGCAGTTCGAGCGAGCGCGGCATCCGCACTATGGCCGCTTCCTGCGGCTCGAACGAGATCGTCTCGTGGAACTCACATGGCTTACCTCCGCAACCAATGGCTTTGAAACTGTCGTCACCGTGGACCTCGCACCCAATGCCGACGGTGGAACGCAACTCCGGCTCGCGCACGCCGGTTTCCCCAATGAAGAATTGCGAAAGCGGCACGAACAAGCGTGGCCCATCGTGCTCGAACATCTCGACCGGTGCGTCGCCGCTTGAAACTGGCCGGTGGAAAGGATTACGACGCGGATGATTCGTGCCGCCTTACTCATCGCGTTGGCGGCGCTCGGTTTGCCGGGTCGCGCTGCCAGCGAAGAAATTCTGACGTATAGCATTCGTTACGACTTGGCTGTTCCTTCCGTGGTTCATATCTCGGTAAAGCTTCCCGCGCCCAGCGACGCGCCGCTGACCCTGATCATGCCACGCTCGGTTCCTGGCGGTTACGCGCAGCGGCCCTATGACCCGTTCGTGATCAACGTCAAGGCGTATACCGCGGCTGGCAGCGCCGCGGAAGTGCGGCGCGACGAAATTGGGCCTCGATGGGCGATCGGCAGCCGCGGCGAACGTGTAAGTCGCGTCGAATACGACGTTGACGTCACACGAATGGAGCGCGAGATTTTCGACGCATCCGCCACCTCCAAGATTCGCGATGGCTATGTAGGTTTGCTGGGTTACTCTGTGTTTGCATTCTTTGACGGCTGGGAAAACCGCGCCATTGATCTCGAAGTCGCAGCCCCTCCTGGCTGGCCGGTATTTTCCACGCTGGCGCCACGGTTTCCGGCCGAAACCGCCACATTGACGGCGCGTGCACCGGACTATTACGCGCTGGCCGACTCGCAGATCATGCTGGGCCCGAAACTCCAATTGCGAAAAATAGACGGCGGCATTCCACTTTTTCTTTCAGTCTATTCCGAATCGGAAGACGACGTGGTCCTGGAGAGTGCGCTGGCGCGCGACGTGCTAGATAAAGTGACCGCCTATTTCGGCAAAGCTCCCTTTTCCAACTACACCGTGGTGCTGGAATTCCTGCGGCCGGTCTCCCCGCGGCATGAATACGGCTTCAGCATGGAGCATTTAAACAGTGGAACGTTTTATTTGGATGTGGACCATGTGCTTACGGCGAGAAGCACCGACCTCGAAAAAGAAGCCCATCATTTCAATTACGCTCACCATATCGCCCATTCCTGGATTCCCAAGCACGCCTACGGCGTCGGGTACCTTCCCTTCACCTGGGAAATGACGCCGGTCATCGACACCATCTGGTTCAACGAAGGCTTTGGACGTTACGTGGCCATCGCCGCCCTGGCCGATGCGCTGCCGAACGACGAGGCCGCGCGTTACCGCAAGGAAAAACTGCATCGGCTGCGGCGCATCATCGCGGAAGCGCCAGAATTTATCCAGCGCATGCGCCTGGACGAGCTCTCGCGCGAGGGATCATTCCTCTACGCCGACGATTTTCGTGTCGGAATGAACCTGTTTGCTCGTGGAGCGCTGATGGCCGGAGAAATGGACGATCGCATTCGCTCCCAGACACGCGGTCAGAAATCCCTGCGCGACGCCTTGCGCCACCTGATGGACTGGAGTGAGCAGAACCATCGCGCCTTTCGCACCGAAGAGTTGCCGGTAATTTTCCGCGAGGCCACCGGAGTCGACACGGCGAGTATTCTCGACCGCTGGATGCAGCCTGCAATCCGGGCCGCCATGCAGCCATCGGTGCATTGATCTGCGCAGAAGTGGTAGAGTCTTGTTGCGTAGCCCAGTCACGACAAAAGAACTTTCGGAGGTCCCATGGCCGAACAAGTACCCGACAAATATGCTGATTTGTTCAAGAAAAAAGCATTCGCCAATCTGGCAACCTTGATGAAAGACGGCAGCCCGCAGGTAACGCCGGTGTGGTGCGACTACGACGGCAAAAATGTGCGCGTCAATTCGGCGCTGGGCCGCGTGAAGGACAAGAACATCCGCCGCGATCCGCGCGTGTCGCTGGCGATCCAGGATCCCGAGAATCCCTACCGCTATATGGAAATCCGCGGCAAGGTCGTGGAGATCACCCAGAACGGCGCGGACGATCACATCAACAGCTTGTCGCAAAAATATCTGGGCAATCCCGTTTATCCCTATCGCCAGCCCGGCGAAGTACGCGTGCTCTACAAGATCGAGCCGGAAAAAGTCAGCTCGATGGGGTAGGAGCAGAGTAATCTGCGGCAGGTCGTCGGGTGTCGACAGTCGAAACCTGCGGCGTCTGTATACCCTTATAACTCGGAGCATCTGAAATTGACGATGCCTGATTACTCGATGCGTCCTATAGGTGTGGTTCGATCCCCAGTCAAACAACCCAGCGATGATTGCTGGGCCGGCTTGATTTCAACAATCGAACTGGACTCCGATCAATTCACTCCGGAAAGCACGGCCGGACTAGACCAGTTCTCTCACGTCGAGATCGTGTTCCTGTTCCACCGCGTAGCGCCGGAAGCGGTGCAGACCGGATCTCGACATCCCCGAGAACGCGCGGATTGGCCCAAGGTCGGCATCTTCGCCCAGCGCGCAAAAGATCGCCCCAACCGCATCGGCACCACCCTGTGTAAAATCGAACGCATCGATGGGCTGCACATTTCCGTCCGCGAACTCGATGCGATCGATGGCACGCCAGTCCTGGACATCAAGCCGTACATGGAAGAATTCGGACCACGAGAGCCGGTGGTTCAGCCATCGTGGTCGAAGCAACTGATGGCAGGGTACTTCCGCCCAAGGACCAAGTAACCGCCTGTAACGGTTTTGTAGCGGCGAGCTTGACTCGCCACTTATTGCTGCGTTCCGCGATCGATAAATCCCGCAATCTGGTTGTGCAGGTTCACGCGATCTTCATCGTGCAAATACATCATGTGGCCCGCCGAGTAGTAATCCTCTTTGATGTTTTTCTGCAGCGCTTCGGGCAAGCCGAGGTGCTCCATCGTGAATTCCGTAGCAAAAAACGGCGTGGCAAAATCGAAATAGCCATTTTCCACCTGAACTAGAAGCCGCGGATTGGTGATCATGGCCTGCGCCAGATCCCCTTCGACGTTGGGAGCACCCGGAAAGAACCGCCGAGGTCCATTCGATTGCCGCGTCCAGTTCCAGTTCGTATTGCCAGCGCTGTTGTGATAGACCTTGTCGCGGCCGAATTTCAGTTCGTCGTGATTGTAAGCATTGATCAGCGCCGTAAACGCGCCTCCCACGGCCGGCCCCTCCGGGTCACCCTGCGCATTTTCCTCCAGCAGATCGTACGTATAGCCGGTGAATCGCGCGTCAATGCGCCCGGTAGTCAAGCCGGCGCTGCGCTGTAGTTCGACGCGGAATTGGCTCAGCGTCACGCGCAGGTCCGCTTTCATCAGGTAGTCTTCGCTCAATCCAGTAAAGTAGGAGAGTTTTTTCGCGACGCCGGCCTTTTCGCCGCCGGGAAGCTTATCGCCCTTGTAGAGCGCCGCGGCATATTCGCCCTGAGCATATTTGCGCGCCTCCTCGATGAAAGCAGGCAAATCGCCAGGACGATCCTTCAGCGCTTTGTGGTACCACGCGACCGCCGCATAACTTGGCAGGTAGAAAACGTACGGACGATCGTCGCCAGGCGCAAACGTGAGCGTCGCGAGATCGAGAACCGACGAGATCAAGCAAATCCCATTCAAATGCACGGTGTCGTGGTTCTGCAGATAATTCCCCAATGCCGCGGACCGAAACGTCCCGTAGCTTTCGCCGATTAGAAACTTCGGCGAATTCCAGCGATCATTGCGGCTCAAGTACGTCACGATGAATTGCGCAAAGGCTTCGACGTCTTCGTCGATCCCATAAAAATCTTTGTCCTGCGCCTTGCAGACGGCATGGCTGTAACCGGTCCCCATCGCATCGATGAAAACGAGATCGGTTTTGTCGAGGAGACTTTCGGAGTTGTCCACCAGCTTGTACGGCGCCGGAGGCGTGAAGGTGCCGTCCACGGTGTGCGCGCGCCGCGGACCGAATGCGCCCATATGCAGCCACATGGTCGCCGAGCCGGGTCCGCCGTTATACAGGAACGACACCGGGCGCAGGCTCAGATCTTTCACGTCGCTGCGCGTATACGCGACCGAATACATCAATCCCGTCGCGTCGCCTTTATCATTCTTCAGCAGCGTCGTGCTCGCCGTGGCTTTGTAGGGAATCGCCTGCCCGCCGAGTCGGATGGTGTGGTCGGTTACGGAAACTTCTTCCTTGGTCGCCGCGGCGTCACATTTATCCGGTGCTTTGGCTTCCGGAGCTTTCGCGTCCTTGTCGGGTTGCGCCTGTGCCCCGGCACGCGGTGATTGCGATAACAAAAACAATGCCGCCGCGACGCAAAGAATCAACCGGTCTCTCATCCCAGTGCTCCCCTCAGCCGTTTCGCCTGCTCGAAAAAAAAGGCAGGGCTTCGCGGACTCGACCCCGCGTTACAGCGACGCGAACCGGCGGATTGTATGTTGGGGTGCCGCCAGTGTCAAAGAAGGTCCAGCAGAAAGTCCAGTAGCATAGGTTTCAACCTGTGCACCAACGAGAGCGCACGTCTACGCGTGAGCCCACCGACGAGGCGCCAACGGGAGGGCACGGCTTGAGCCGTGCCGTAAAGCGCTCCTTCCATCCCGGCTTTAGCCGCTGAGGTCGGGTCGATCGCCACACAAACACCTCCACCCCGTGCCCGTCAAATCCGATCAGGAGAGATGCATGACGAGCAACGCGCACAACGTAGAGGTATTTTCAACCGCGAGCTAAGCTCCAACCTTGGCCGCGGCCGACGCAAGTTCAGTTCGAAGTTCCGCAACCAACTCAAACGACCGCAATCGCGCTTTGTGCTCGTAAATGTGCGCAGTGATAATCAACTCATCGGGCTTCGTGACGTCGATAAAGTTCTGCAAGCCGCGCGCAACAGTTTCGGGCGACCCCACGGCGGAAACTGCAAGTGTCTGGCTGGCCAGCGCCTTCTCCGCCGGAGACCAGAAGTCATCAATGTCGTCGATGGGCGGCGGAATTTGCCCGGGCATCCCGCGGCGAAGATTGGTGAACGATCGCTGCAGCGAAGTGAAGTGGCGGCGCGCTTCGCCGTCGGTGGCGGCGGCAATGACATTGATGCCCAGCATGGCATAAGGTCGGTCCAACTGCTTTGAGGGCTTGAAGTGATGACGGTAAAGCTGCAACGCCTCCATCATGTCGGCGGGAGCGAAATGTGACGCGAAAGCGAACGGAAGCCCGAGCATCGCCGCAAGCTGCGCGCTGAACAGGCTTGAGCCCAGCAGCCAGATCGGCACCTTCAGACCCGCGCCGGGGACCGCCCGAATTTTCTGCCCGGGCGCAACCTCTTCAAAATAGTGCTGCAGTTCCTGAACGTCCTCGGGGAAGCGATCGGAACTCGTCGCAAGATCGCGCCGCAGCGCGCGTGCCGTCAAGGTGTCGGTGCCCGGCGCACGCCCAAGCCCAAGATCGATTCGCCCGGGGAAGAGCGACGCGAGCGTCCCGAATTGTTCGGCAATCACCAGCGGCGAATGATTCGG
>JBEKWY010000058.1:0-29673 GCA_049512575.1 Candidatus Acidiferrum sp.
CGGCGTGCGGCAACGTTGAGGGAACTCTCTCCCGCAGCTGGTGTCTATTTGGTGGCAGGTTTCCGCGACGGCGTCCCCGCGCCGCGAAAGTTCCTTACACTAGCGTCGTCGCTGCTTGTCCGGCAAAAAATCGGTCATCTCTCAATAATAATAATCGTGCAGTCCAAAACATCCAGTGCGCTGATTTATCTCCTCGCCGCTTCAGTCACTTCGGTGTTCGTCTTCGCGCGCGACAACCTGAACCTGGGTGGACGAACATGGTCCGACGTCCTCCCTTTGTGGCTCGTCCTCCTCGGCATCCCTCTTCTTTTCGCCTTCGCCTATCCGCGGTATCTCTTTGGTTCGTCGTTTCAACAGAACCACCGGAACCTCGTGCTTTTTCTTAACGCTCTGCTCGCCGCCGTGGCCATTTTCCTGTTTCCGCTTCTTGCGCTGCCTGTCGGCCGGAATTCTTTTCTTCTGATCGATTCCCTGGCTTTTCCGATTGGTGTCATCATCGTCGTGCCTCTATTGTTCGTCGCAGCGCTCTCACTCTTGTTCAGGCAACGATCCAGCCTCGCAACGTTCGCTTCTATTCTTCTCTGGCCTTACTTCTTCCTCTTGGCTCTCTGCACTTTGGACCGCTTCTTTATCGCAACTCCTCTATGGACGGCTTTCTACTTCCTCTGCTTTCTGTCGCCCGCGTTCTTGGCCTTTGCCGCAGGTGCAATTGCCTATCGACCAGCCCTAGCCCACTCGATAGCACTTCTGTCCAGCCTCGGAAGCTTGCCGTGGATCTACTGGACCGAGTCCCGAAGCTTTGCACTGGAAAATTCCTGGATCATTTTCAACCTTCCAGGTCGGGATCTCCGTTATCTGCCCCTTTACGCCAGATTTTCCATTCCCGCTGTCGCCCTACTCGCGCTGGCCACGGTTGTCGCGATCCTGCGATTGCTTCCGGTCCAGTGGCAGCTCCGCCGGTTGCCTCTCTCCGACCGCACCTGGCCCGCGGTTGCCGCCAGTTTCCTCGTTCTCGCCCTCTGGTTCGCTCAATCGGTGATGCCGTATCGAATTCCCGGCGCCGTGGACTACTCCGATTGGCCGGTCCTCCAGATCTTGCACGTCGAAAAACGCGGCCTCCAATTTCATGAAACCTGTTTGAATGTCTACTATCGTCGCGATGGTTATTCCGCTTTAGGAGTCTCAGCGAATGATCGTCGGCTCTTCCAATATCGATTCTCGCAAAGACATTCCACGGGTGAGCTCACGCCGGCGCTCCTGCAACGCGCCAGGGCAATGGCCCAGTCGCTGGATTATACGAAAAATGAATGGACACCCCTCAAGCCGCTGCGCGCATGGAACGCAGAAGGTTGGTACTTCCGCGTGGAGGGGTCACACCTCCTTTCCTACACCACCGAGAACGGCGCGACCCCTCCCCCGGAAGTCGTCGCCCTTTTTCACGATCTCGAAGCAACTCCCCGATCGTCGGAGACACACTCCGACCTAGAAGATGTGTGTCTGGGCTTCTGCTACGACCCGAAAGCGGGCCTAGGCTACCTCTATTCCAATCATCGCTGCTTCAACGACGGTCACGGAACCCACTGCGAATAACTCAGGACTAGCTACCGCCCGGCCCTGCCGCCGTTCCATCCGCCTGGCTTTGTTATGAAAAGTACTTGACAAGAAGAAGCGTCCCACCCTACTTTGGTTCAGCACATCTCGTCTCGCCTGGAGCCTTCTTCTATGGAAACTCCTCCCCCAACTTCATCGCCACAAATTGTCATACCGCCGGAGCAATCCGTTCCAATTCGGCTCTGGTCCGATGCCATCCGCTTCTGGGAGCCGCGTCGCCTCCTCTACAATCTGGTTCTCGCCGCCATCGTTCTGGTCTGGCTGATGGCTACGTGGCCCCACTTCCTCCCCGCGTTCAACCTCCCCGATCTTCTGCGCCTGGCAGTCCTCGGGCTGATCGCCAACGTGCTCTACTGCGCCGCCTATTTTGTAGACCTCCCGTTCCAGCTCTCATCCCTCGGTGCCCGTTGGAGATCTCGCCGCTGGATTCTCTGGGTCTTGGGAATGCTTCTCGCCTTTCTTCTAACGAATTACTGGATTGCCGACGAGATCTACCCCGACTTCCGCTGAACGTTAGGGACCGAACACGCGGCCCTCTCGTCATCCCAGAAGCCACTGCGCGCTCGCCTGGTCGCGCGGGCTGCCAGCCGGCTCCTCGCGGCACCGGTTCAAATACTCCAACGCCTCAACCGTACCGAAGGAACAGCCGCCGCCGAAATCCCATGAGTTTGCGCATTTTTAAGTTGACAACTTAGCTAAAGTATGCAATGATCTACACTAGTGAAATTGGCGCCATGGCTGGAAAATCGGCCGGTAACGGCGTCCAGTATTAGTTCTTTAGAATGAACACTTGTGTAAGTGTTGATTCTAAACGACTTTAACTACCATTAGAATGAACACTTACAAAAAACAGGGGGGAGGGGGGAGTACCTAGATTGTAAACATCAATGAACGACGGTCCCGTAATAAACGTTGCGGCCGCCGCGTAGATCCCGTCCGTATGATAAGACTACCGTCATGCTTCCTAACACGCGAATCTTGCACTGTGCCCCGGTATCCCAAAGCCAGCGTTGCGACCCGAACAGCCCTGAGGAATCGGCGATGGCGCCGTTATCGACGAACGGCCCCAGCTTCACCGTAAAAAATCCATTTCCGTAGACGTTCTTGTCCACTTCCCAATTTGCCAGGAAGTAGCGCCGCCCCAGGGGTGCCGCCCCCTTGCGGCCGTCGGTGGTGCCTGCCGTGCCGCGAAGCCAAAGGTCGTTGTCGCGTTCGATGCCGAGTTGGAACAGCTCATCGAACGGTACGTCGCCAAACGTCTCGCCCGCGCGAACCCGTGCCTGCATCTCGTAGTCGTCGCCTTTCGCCTGCGGAAACCAATGCGCGCTCAAAGAGCCGCGCGCCGTGCCGAACGATCCCAAATCATTCGCAAACTCACGTCCGATGCGGCCTTCCGCCGATCCGTCGACCGTGAATCGCTGTTCGGGCAAGCGCAACAACGATCGATCGAGGCGCGCCCAGTAGACGAGCGAGTTGCCGTCGGCGAAAAAGGCTCTCCCCGCTACCGCGGCCTGCGGCGTCAGATTCCGAAACGACCGGTTTGCAATCTCAATTCCGGTGCTCCAGCTCCACCGCCCATTCACCACGGAGCGCAGCTCGGCGCCTCCCGCCACGCGCCGCACGTTCAAATCGCTCAGCGCCGGTCCACCGCCAAAGAATGTGTTGGTCAAATTCCAATTCTCGTTACGGCCGTCAAAGTACACTCGAAACCTCAGCTTCGACTCATGCAGCAGCGGCGAAGAAACATCCGCGTAAGCGCGACGCTTTTCGGAATCCCAGCGCAGCAGCGAAGTCACGTTCACGGCGTCATGTCCCAGGTTGTAAATTTCGGGATAGACCGTTGCGTAAGGGAGACCGCTCAACCAGGAAAGCGCGCCCTCCCACCACGTGTCGCCCCAAAGGTCGCGTTCCGGCTGGTGCAGGGTCGCATCGTAATTTCCGCTGCCAGCGGGCGACAACTCGACACGTCTGTAAGGATAGATGCCCAGGTTATCGAGACGCGCCTCCGCGCCCAGCAGCGCATCGTTGGTGAAAACCTGCGGCGCGTTGAAATCGATCGCGCTCTGCAAGAGGGCGGGATCGAGCTTGGGTGGCGGTTGCACCGAAACGCTGCGCAATCGCGGCTTTTCGATCGTGTTCCAATATTTCAGCGCCGCCTCCAGATTGCCGTCCAGAAAATAAAGCGTGCCGAGAAATTCGCGCGTGTAGGCATCGCGCGGATCGAGCTTTAAAGCAGCGCGCAATTCGCGTTTTGCGGCGTGCATGTCCTTCCGCTTGTAGTCGACGCCTGCAAGTTCCACCAGAAAGCGTGCCTCTCGCGGCGCCGCACGATGACCGCTGGCGAAGGCGGCGCGTGCATCGTTCCAGCGTTGCAACTTGGCAAGGGACAGTCCGGCGAGAAAATCCAGATCGGCGGATTGATTGCCGGACGAATGCGCGAGCTGGGCCGCATCCTCATACTGTCCGGCATCAAATGCTTTGTGGGCTGCGGCCAGCCTTGCGGCCTCCGAGGGAAATTCCTGTGCCCGTATCCGTTGGCCCAGCGCGGGGAAAATGAGAAATAAGATAATTATCCTGCAGGCGCCGACGCGGGTGCGTTTGCGGGCACAGCGAGGAGCATCCAGTTTTTGGCGGCTAGCCATTCTTTCTCGAACTCCGGGCGCTCGATCCGCAAAAGCTTGCCGCGCGCCGGATCGTTCACAAACACAGCCTCGCGCTGCCAATCTATTCCGGTGATGACCACGTAGTGTAACGGAGCACTGGTATTGCCGGGCTCCAGGCTGATGATCAGGGGCCGCCCCTGCGCCAGATGCTCGCGAAGGTCATTCCACTCCCCGCGCATGGCGAACACACGAAAGCCGGACTCTTTAAGGTACCGCTGCATGTCCGAAGCGAAAATTCCGTGGCCCTTGCGGGAATAGAGTTGTTTCTGGATCGCGTCCGCATCGTCCCGCCCGGAAGCAACAGGCACTCCGTGCGCGCTCCAATACCGCAGGAGCATCGCAATTGACGCCGATCCGCAACCTTCCGCAGTTTGCTTGATGAAGGGAACGTCCAGCCAGACCCCCGAGGTTTCCGCCGCCCACCCGCACGCAACCACCGCCGCAATCACACTAAGCACGACGCTAGCGGCGAAACGATTCATGCTCCTCTTCCGTAGATAAGAGGATGGACTGTCATTCTGAGGGCATCCGATAAGGATGCCCGAAGAACCTCAACCACGAGATCCTAGAGTGCTCTGGTTTTCTGGAAAAACTAGAAAACCAGTGACAGCACGATGATCAAAACCACGATCAAGATGATCACAATGATCAGCGTGCTCTTCAGGCCTCCGGCGGCAAAATCGCTTTCCGCCTGTCGCGAACGTTCCGCCACTTTGGCAAGGTCTTCATCGCTCAGTTGTCCGATGGCCTTGTCCACGCGTTGATAATCGACTTTCGCGGACTTCAGCGCTTCTTGGCCCGCGTCGGTGGAAAGCAATTGCCTTACGGCAGCCTCGTTCGCCTGCCGGGTTTGCGATGGGCGTGCTGCGTCCTTATTCAATTCATCCAGCGAAACTACGTGTTGTTTGTCTTGGCCTAGCGCTCGCCCGGGCGTGGCGGCCAAGCCGAAAGCCAGCGCGATTCCCAGAACGCACATCCCAACCTGCCTGCGAATTCTCATTCGTCTTCTCCTGTTGATCGGTCGGTTCTCGGCACCGCTTCCAGCTGGGTTCTCAAGGTCTGAAGTTAGACGATGCGATGGTAAAAAAGGTTCAACATCAGGGATCCGAAAGAGATTTCTTCCGTTGTGCGCGACTATTTCGCAGGGTTCGCCGCCGGGATCGGAGTTTGATATTTCGTCAAATCAACCTGCTGCCACTCGCCGCGTTCGATCCCTTCGCGAATCTGCGCCGGCGTCTTGCCCTTGCGCGTCTGCTCGTAGGAATACAAGCCTTCGCGTATGCAGACGCCGCACTCCGCCGCATGCTTCCCCGCAAAGCAATCCAGCAGACTGCCATGTCCCTGGCTGCGATCGCAGTGACAGTAGCAAGGCTGCTGATACAAAACTTTCCGAACGCGTGCCGCCAGCGCATACGCATTTTGCACCAGCACCGAAGGGAACGTTTTGGGGTCTAATGTGGCGGGCAGCGGACCAGACGGAACTTGGGAGTGGAACGCGGGAATCGGCTCCGCATCGCTGTCGCCCTGCTGCTCCATCCGCGATGCTGCCGTCCGAGTTGACGCCATTCTCGTTGAGGCTGGTTGCGGAATCGCCATGAGCACCAGTGCCAAGCTCACCAGCGAAACGGCGCCAATAGCAATTTTCTTCCGGGTCATCAGGATGGATTCCTCCGCAATCGCTAAACCAAGATGGGTCTGGGGGCTACGTACGGTCGAGGTCCCGCCGATGGGGGCCGCATCGAAATGTGCCGCTCCCGCAAATTGCGCTGCACGCGCCGGCCCCAAGTCCGCACAAACGAAAAATTCAGGGCCCCGCCGATCGCGGAGCTCGCCAAGGGGATCAGGCGTCCCACCCATTTTTCGGCCATTTCCGAACCCAGCTTTGTAGCGAGCCGCTCCGCAATCCGGGGCCCCAGTTTTTCAAACATCTGCTTCTCGGCCAGATCCTTGCCGTAATCCACGCCGGTAGCAGCCGCCGCGGCCAGCCATAATTCCATGCGATCGTCCGGCCCGCGCGATTCAAATCCATATAGCAAGCACAAGCGTTGGATCAATCGCAGGGTGATCGCCGTCAAAAAGCCCGCGTCCGGCACCAGCGTCATCATTCCGCCCAACCCGAATCCCGCGCCTTCCGCAAGCGCCAGCCGTTCGGCGTCGCGAATCAGCTTTCTCGCGATTTCGTCCAGTTGCTCCAGCGGGACATCCTGCATGCGCGCGAAATTCGGCACCCACAGTCCGTGCTTGTTCGCCAGCTGCTTCCTAAAGTCCTCGGGACTCACTTCCACGGAGCGCATCCCGCGGTTGACCCCCAGCCGCACGATCCGGCCCAATCCCCGCCCCGCCAATGACCGTTTGCCCATGTCTGGAGACCCTTTTGAGTAGACGTTAGAAAGCGTTATGAAACTTTGCTGGGCCTTACAGCATCCTACGGCGGTTAGAATCGCCTGGCAACCCCGGCGTTGTATCGAATGGAAACTCGCTGTATCGATTTGAACCCGTCATTGCATCACCTGGGAGCAGCAGTCTGACCGGAGCGTACAGAAGAGGGAGTTGCCCGGCACGCGACATCTAAGCCACCGTACCACTTGACGCGGAGACGCTTTTCGGTAAACTGCATTTTTCCTTATGGCCTCGATCGCCCAAATCGTTCCCGTAGAAGTCGCCACAGACTTCGCCTTTCCTCAGCGCGAGGCGGCGTTTTTCTATGGCCTCTTTCTCCGCGGGCACTCGCCCGAGCAGCTTCGCCGCGACATCGAGGTGCCTCCTGCGGTGCTGCTGAAGTGGCACCGCGACGCCGAGCGCGACCCCGAATTGCGGGACATCTTCTATCGCATGGTCGAATACCGGCGCCACGTCCTCGCCATATTCGATTCCCTCGTCGGCTGGGACGCACAGAAGCAGCGCGTTCAGTAATTGCCGATCGCGATCCGAATCGACCCGGAAAATCCTCATCCCGATCCACGTCTTTTACCTGCTTCCGTAGCTGCGGCGCAGGTGTGCGGCAACTGCAAGGAGATTCCCATTTAGGGATTCCGAGAAATTCCTGCGATGGGCCATTCGGACTGTCCTTTGCTCGATGGTCCGGCTCAACTTAGGGTGCGTTTTTCCTGTACTATCGTTCAGGTCAAAAAATGTCAGGCAACCCTGCTTTACGGTACGCATCTGAACCATTCTCGGGGGACAAGTGTCACAAAACGCAGGACATTCGCTGATTGACGTCGTCGTTGTGGGCGGAGTAGAATCCCTGTGTCCTGTCGGAAGTTGAGGTGTAGCCTATGTTACGGGTAGTTCGAACCCTGTCCGCTTCACTGTTCTCTCTCTGCATCACGATTTCACCGCTTACTGCCCAAGAGGGTCAGCAACCGCAGCAAGGGCAGGATCCCACCGCCGCCCCGGTGATGCAAAAGCTCGACAAAGAGCAAAAGAAAAAGCTGAAGAAGACGCTGAAGGAGCTGGACACTCCTTACAGGCAGTGGCTGAACGAAGACGTTGTCTACATTATTTCGCCCGCCGAGCGTCAGGCCTTCCTGCAACTTGAGACCAACGAGGAACGCGAGCAATTCATCGAGCAATTTTGGCTGCGCCGCAGCGCGACCCCGGACCTGCCCGACAACGACTTCAAGGAAGAGCACTATCGCCGCATCGCCTATGCCAACGAGCACTTCGCTTCGGGCATACCTGGCTGGAAGACGGATCGCGGCCGCATGTACATCATGTGGGGCCCGCCGGACGAAATTGAAGCGCATCCGACTGGCGGCACGTACGACCGCCCCATGGACGAAGGCGGCGGTTCGACCACCACGTATCCTTGGGAAACCTGGCGCTACCGCTACATGGAAGGCATCGGCGAGAACATCATCTGGGAATTCGTGGACCCGACGAGCTCCGGCGAATATCACCTGACCATGGACCCCAGCGAAAAAGACGCCCTCTTGCACGTCCCCGGCGCCGGCTTGAGCTTGCTGGAACAAATGGGCATGGCGTCCAAGACGGATCGTTTCACACGATCGGACGGCACGAACCTGCCGACGGCGCTTGGTGGAACTCCTTCCAGTTTGGATGAGTTCAACCGCCTCGATCAGTACGCCAAAGCCTTCAAACCGCCCGAGGTCAAGTACAAGGACCTGGAAGCGATCGTTACGGCGCGCATCGTTCGCGACCAGATGAAATTCTCCTGGCACACGGACTTCATGAAGGTGACCAACGACACAGTTCTGGTTCCCGTTACGGTCCAGGTGGCGAACAATCAGCTTTCCTTTGACAACAAGGAAGGGGTCTACTCCGCCACACTCAACGTGTTTGGCCGCGTTAGCTCCTTGACCGGCCGCGTGGTGCAGACCTTTGAGGATCCTGTCAGCCGCGACTTTCCCGCGAGCCTCTACCAGCAGTCGTTGAAGCTGCAGTCGATCTATCAGAAGGCGATTCCGCTGCGTCCCGGCCTTTACCGGTTGGACATCGTGATCAAGGACGTCAAGAGCGGAAACGTGGGCGTGGTGAATACGCGCCTGCAGGTGCCTCGCTTTGAAGACGACAAGCTCGAAACCAGCTCTCTGATCGTGGCCGATGGCAGCAAGCTCGAGCATGTGCCATCCAAGCAGATTGGGACCGGGCAATTCGTGCTGGGCTCGACCAAAGTCGTGCCGCGCCTGGACGGCGATTTCGCCAGCACCGAAAAGCTTGGCATCTACATGCAGGTTTACAACCTGAAGCCCGACGACAAGACGCACAAGTCGAATGCCACCTTCGTCTATACCGTCAAAAAGGGCGAGCAGCAGATTATGCAGTTTAAGGAAACCTCCGAGGAAATGAAGCAGACCGGCGAGCAGGTGACCATCGAGCGCCTGCTGCCTTTGGCCACACTTACGCCCGGCAAATATTCGCTGGAGATTGTGGCCACGGACACTAATTCGAACAAGACGGTCTCGAAGACCGCCGAGTTCTCCATCAAGGCCCCCGCCGATACCAAGACGGCCGCCGTCGAAGGCAAAGCTGCACCGGGGAGGTAGCGCGAAGTGAAAGAACGACGACTCCGAATCCTGGGTACTTTGATTCTTGCCGGGACGTGTCTGTCGATTTGCGTTACCCCTTCGCGCGCGCAGGTCAAGGTTGCTTCCGGGAAACTTGCCGGGGTCGTGAACGACGCCCTGGGCGTTCCGCAAATGGGCGCCACGGTACAATTGATTTCGGAGTCCGCTGGAGCTTTATCGGCCGTCGATTTCCTTACCAACACGCAAGGTGTTTTCCGCGGTGAACGGCTTGCGCCAGGGCTTTACACGGTGCGCGTTACGCTGGCGGGCTTCCTTCCGACCCTAGAGCAGCACGTCCGCATCAATCCCCATGTCACGACGGTAGTTCGCGTCGAGCTCGAATCGATGTTTGCGTCGCTCGATCAACTGCGACGAGCCCCCTCTTCGGCGACAGTGGAATCGGACGATTGGAAATGGGTATTGCGTTCGGCTTCGGCCACCCGGCCGGTGCTGCAATGGGTGGATGACGACGATAGTTCTCAGCAGGACGCCTCGAACAGCAATGTTGACAACCAAATTGTGCAGCCTCGCGCTCGCGTAGACTTTACCGACGGCGCCCGGCGCCCGGGTTCGAGTTCTGGCGTTCCCTCGGCTCCCGCAACCGCCTTTGCGTACGATCAGAAGCTAGGCCACACGGCCCGTCTGCTGATGGCCGGTCAGATGAATTATTTGGATTCAGCTCCAGGTGGAGGCCTCGCGACCGTTTGGCTGCCCACCGGTTCGCTGGGAACGGGGCCGCATTCGACGCTGGTGATTCGCGATGCGAAACTCGGACCGAATGGACAGACTTTCCGCGGCGTTCGCATGGAGCAGGGTGGAACGCTAGGCTTCGGCGACCGCGTAAAGTTGCTCTACAGCGGGGAGTATGTCCTGGTCGGATTGGACAAATCGGCGAGTTCGTTGCGTCCCCGCTTGGAACTGGACACCAAGGTGTCGGATACCTGGCACACAGCGGTGATTTTTGCCGAGGAACCCGGTGGTTTGGGCAATCTCGATCCTAACGATGGCGATTCGGGCGCCGCACTCGCAGCGGCCGTGAGCGATCTGGACTCTTTCCCCACCTTGCTATTCCGCAATGGAAGCCCGGTGTTGGAGGGTGGCTGGCACGAGGAGATTGCCGCGGACCGCAAGCTGGGCACCCGCGGCGATATACAAGTAGCGGCTTTCCACGACGACAATACGAACGTGGCGGTGTATGGGCGGGGCGGCGACCTCCCCACGTCAGACTATCTGCAGGATTATTTCTCCAACGCTTTTGCCTACGACGGCGGCTCGCTGAATAGCTGGGGCACGCGGGTTGCGGTGCGCGAAAAGATCACCGACGACGTCGAAATTACCGCCGTTTATGCGTTTGCAGGGGCGCTCACTCCTTCCGATCTGCCCGAGGGAGAGCTGCGAGAAATGTTGAAGACCGCGATGCATAGCTCGGTGGGGGCTTCGATTACGGCGACGGTGCCGCGTTCCAAGACCAAGGTGACTGCGGGTTACAAGTGGGTTGGCGGCGAGGCGGTTTCGCGGCTGGACGGCTATGGCGAGTCGATCTATCAGATGGATCCGTACCTCCATTTCGGAATCCGGCAGACACTACCGAGGTTTGGGCTTGGCCACTGGCAGGCAATAGCGGATTGCGACAATATCCTGGCTCAGGGGTATGTGACATTGAACAGTCAGGACGGGCGAACGATGCTGGTGCCGGCATTTCGCACGTTCCGGGGTGGTTTGAGCGTTCAGTTTTGAGGCAATAGCGACTCTGAAAAGGTGTATGCCTCCTTCCATAAAGTGGATATCTTCGAGGAGGCTCCGGCGGCAACACGGTAATCACCTGATTACATTGGAGTTCCCCGCAAGGTCGTCTACAAAAGATTGGACACCGATTTGCACCTGATCTTTAGAGTATGAGTGTGTCTTAACTGTTCTGGCGGGCTTGGTCATGAAGCAGAACCTCAGAGTGAGTCTCGGTGCGGTGGTCCTGGCGCTTGCGACCTTGACCGCCGTGATCTATGCCTGGATCAATTTCCGCCAGCGTGAGACCTACGAGATCCCTGACGATGGCGTGGCTTGGTTCGACACCTCGCATGGCGCACAAGCCTGGAAGTTAGCTCCCAACTCACCCGCGGCCCGGGCTGGAATTCGTCCTGGCGACGTTCTGGTGGCGATCAATGGGGTGCCCGTCGAGACCCAGGTTCAGGTTACGCGGCGCCTGTGGCGCGCCGGACTGTGGACCCAGGTTCGCTACAAGCTACTCCGCAACGGCCAGGAGTTCGAGACGCCGCTGGTGACCGCGCCCGCGGACAAACCCGCCTCGATTGAGATTTACGAGCGCATTGTCGGTCTTCTTTACCTGTTCATAGGGTTGTTCATCTTTATTCGCCGGTGGAACGCGCCGCGCGCCGTGCATTTCTTCGTTTTCTGTCTCGCATCCTTTGTGCTGTTCTCTTTCCATTACAGCGGGAAGCTGGACGCTTTCGATTACGAGATCTATTGGGCCAAAATCGGCGCTCTGATGCTCGCGCCGGCGCTGCTATTTCACTTTGCGCTGGTATTCCCGGAGCGGGCCGAAGCCGCGGCGCGTTCTTTTTCGAAGCTGGCGCTGGTTTATGGGCCGCCATCGTTGCTGCTGCTGTTCCATGTCAGCACGGCGTTGAATGCACTGGGCTTTGTGCCCTGGCTTGGTTCGCGGATCCTGCTCGATAAGATCGAGTTGAGTTACCTCGGCATCTATTTCCTGGCGGCGTCGATTGTTTTCTACAAGAGTTTTCGAGAAGCGCCCTCGGGAGTGCTGCGCCAGCAATTGAAGTGGCTTACGGGCGGAACGCTGGTGGGCAGCCTGCCGTTCGCGCTTTTGTATATTGTGCCGTTCCTTTTCGACGCGGTGCCTCCGTCGTGGACGAAATTCTCGGCGCTGAGCCTGGTGCTGATTCCGCTGTGCTTCGGTTACGCCATCATCCGTTACCGGCTGATGGATGTGGACATCATCTTCAAGCGCGGTTTGGCGTACACCGCCGCGACCGCAGCCATAGCCTCGGTTTACTTCGCATTGATCGCATTGATCGCCGAAATCTCTCACGCGCAGACGACGGGTCCCGTGGGCGGCATGATAGCCATCGTGATCGCGGCGTTTCTGTTCCAGCCCCTTCGCGAATGGATTCAAGCGCGCCTGGACCGCTTTTTCTACCGCGACCGGTTGGATTACCGGCGCACGCTGATCGAATTTGGCCGCACGCTCACCAACGAAGTGCGTTTCGATCCGATGCTTGGATCGGTGATGGATCGCATCTCGCAAACTTTGCTGGTCGATCGGCTGGCCATTTTCATGGAGGACCCGCTGCAGCCGGGGCAATTGCGGCTGGCGCGTTCGATGGGTGTGCGTCTTTCTGAACCTATGGATCTTAGCTTCCTCGAGCCGGCCCGGCCCGAGTTCGCCCGTGGGGCGCTCTTTTTTGAGTCGCCCCGCGCGGCGAGAGAAGTCACCGACTCGGTCCGGCAGACTCTCGAGCAGCTGGACTTGAATTATTTTATTCCGTGCCGGATTCGAGAGCGGACCGTCGCGGTGCTGGGTCTCGGCAAAACCGTTGACGGAGATTTTCTTTCGAGCGACGACGTGGAGCTGGTGCAAACCATCGCTGGTTATGTCGCGGTCGCACTGGACAACGCGCAGCTTTACAACTCGCTGGAGCAAAAAGCGCTGGAGATCGCGCGGCTCAAGGATTTCAGCGAGAACATCGTCGAGTCGCTGAACGTCGGGGTGCTGGCAGTGGATCTCGGCGGCATCGTGGAATCCTGGAACACGCGCATGGAGCAGCTCTTCAACGTGTCCCGACAAGATGCGGTAGGGCACCAGTTGCGCGCGTTGCTGCCGGAGGAGCTGGCGTCGGAGATCGCCTTCCGAAAGGACGAAGAGCAAATCACCGGCATCTACAAACAGAGGCTGCATCATCAGGGACGATTGCTGACGCTGAACGTCTCGATCACGCCGCTGGTCAGCAAATCGGGTGAGCGCATCGGGCGGCTGCTGCTTTTCGACGATGTGACGCAACGCGAGCGCATGGAAGAGCAGATGACGCAAACCGAGAAGCTTACGTCGCTCGGATTGCTGGCCGCGGGCGTGGCGCACGAAGTGAACACGCCTTTGGCGGTGATTTCCAATTACATCCAGATGCTGGCCAAGCAGATGCCGGAAGGCGATCCGGGCCAGGGCATCATCGAGAAGATCGTGAAGCAGACGTTCCGCGCGAGCGAGATCGTCAACAATCTTTTGAATTTCTCGCGGACCAGCGCGACCGAACTCGCGGACATCGACGTGAATCGGGTTGTGGAAGAGACGCTGTCGCTGGTCGCGCATCCGTTGAAGACATCGCAGATCCAGGTGGTGAAGCAACTGGGTGCCACGCTGCCGGCGGTGCGCGGGTCGGCGAACAAGCTGCAGCAGGTGTTTCTGAATTTGTTCCTGAACGCGCGCGACGCCATGCCCGGCGGCGGAATGCTGGAAGTGCGCACCACGGCGCACAATGGCAGCGTCGAGGTCGAAGTTGTCGATACCGGCGCGGGGATACCACGCGAACACATCCACCGCATTTTCGATCCGTTCTTCACGACCAAAGCCAGCGGGCGCGGCACTGGCCTGGGGCTATCGGTCAGCTACGGTATAATCAAAGAGCACGCTGGAAAAATTGACGTTCGCTCGACCCCCGGCAAGGGCACATCCTTCCACGTCGAATTCCCCGCGGTAAGGAAAGCGGTCCATGTCTAAGGGTTCCATCCTTGTAGTCGACGACGAATCTGAAATCCGAGAAGGCCTTGAGTTGCTGCTAGCCAGCGAAGGCTACGGTGTGTCCAGCGCGGGAACCGGAGCGTCGGGGCTTGCCAAACTCGAAGAGCATCCCTTCGATCTGCTGCTGCTGGATGTAAGCCTTCCCGATCGGAATGGTCTCGACTTGCTTCGCGAAATCCGCCGGCGTGACCCGCAACTTTCCGTGGTCCTGATCACCGCATACGGATCGATCGACATGGCGCGCGCCGCGTTCAAGGGCGGGGCCATGGACTACATCACCAAGCCATGGTCGAACGACGAACTCCTGGCGCAGGTAGCGCAGGCCGTGGAATCGCGGCGCCTGCGCGAAGAGAACGTGCAGTTGAAGCGTGCGCTGAAGCAGCGCTTTACGTTCCCCAACATCATCGGGAAGAGCGACAAGATGCTGACGCTGTTCGACCTGGTTACGCAGGTCGCGGCATCGCGCTCCACGATTCTGATCAGCGGGGAAAGCGGCACGGGCAAAGAACTGATCGCCAAGGCGATTCATTCGGCATCGCCGCGCGCGGACAAGGCTTTCGTCCCGGTCAACACGGGTTCCATTCCCGTCGATCTACTGGAGTCGCAGCTTTTCGGGCATGTGAAGGGCGCGTTCACGAGCGCGATCGCTTCGAAGAAGGGCCTCTTTGAAGTCGCCGATCAAGGCACGATTTTCTTCGACGAAATCGCCACCATCAGCCACGAAACGCAAGCCAAGTTGCTGCGTGTGATTCAAGAGCGCGAATTCATGCGCCTGGGCGGCACCGAACAGATCAAGGTGGACGTGCGTATCGTCGCCGCCTCCAACATCGATTTGCTTACGCTGGTGCAGGCGGGGCGCTTCCGCGAAGATCTTTATCACCGCTTGAACGTGATTCACTTGCGGCTGCCGCCACTGCGCGACCGGCGCGAAGATGTGCCCGCATTGATCCTCCACTTCATGGAGCGGTACTGCAAGGAGAACGGCAAGACTCCGCGCGAATTCACGCAGGGCGCGATGAAGCTGCTGATGGACTACGACTGGCCCGGCAATGTGCGCGAACTCGAGAATGTTGTCGAGCGGGCGGTGGTTCTTTCCACGCAAGAACGCGTGGATGTCGATCTTCTCCCTGAAAGCATCCGCAGCAAGGAAATTGTCCGCGGCGTGCGCCTGCAGCTTTCCGAATTTCTTCCGCCGATGCCCGGCGATCCCGGCTCGCGGACCGCCGCCGACCATCCGCAATCATCTTTGTTCCAGATCATGGATGAAATCGAGCGGCGCATCATCATCGACATGCTTGAGCGGACGGGCTGGAATCAGACCGAAGCGGCGGAGCGTTTCATGATTCCGCTATCCACTTTGAACCAGAAGATCAAGCGCCTGGGAATTGACGTACGACGCCGCGGCCGCGCCGACGAGACTTTCACCGCATCGATCGGCAAATAGCTTTCGCGATCTCCCTCTTTATACCGATTGCTGTTTCGTTAATTTCATGTTGCAACTGGTCATTTGGCTAGGCACAGTACCGTGGAATGATTCTGCGTCTCTCCAGCGCGGCCGCGCGCTTCACGCTTGTTCTCGTCGCCTTCGTTCTCGCTACGGCGCTCTCCTATGCGAGCATCCGCAACGCGGTGGCCGCGCACTATTCGGGATTTGATACCCGCTCCGGATACGAGCGAGCGGTGCAACTCGAGCCGGGAAATCCGGAGGCGTGGCATCTCGTTGGCCGCTCCTGGCAATACGACCTGGAAAGCGCCGACGCCCAGCGGGCCATCAACGCCTACCGCACTTCTCTCACGCTCGATCCGCGATCGGCCAGCACCTGGCTGGACCTCGCCGCCGCCTACGAATCGGAGGGCGACCTGGCAGCCGGTCGCGATGCTTTCTTGCAGGCCAAGCGCGTTTATCCTTCTTCCGCCGAAGTATCGTGGCGGTACGGCAATTTCTTGCTGCGGCAAAATGAGCTGCCTGCCGCGTTCACCGAGATTCGTCACTCGCTTTCCGTCGATCCCAAGCGGGCCGCCGAGGCCTTTTCGCGCTGCTGGCGCGTAGACCCCGACATCCAGACGATCCTGGACCAGGTCCTCCCGCCCTCCGCGCCGATCTACCTTGCCACCATCCGCGAACTCGACGCAGACGCGGCCATCGATCCGGCGCTCGCCGTGTGGAACCGGCTCGTGTCGCTGCATCCGCGGTTGTCCCTGAACGAGGCGATCCCCTTCGTCGATTCCCTCATTCAGGCGCACCGCATCGAAGATGCGCACCGGACCTGGGACCAAGCCGTAGCGCTTGCAGATTCGCCACCGGCCGTCGATCCGGCGGGCTCGGTTCTCTGGGACGGTGGATTCGAAACCGGAGTGATCGGCGGAGGTTTCGCGTGGACCCTTGCGCCGTCTACGCGAGGCGTGCAGGCCACATTCGATTCGAACGAAAAGCACTCCGGCCAGCGTTCTCTGCGATTGGTTTTCGATGGAAGCCGCAACGTAGATTTTTCCGGTGTTTGCCACCTGGTCCAGGTGCAACCGGGAACTTCGTACGGCTTTTCCGCGTGGGTGCATACGCAAGCCTTAACGACGGACCAAGGCGTCCGATTCCGGCTTGACTGGCTGGAGAATGGGCGAAGCGCTTCGACCGAGACAACCGAAGCGCACGGCACCCAGCCTTGGACGCAGCTCACCCTTCCCTGGACCGCGGTGGCCGGCGTGAACCAGCTCCGCGTGTGCGTCGCCCGCCATCCGAGCGATGACTTTGGCAGCAGGATTCACGGAACCGCGTGGGTCGACGACGTCGCGCTGGCCCCGGAATCGTCCGCGAGGGCGAAGCCATGAGGCTCGTCCGCATCGGGATCTGCGCGCTGGTCGCTTTCGCCGTTCTTGCTCACGGAGCAGTGGAAGATTGGTCCAAGGCGATGCTCGAAACAGGCGCGGGCGTTCTATTTCTGGTCTGGTCGGTGGGCCTGTTCGTAAGCGAAGAAGACGAAAAACAAGTGGTTTTTACGCCGCTGTTGCCGCCGCTGATCCTGCTGGCGATCGTCGCGATCGCGCAGCTTCTCTTGCACACCACCGCCTCGGCGTACGCGACGCGCATGGATCTGGACTTGCTGGCCGCCTACGCCATCCTTTTGTTCCTCGCGGCCCAAGTCTTTCGGAACTCCGACGATTGGCGAAATTTCATCTGGTTCATCATGATTTTCGGTTTCCTCGTCGCGGTATTCGGGATCCTGCAACAGCTTACGTTCAACGGGAAGCTGTACTGGTTTCGTGAGATGCGCTACGGCGGAATCCCCTTCGGTCCCTACGTGAATCGCAATCACTTTGCGGGATTCATCGAGCTGGTGCTACCTGTCTCTCTGGTCCCGCTGATTCTAGGCAAGGTGAGGAAAGAACGGTGGTACCTGGTCGGCATCTTTGCGCTTCTGCCGATTGGAGCGCTATTTCTATCGGCCTCGCGCGGCGGAGTTGTGAGTTTCGGAGTGGAGATCGGGGTTCTGATTCTCATCATGTTGCTCAGCCGTAGCGGCGGAGAACATGTCCTCGCCGGCGGGATCGTACTGCTTCTGGCCTTGCTCCTGGTCTCGTGGCTGGGCGTAAAGCAGGTCCTCGAGCGCTTCTCTTCATTGCAATCGCTGGAAGTCACGAACAGCAAACGTGCCTCCATGCGCCTGGACACCTGGCACATTTTCCTCGAGCATCCGTGGACGGGCACCGGTTTGGGCACGCTGCAAACGGTCTTCCCCGCCTATGAGACCAATTACGACGGGAAAATCGTCAATCATAGCCACAATGACTACCTGGAGGGCTTGGCCGAAACCGGCATCGCCGGGGGTGTCTGCGCGGCATGGTTCCTCGGCGTACTGTTTTTTGTTTCCCTGCGGCAATTGCTGCAACGCGACAAGGCTTTCGCGGCCGCGCTGCACCTCGCGGGGCTGGTCGGGTGTAGTGGCTTTCTAGTACACAGTCTGGTGGATTTCAACCTTCATATACCTGCCAACGCCCTGCTTTTTCTCTTGGTAGCGCACCTCGCCACCGGTGAAGTTATCCCGTCCAAGCCTGCCGATGGCCCCTCTGAACATTTTCGACGCTAGACGCGAAATCGTGGTTGACTTCTGTGCTTTAACTGTATAATCAACATCGGGGGCCGTCTATTCTTATGCAGCAAGCCCGACTGCGTCCGGTGGTTTGTATTCTGGCCGCCAACGCACTGCTCGCAACACTGGCGCCTTCCAGCCGCGCGCAAAGGGTTGAGACACCGCAGCAAACGAACGAGCGTCTTCGCGCGCTCGCAGCCACTCCTCACGCCACACCTCCTCTCAGCGACTACGTCATCGGTACGGGAGACCTGATTTCCGTTCAGGTGTTCGACGTCCCCGAAATATCGCGCGAATTGCGCGTCAGTCAAACGGGCACCATTGGCATTCCCTTGATTCCGGTGCGGTTGCGCGTATCAGGCCTGACGGAGATTCAGGCGGAACGCAAGATCGAGGAAGTGCTGGAGGCCAACGGCCTGGTATCACATCCGGAAGTGACCGTGACCGTGAAGGAAAAGAAGAGCAGGCCCATCACCATCGTCGGGGCTGTCGCGCATCCCATGGTCTACGAGGCGGATCGCCAGGTCCGACTGATCGATGTCCTGGCTGCAGCTGGCGGGATCACCGGGGACGCAGGCGACCACGTCATCATCACCCGGCCGGAGCGCGATTCGTCGGCCGACGCTTCGCAGGATCCGTCTTCAGCGGAGCCACCCTCGGTCAGCCAGGAGGATGCGGCCCCTGCACCAACGCAAGGCGGCGGCACTCCGCAGGGTGCCGCACAACAGCCCACGGATGCATCGCCGACTTCCGCGGCTGCTTCGCCATCGCCCGCGAAATCCCCCGCCGAGCCAACCAAGGTGGCCTCTGAGCCGGCCGATTCTTCGCAAATTCCTCCGCCGCTGGCCAACACCATCACCGTCAACCTGAATCAAATTCTTGAGACCGGCGACATGGCCAACAACATCATCATCCTCCCTGGCGACGTCGTGACCGTTCCACACGCCGGAATCGTCTACGTTCTGGGCGCGGTGGGCAGGCCCGGGGGGTACACCGTCTCGAACGATCGTGCGCAGCTCACCACGCTCAAGGTCCTTTCGCTCGCGGGCGGCTTGAGCCGCACGGCGAAATCCGATCGTGCCGTTATCGTGCGCAAGGACGGCACTGGGCAGCAGCACGAAGTCGAAGTCGACCTCAAGAAAGTAATGAAATTTCAGTCCGAAGATGTGCAGCTCCGGCCGTCCGACATTCTGTACGTCCCCAATAGCGGGGGCAAGACCATGGCCTATCGACTCGTGGAACTTTCCGTGGCGGTAGGCAGCGGAGTTCTACTTTACCGGCTGGTTCAGTAAACGATGGCTGACGATTTCAAAATGATTTCTCGCGACGACCCCTCGAACGGGGCCGTCGATATTGTTTCGCAGGCGGTGCGGCCAGCGTTTGAGCTGTCGCCTCGCGAGCCGCACCTCTACGACTACCTGCTGATTCTTCGCAAACACCAATGGCTGATTCTGTCGTTCATGCTCGCGGTGGTCACCATTGTTTCGATTGCCACCTTCCGCATGCAGCCGGTTTACGTGGCCACCACGCGCATTGAGCTGGGCCGCGAGAATGCCAACATCCTTCCCTTCCAGGGCACCGATTCTTACGATTACATGCTGGACCTCGAAAACTACATCGAGACGCAGTCCAAAATTTTGACCAGCGAAACTCTCGCGCTGCAAACCATACGGACCGGCGTACTCACGGGTCAGCCGCAATTTCAAGGCTCCGACCCCTCGTCAGAAGCCCTGGCCACCGGCAGCCTGGCGAACCAGAAGCGGCCGCCGGAGTTGGCTGCTTTTCTGGGAAGTCTCAGCGTCAAGCGCGTCCCCAACAGCCGTTTGATGGACATCAGCTTTGAAGCCACCAGCCCGGAGCTAGCCGCCCAGGTGGTTAACGCGCATATCCGGAACTATATCGACCAAAATCGCCGAAGTCACTACGACGCCACCACCGCCGCCACGACCTGGCTGACCGATCAGCTCGACGAGCTCAAGATCAAGGTGAAAAACTCCGAAGACGCGCGCCTCGATTACGAACGGAAAAACCAGATCTGGGAAGTCGATGACAAGCAAAACATGACGACCCAGCGGTTGTCGGAGATCAGCCGCCAGCTCATCGAAGCGCAGGGCGAGCGCATGCGCAAACAATCGCTCTTCGACTTCGCCAAACAAGGCGATGCCGACCTGGTTCCTCAAATCCGCGACAGTGCCAGCGTGCAGGAGTTGCTGCACCGGCGTACCGAACTGAACGTGCAGTACACCGAAGCGATCAGTCAGTACGGCCCTAATTTTCCAAAGGTGCAGAGACTTCAATCGCAGCTCAAGGAAGTCGATCAGAACCTGGAACGGGAAAAACGCGCCGTCGTCGCTCGGCTGGGCAGCGAATACCACGAAGCGCAGCAGCGCGAGGAGTTGCTGGTTCATACGCTCGATCAGCAGAAAACAGAAGCCAATCTCATGTCCGAGCGCATGGTGCAGTACAACATCCTGAAGCGGGACGCCGAAGCGGATAAGGCGCTCTACGATGGCTTGCTGACCAAGCTGAAGGAAGCGGGGATTTCCGCGGCGTTGCAGTCTTCCAACATTCGCGTCGTAGATCCCGCCATGATCCCCTCGTATCCTTCGCGCCCCGCGAAGGCTCGTAACGTGGCGCTGGCTTTTCTGGTAGGTCTGGTTGGGGGTATTGGTTTGGCGATCTTGCGCGAGTATATGGATAACACCGTCAAGACGCCGGACGACGTGGAGACGCTGGCTCGCTTGCCTTCACTCGCGGTGGTTCCCGCGTTTGAGGAAACGCATGCCGATGGACGCCGAAGAAAGACGCTGAGTCAAGCTCTGGGCAACGGCAACGGTCACGCGAGGCACGTCGAATTGGTCGCGCAGCACTTACCCAAGTCGCAGATGTCCGAAGCTTTCCGGGCGTTGCGCACCGCACTTTTGTTGTCGCAGGCGGGACGCCCTCCACAGGTGATTCTGGTTACCAGCGCGTTGCCTCGTGAAGGCAAGACCACGGCGGCCGCGAATCTGGCCGTCACCCTGGCGCAGCTTGGCGATCGCACCCTGCTGATCGATGCCGACTTGCGAAAGCCCGGCGTCGGCCGTCTCCTGAACATGAACGGCGGCAAATACGCGGGCCTGAGTTCTTACTTGGCGGGCGTCTCAAGCCTCGACTTGGTCACCGTCCAGCATCCCGCGATCCCGAACCTTTCCGCGATTCCCACGGGTCCTCTGCCGCCGAATCCCGCGGACTTGCTCTCTTCTCATAGGCTTGCCGACGCAATCGCCGAGCTGCGCACCAAATTCAAATTCATCGTCATCGATACGCCTCCGGTTATGGCGGCCACCGACGCGGTCATCTTATCGGTGCAGGCGGATGGAGTCTTACTCGTCGTGCGCAGCGGGGAAACTCCCAAGGAAGCCTTCACACGCACGCGCGACTTGCTCGTCAGCGTGAAATGCCGGCTTCTCGGTGTGGTCTTGAACGCTGTCAATTCCAGCGCGCCGGACTACTACTACTCCTATCGCTATTATCCGTACTCCTATGGCTACGGTCCGCAGGAATCAGCCGACCCGTCGCACATGAAGGATGAGACCGAAACGCCTTACAAAGCTTCATCTCGTGGTCGCCGCGATCGTGACGATCAGGACGACATCCAGGCACTGTAAAAGGGGGATTGTTTGCGCTTTCTAATTACCGGCGGCGCTGGTTTTATCGGCTCACATCTCGCGGAGCGGCTGCTCGCCCGCGGTGATCGCGTTGTTTTGCTCGACAATTTGTCCACCGGCAGCATGGACAACATTCGTCATCTCAAGACCTTCGAGCGGATGGAATATCACCTGGACAATATTGAGAACCGCCAGTTGGTGGCGGAACTGGTGGACGACGCCGACGCGGTAATTCACCTGGCGGCCGCGGTGGGTGTGAAATTGATCGTGGAAAGCCCGGTGCGCACCATCGAGACCAACGTCAACGGCACGCAGAGGATCCTCGAGGCCGCCTGCAAGAAGCGCAAGCTTGTTCTTACCGCTTCCACCTCCGAAGTTTACGGCAAGAATACCAATGTGCCGTTCCACGAAGACGCCGATCTCGTTCTTGGCCCCACCACAAAAGGCCGCTGGAGCTATGCTGCTTCGAAAGCCCTCGATGAATTTCTGGCGCTTTCGTATTGGAAGGAAAAACAGCTTCCCGTGATCGTTGTCCGGCTGTTTAACACGGTGGGTCCGCGGCAGACTGGCCGCTACGGAATGGTGCTGCCGAATTTCGTCAAAGCCGCCCTCGACAACACGACCATCAGTATCTATGGCGACGGAAAACAATCCCGCTGCTTCTGCGATGTCCGCGACACCGTCGAATCGCTCGTCCGCTTGATCGACACTCCGCATTCCATCGGTGAAGTCATCAACGTCGGGAACACCGAAGAAGTTTCCATCGAGCAACTCGCCCAGCTGGTGAAGCAGCGCACCGGCAGCAACTCCGCCATCGAATTCGTGCCCTACGACAAAGCCTACGAGCCCGGCTTCGAAGACATGATGCGCCGGGTCCCCTGCGTAGACAAACTCGAAGCCCTTACCGGCTTCCGTCCGCGCACGCCGCTGACCGAAATCATCGATCGCGTGGCCGCCTTCTTCCAGCAAAAAGCCGAGCCCGCACAAGCTCACGCTCCCCGGGCTGCCGCCAACTCCGCGGTCTGAACCCGTGTGGTAAATCCCGTGAATGCCGCCGCCCTTTCTCTTGAACCCAAAGGAGCGAGTTCATCCGGTCGCATTCCGGAATTGGACGGCCTGCGGGGAATGGCGATCCTGCTCGTGCTTCTTTGCCACTTTATAGGGAACAGCGACCACACTTCATTGCCCGTTTGGCTGGATCGTTTTTTCTGGGTGTTTCGAAGCGGGTGGATGGGGGTCGATCTATTCTTTGTGCTCTCGGGATTCTTGATCGGCGGAATTCTGCTCGATTCTCGGAGCTCAGCGGACTACTTTCAGAGGTTTTACATCCGCCGGGTCCATCGCATTCTGCCTATCTATTTTCTCCTGATGTTGCTGTTTACACTCACGGTGGTCATCCTGCAGTTTTTTCCGCAGGGCCGCACGACTGTCAGCCTGCGCGAATTGCTCGTGCTTCCCAAATGCGTTTTCTTTCTGCAAAACTTCCTCGCCTCGTTCACGGATTTTCAATGGAGATGGTTCGTCGTAACATGGTCTCTGGCGGTTGAAGAACAGTTCTACCTGGTTGCGCCGTTTTTCGTTCGATTCCTGTCCCTGCCGCGACTCACCCGCTTGCTCGTTTCTTTCGTGGTAGCGTCTCCCACGCTGCGGTTTGTCGGTTTTTGCTACTTCCATGGTGGCTTGCTCAACGGCGCGCTGGCGTGGCGCGCGGACACTCTCGCCTTCGGGATGCTTGCGGCGATTGCGTGGAGAACCCCGGCTATTCAGGAGGCGCTCATTCGGAACCGGCGCCGGTTGCAATGGATTGTCGCTGTCTTTGCTGTGGGCATTCTGCTCCTCCTCAAGTCGCTGATCGTTCTTCCGTTGCCGCTCGTGGCTGTCTCGTTTGGTTACAGCTGGATTGCGGCGTTTTTCACCTGCCTCTTGTTACTGATAATCTCCCAATCCGGGGGCTGGATCACCGCCCTGATGCGCATGTCCTGGCTTCGCTTTTTGGGCACGATTTCCTACTGCCTATACCTGGTCCACATGCCCATCAACCAGTTTTCGCATTTGCTCTTGCTTCATCGGCCGAGACCTGCCATTGAAGATTGGCAAGGCGTCGGCGTTACGTTTTTGGCCGTGGCACTTTCGCTCGTCGTGGCTAAACTATCGTGGGTTTACATCGAAAGCCCGTTGATCCGCCGTGGCCATTCGTTTCGATTTCAACGGCAACGAGACCTGTCCGTCGAAGCGGTCGCGCAAACTGCCGTCTGATGTTCGATTGCGACGGCGTACCGCAATTACTCGGCGTGCGGTACGATGTTGCGAACCAGGCGCGACCGTTGCCAAAAGTCGCACCCTACCGCGCGTGACTTCATTGCCTTCGAGATCGAACCGCATGCTCAAATTGGCAAAGACGAAATTCAGTCAACGGGTCAGCAGCTAGTGCAATCCGATGGTCAGGACAGGCTGGAATCTGGGCGCAGACGCAAATTCGAGCGCTGGCTTGTCTTTATTTTCTTGGCGTCGCTGCCGCTGATGAATCCCTGGGTTCGCGGCGACGGCATCGGTTACTACGCGCTCGCGCGCGCCCCGCTGATCGAGCACAGCCTCGATTTCGTGCACGACTATCAATCCGGCAACGCCAGTTTTCGCGATGCGCGCATCGACGAAAACGGCGTGCCGCGACCGAGCTTCCGCACTCCCACCGGCCATCTCGACAATCACTTCACCGTCGGACCCGCTATTCTGTGGACGCCATTTCTGTTGATCGCGCACGTGGGCGTGCTGCTCGCTCGCGCGATGGGATCGCATGTTGCATCGGACGGATTTTCCGCGCCGTACCGCTTCGCGATGGCATTCGGAACCGCGCTGTACGGTTTTCTCGGTCTGCTGCTCGCCAATCGCTTGGCCGGCAAATACGTTGACGAGCGGTGGGCCTTTCTTGCCACCATTTCTATTTGGTGGAGCAGCTCGCTTCCCGTGTACATGTACTTCAATCCGGCGTGGTCGCACGCGCACTCTGCGTCCGCCGTGGCTTTGTTCCTCTGGTATTGGCACGAAACACGCGTCCAGCGCACTACGCGCCAATGGTGCTTCCTCGCGGTCATTGACGGATTGATGCTCAACGTGTACTACGCCAACATTACAGTCCTCACCGTCCTCGTCATCGAAGCCATCCAGCAATATCTCGCTGCGTTGCGAAGCCGTGCGCGCGTCGATAAGTCGAGCACGAATTCGTCCTCCGGCAGCATATCCGCAGCGCGACTCGTCGCGAATCACTTGCTGTTTGGCGTCATCGTCATTCTGTGTTTCCTGCCGACGTTTATCACACGCTATGTGATTTACGGGAGTCCGCTGGAGTCGGGATATATTCCCCTGAGCGAGTGGGCGTGGCGGTCGCCGTATTTTCTCTCCGTGCTATTTTCCCCCGATCACGGACTGTTCGTGTGGACTCCGGTGGTGTTACTCGCTGTCGCCGGACTTTTCGTTTTCTGGCGACGCCAACCCGGCGTCGGAACTCCGATGCTGGCGGCGGTGCTGGCGTTTTACTTGCTCATCGCGTGCTATCCCGATTGGGATGGCATTTCGTCGTACGGCAACCGATTTTTTGTCTCGTTGACGGCCCCATTCATCCTTGGGTTGAGCGTTTTGCTGGATCGCGCCGCCAGGTTCTTTCGCTCTCCACGAGCGGCGTTGGCGGCGGCTTCGTCGCTCGTAGCGTGCGTCATCCTATGGAACATGGCTTTCCTGTTCCAGTGGGGCACGCACCTGGTTCCGGCGCGCGGGCCGATCGTGTGGAGCGAGATGATTCATAACCAATTCTTCGTCGTGCCTCGCGAGATTTCCGCCAAGGCGCAAACCTACCTTTTTCATCGCGCCAATCTGATGCGGCAGATCGAAGAGCGCGACATCGAGCAGATGAACAAACCCCCAGCTCCGTAGCGTCGTCCGGAATGTACGGCCCCATGAATGCGAGTTCGCTGGACGTAACATCCAGTGAAAAACAATGTTCCGGGCCTCTCTGGCTGAGTGCATCTCTGCTACTCTAGTTCGTATATTTCGCAGTGTAGTAAACCGTAGCAGGTTGGACTTGGCAAATTGATGGCATCGGTTACCACACCTCCTCCGGCTGGCGGCTCCCTGGCTGCCGCCGTTCACGACGCGCTTCCGCTTCCCGCCGGCGCACCGGCGATTGTGCGCATTGTGCCGCCGCGCGGGTTGTTCGAGCTGCGCTTGCGCGAGCTTTGGGAGTACCGGGAGCTGCTTTATTTCTTCGTGTGGCGCGACGTTAAGGTCCGCTACAAGCAGACTGTGATCGGTGTCGCCTGGGTGATCCTGCAGCCGCTGATGACCATGGGGGTGTTCACCATTTTTTTCGGGCGGCTCGCGAAACTTCCCTCGCAAGGATTGCCTTATCCCGTTTTTTATTTTGCGGCGCTGGTGCCCTGGGCGTATTTCGCGCAGGCTTTAACCAACTGCACCGGCATCATCGTTACCAACCAGCACGTCATCACCAAAGTGTATTTCCCGCGGCTGATTCTGCCTTTGGCGGCGGTTTGCTCTAGCGTCGTGGATCTGGCGATCGGGTTTGTGGTGATGATTATTTTGACCTTGAGCTTTGGAATCCATCCCCCGGCCACGGTGGTGCTTCTGCCGGCCTTTATGATGTTAGCGGTGCTTACCGCGCTGGGAGTCGGTTTATGGACTTCGGCGCTGAATGCTTTGTACCGCGACGTGGCTTCGATTGTTCCTTTTGTGGTGCAGTTCTGGATGCTGGCGTCCCCCGTGGCGTATCCCAGTTCACTGGTGCCGGCAAAATGGCGGTGGTTGTATGGGTTGAATCCGATGGCCGGAGTGATCGACGGGTTCCGGTGGGCACTGACTGGGCGAGGGCTGCCCCCGGGTCCGATGATGCTGGCGTCTGCGGGAATGGTCGCAGTCGTTCTGGTTGGGGGATTGTTGTTTTTTCAGCGGGTTGAGGGGACGGTTGCCGACCGAGTGTAAGACGCACGTCCAAGAAGCCCAGCCTCCACATGCGAATGGAAAACAGGAAGCGCGGATATGCTGACGGCGGTTAAGGTCGCGGGGAAGCGGTTGTTCGGGGCGGTCGGGCTGGACGTGCGCAAGGTGAAACCGGCCGAAGTGCCGCGGGCCAGCATGCAGGGAGCGTTGCGGCAGCTTTCCAGTCTGGGATTTGCGCCGCGGACAGTGATAGACGTGGGGGTGGCGTACCAGACGGCGGAGCTCTACGCGGAGTTCCCGAAAGCCGACATTTTGCTGATCGAGCCGCTTGCGGAGTTTGAGCCGTTTCTGAGGAAAATTTGCGAGACGTACAAGGCGCAATACGTCCTGGCAGCGGCCGGGGCGGCTTCCGGTACGGCCACGCTGAACGTGCACGCGGATCGATTCGGCTCCAGCCTATTTAAGGAAGTGGAAGGGGCAGCCGTGGACGGGACGCCGCGGCAAGTGCCGGTGGTCACCATCGACGAGGTGTGCGCTCAGAAGAAGCTGTCTGGGCCGTATCTGCTCAAAGTGGATGTGCAGGGAGCCGAATTGCAAGTACTGGCCGGGGCGCGGCAAACGCTGCAACAGACCGAGGCGGTCGTTTTGGAGGTTACTCTGTTTGGGACGATTGTCGGGGCGCCGCAGCTGTTCGACATCGTAGGGAAAATGAAGGAATACGGATTCGTGGTCTACGATATTTACGGGTTCAACTACCGGCCGCTGGACAACGCCTTGGCCCAGACGGACACGGTGTTCGTGCGGGAACAGGGGCGTTTTCGCGAGTCGCATGCCTTCGCCACGCCGGAGCAGAGGCGGGAGCAGTTCGTTGGTGCGGAAGAGATGCATCGGAAATTGTCCGTTGGCGGTTGAGGCTCCAAAGGGAGCGAGATTTTCCCGGTACAGAGGGGAAACGATTGGCATGACGGCGGTGATTCAGGCTGAGGGGTTGGGGAAACGGTACCGGCGAGGCGTTGTCGAGACGCGCGGGATGCTGCGGGACTCGCTCACGCGATTTGCGCGGGCGCCGCTGGCCGCACTGCGCCGGGCGCCGCAAGAGACTTTTTGGGCTTTGCGGGACGTGTCTTTGGAGGTGAAGGAAGGCGAAGTTTTGGGGTTGATCGGGCGGAACGGCGCGGGAAAGACGACGCTGCTGAAGATACTGTCGCGGATCACCCGGCCCACGACCGGAAGCGCGGAGATTCGCGGGCACGTGCGCAGCCTGCTGGAAGTGGGCACGGGATTCCACGGGGAGCTGACCGGGCGCGAGAATACCTATTTCAGCGGGTCGCTGCTGGGCATGAAGAAACGCGAGATCGACCGCAAGATGGACGAGATCGTGGCGTTCGCGGAGATCGAGAAGTTCATCGATACGCCGGTGAAGCATTATTCGAGCGGGATGTACGTGCGTCTGGCATTCGCGGTGGCGGCGCACCTGGAGCCCGAGATCTTGCTGGTAGACGAAGTCCTGGCGGTGGGAGACATCAATTTTCAGAAAAAGTGCCTGGGCAAAATGGGCGATGTGGCGCGGCAGGGGCGGACGGTGGTGCTGGTCAGCCATCAGATGAACCAGATGCGGCGCTTGTGCCATCGCGTGGTGTGGGTGGATGGCGGAGAGATTCGGATGACGGGGTCGGCGCATGAAGTGGTCAGCGCTTATGAAAGCGCAATGTCGCGCGTGGATGGCAGCGTAGCGGGGCGGCTTCATGGCACAGGAACAAAGGGACAATTTCTTGGCTGGCAGATCGCAAATTCCGATCCAGAGGAAGCGCATATCCTTAAGCATCTGGGACGTGTCACGATCCAACTCACAGTGTCGCTTCAGCAAGCTATCAAGAACGGACATCACGGCATCGCCTTGTATAGTCACGACCGTCAGTTAGTGTGGGCGTGGGCTGCGGACAATATCCGATTGGGGCCGGGCGACCATGAGTTTTCCCATACGTTTGTTATGCTGCCCGTCCGGCCAGGAGCCTATAGCTGGTTCGTGAGCCTGTACGACGACGGGCAGGAGGTGGACTCCTGGGAGTGTATTCCGGAAATGAGTGTTGCCACGGACGCGTATCAGCACCCATCGGACCAATGGTGCGGCGTGCTCAATCTGCCGAATGAATTTGCGATACAGGCCAATCGATGACAGGCAGTCCTCAGGCCACGTGGATATTCGATCAGGACCATTACCTGAAGCACATTGAAGCACGAGGTGCGCTCATCCGCACACTTGTCCCACAATTGCGGAACGCGGTAGGGCTTACAACAGCCTTGGACGCAGGATGCGGCCCCGGGTTTTTTGCGCAAATTTTGCGAGAGTCTAGATTAAATGTCGTGGGTTTCGATGGGCGCGAGGGCAATATAATTGAGGCGCAAAAGCGCTATCCGAATATAGCTTTCGAGACGCGGGATGTTGAAGATTCTTCGGTGGTTCAACTGGGTATGTTCGATCTGGTGGTGTGCTTTGGTCTTCTATATCACCTGGAAAGCCCGCTCCGGGCGATCCGCCATCTGCGCTCGCTGACCGGCAAAATCTTGCTGCTCGAGAGTATGTGCGTGCCTTCAAAAGATCCCTGTGTGCTGTTGCGAGAGGAACCTAAATCCGATGACCAAAGCCTGACGGATCTGGCTTTCTACCCGAGCGAAGAAGCCATCATCAAAATGCTGTACCGCGCGGGTTTTTCGTGGGTATACCGGGTCGAACCGCTACCCGAGCATGACGATTTTTGGGATACGCCGGACCATACGCGTCGTCGCACAGTGCTTCTTGCGGCTTTCGAGCCCGTGAAGCTTGCGGGACTGGTGCCATTAAGTGAAGTGAGTGCAAGCGGTGACCCATGGGCCAAAACGCGCTCCGCGGGAATGGTCGCGCCCCGCGTCAAGCGATTC
>JBEKWY010000059.1:0-52160 GCA_049512575.1 Candidatus Acidiferrum sp.
CGATAGCCAGGATCGGCACCTTCGATAGAAATCTGCGCCTCCTCCCGCTGGTTTGGATGCGAAGATGCGATCAACTTGTCAACGATTCCGGCGATGACCGTCCTCGGCGGTTGGGAAATTCTCGCCGTGTCTAGGTTGAGTTCCGCTATTCTTGCGGACTTCGATATGCGCGGCAGCGCCATCTCCGTCTGGACGCCGGCGAGTATCGTATTGCTGGTTTCTCTTTTGTGTTTGTTATTGTTCATGGGCTCATTCCGTGATTCACGTTTATAGTTTCCTGACGATCCAAACGATCAAGCAGATCACCACCAAAGTCCCAAGTAGTCCGTATCCAAACATTGTTGTCTGCTGTTCTCTAACCAGCCCTCTTTGAAGGGGGAGGCAAGTTCCACTGTAGGCGGTTCTCAAGACGACGTCTGTGCCGTTCCGGACACAGCCGTCGCTCACGGTTTGGGTTCCTTGTCTTGCAGCGCCGCCAGCAACCACTTCTGCATGACCATGCGGCAATCAGGTTTCACATCGCGAAACGCAAGCCCCATTCCCAGTGCCGGATGGGCGTACACAACGGTTGCTTTAGCCTCGAAGTACTCGTCAGACTTGAAAATCTTCACCAAGACGGCCGTTTTGGGGGCAAATGGCGCAGGAGTGTCAACGTAGCACCCGGATAGACTCAGTTCCTTGACGCTGGCTGTGATACTTGCACTGGGCGAGCCTTCGAGCGCGATCTCGGCGGCGGCTACGAACGGAAGCCTCAGGCTGCTGCGTTGTTGATCCATGTCGGTCCCGCAAGTAAATCAAAGCTGGAAAGATCGCGTCAAGCCATTCTCGAATCATCGACAACAATAATTTCTTGCGTGGGGCGCGGGGAAAAATGGATTTGACACATTTCGTTACAGCGTATTACTGTTTGGGCCACGCGATAACTAACCGTGCATCATAGTTGTCGAATTCTTGTCTCTCGACGAGTAGCCGTGAGCTACAGGCAGAGTGAGGCAGTTGCGTCCCTCTGCGATGAATTCGAGCCTCGTAAGGCGATCCGAAACGTGCCCACATGACACCTAAGAAAAACGCATTCGATGTGCAGGTCTTTCTCCAATCGGTCGGTGCCTCGAGGAGGGTCGAGGAGTACCGCAAGAAGCAAGCCATCTTCTCTCAGGGCCAGCCTGCGGACAGCATCATGTACGTCCAGAAAGGGAGCGTGAAGCTCACGGTGGTCAACGAGGACGGCAAGGAAGCGGTTGTGGCTATTTTTGGCCCCGGCGACTTTTTTGGAGAAGGCGGGATGGCGGGCCAGAAGCTTCGCATGGGAACAGCGACCGCTATTGCTCCGACGACGGTGCTTGTCATCGGAAAAGACGAAATGACGCGTGTGCTCCATGCGGAACACGACCTTTCCGACCGTTTCATTACGCACATGCTGGCGCGGAACATCCGGGTTGAGGCGGACCTGATCGATCAACTCTTCAACTCGACCGAGAAGAGATTGGCTCGCACACTGCTACTGCTTGCTCGCTATGGCAAGGAAGACCAGCCAGAGGGCGTGCTTCAAAAGGTATCGCAAGAAATGCTGGCGGAAATGATCGGTACGACGCGCTCGCGGGTGAATCTGTTCATGAATAAGTTCAGGAAACTAGGCTTCATCGAGTACAACGGCGGAATCAAAATTAACAAGTCTCTTCTTACTGTCGTCCTGCACGAGTAACACTGATGCCCCCCGGGGCACTTTCGGCTCGCTCGGCTTTGAGCGCCAGAAGCCCTATTTGAGCGTCCTCAAGTGTCCTGTACTCCGCGCCATCCTCTTCAATCGGACTGAGAAGTCTTTGTTCGATTGCAGCTAACGCCTCATAAATCCGAGTGGGCATTGCAGCGTTGTCCGTCTCCAAAACGGCAGCTAGGTAGACCGTCTGCCATAAGTAGGTCGCAGGGATATCCATGGAACCTTCTTTCAGGCGAGCAGGAAGATAGTAGGAAAACGTACAGACCAAAACTGTGCTGAAAGGAACAGCATTGCGGATGGTTAAGGAACAGAGTCGAGGCAGTTCCTCTTCAAAGAAATACCCCTCAAGGCCCTAATAATAGCGACCCCCACCGACCGGGTCGCTTTGTTCAAATTTCAAGCTGACCCTAACGCTTACGTACTCTCAAAGACATAACTGTACCTTTTTTATTAGGGCTTGGTACGCTTGAGTACATAGGCGTCAACATGTCCACAAACATCGCTACGTCGGATTCTCGGAAGCGGCTGACACCACGAGAACTGGAAGTTGTGCAACTTCTCGTGGAGGGCAACACCAGCGAGAAGGTTGGCGCGTCACTTGGGATTAGCGCTAAAACGGCGGAAACTCACCGAGCAAATGTGATGAGGAAACTGTCATTGCATTCAATCACCGAATTAGTCCGCTACGCGATCAAGAACAAGATCGTGGAAGCATAGGATGAGGAAAAACGGTTCTGACCTCTGTATCAATATGCCCGGCGACCGTTGTCATTGCGACCCAATCTCCCTCCTTCGGGCGACGAGAACAAACATGCCCTGAAATGCAATGCAAAAGCGTCGCCCGGAGGGCCCGAATGTCTTTGTAAATTCCATTGGTAAGCTACCGCACATACGGTGCTTCGGGTTTTGGCTATCGCCCCTCCGAGGTGACAGATGTCGAGATGGATTCTCATTTGTCCGAAGTGAAAACCGAATTTGAACATTCCCAGATTAGCGGAATGGCGCGCCTGATGATTCCAGAAAAGCCCGAAGTCGCGATCACTGGAAACGAATGTGTATGCCCTAACTGCGGTTATGCTGCAATTTACTTTCGGACGGACCTGTTGTATCGGGCTTGAGCCCCGGTTCTCCTAGACAATTTGTCAAATCGCTCAAATTCGTTCGCGAAGGGCAGGAAATAAAGATGGCTCCAGACCTTAGCAAGTATTACGAAGAACTGCGGAGACTAAAGCGGGAGAACCCCAGGCTTGGCCGCACTATGCTTGAGCACTACCTCAGGACTATGTACCGCGAAGAACTGGAAAGACTGAACCTCAACGTAACGGAAATCTACGACAGTTTTGCCGCCGCAGAGAGACAGATTAGCGCACCGCTCTCGGATTCTGAGCCTCATCCACTTTCAAAGCGAACCCGCCGAACCTGATATGAAAAGGCGAACGGTGACCGTCGAGCCGACCTTGATTTGCGTCGCCACTACTCTGAGGAAAGAATCTCGGTAATCTGCGCTGGATTGATCGACGCCGTCACGCTGCCGGAGACGATCTGCACCTTCGACTTCCGCTACGCAACCCTCGATCCCGGCGGAGGCCGCGCTCAGCTTTCTCAAAGACACGAAGGGCACGGTCACATGGTCAGTTCGCGATCTGGCGGATACGCTGAAGATCAGCCGCCGTGAAGCCGAACAGGTCGTGCGTTCCTGGCAGCGCAGGGTTACGTCCAAACTGAGAAACAAGGCGAATGGATGACAACGCCTGCTGGGGAAGCAGTATCGGATGCCAAGACCACACGCTTCTCGCGAGAAAGTGCCGAACAAGCCGTTGAATCACTGAGAGAGCGGATCAAAGAGGTGAACAAGGACGCGAAGTCCGCGTTCAAAATAACGGAGGCCGTTGCCTTCGGAGACTTCCTTCTAAACGACGATTTGACACGGTGACTCTAAACTGGTTCCCTGGGGTTCGGTTCCTGTTCTATTTTATACTGCGACCGAACGATCGCTTGGCGAACCTCCAAAGCGGTCAGGAGAACCGGGCTAAAGAGCCAGATACGAACGCCCTCCGACAGTTTTCCCCATTTTTTAGTACCGAGCTCCTGAACATACGTTGGGGAAAAGCCTTCTTGTTCAAGTATTTGTTGCCTGGCTTCGATTGTAAGTCCGTCCCAAAAGCGCTCCGGCCTGACCCTGTCTCCATTCCGAAAGCGATTCAAAATCGAGTCAATCATGGCTCCTTGTTCGACGTTGGATTGCGGGGATCACAAAACTATCTCAATTACGCCAAAAGCACTAACTCATTATTTAGGGTCTCAGGATTTTAAAAAATGAAGCGCCGTTCAACCGTTTCTAACAAAAGGTGAACAAGCAGGACGCCGTCTCCGTTTAGCCAAGGATCGTGCGCAAGCCTCTCCGTTCATTTTTTCATTTTGCGCATAATGTAGCGGATCATGTAGTCGGTACCAAGTTCTTGCTGGACACTTTTGATCATGTCGGCGTAGGTCCGGGTGAGGACCGCGACAAAAGTAGGGGCCGGTACGGAGACGAAGAGCGTATTCCCCTTTTTGTGAGTTTGTCGCGTCGGGCTAAACCATGTAGTAAACGTAGTGATGGTAACGCGGCGCATGACCGCAATGAGCAACGCCGTCCATTCGGTTGGAGGAAGAGCGTGGTCGTACTCGGGCCAGTTTCCACCGAACGCAAAACATTCTTCGAGGAAAACGCTTGCATAGAGGTAGTAGTCATTCCGCAGCTTACGATGGTAGCCGGTGTTTTTCGAATGCGACTGTCGCTGGTGGCGCGCAGCGATCGAAAGGTATCGGAAAAGCAGTTCTAGGCTTTCAGGCGGCGCGGTAACCTGATTCACAAGGTCGCCGCCTTGGTTCGCTTCGCCTTTTTCTTTATCCACAAAAAGGCTTCTAGTATCTCGGCGGGGTCTTTCCAAAATTGCCGCAAATACTCCGGAGACTCAAATAGGTTCGTCCGGTAGGTCGTTTCTTCCGAAGGCGGAGCATTCGACGCGGCCACGAGCTTGCGCCATATTTCCGCGCGTTCCTCTACTCGTGCGGCCTGTTCCGCGGGCGCCGTTTTAGGGTGGAGTAGGAGCACCACGAAAAGATGGTCGAGCTCGTTTTGGGTGAGATATTTCACAAAACAATCCGCTCGAACCTGAATACAACCGGAGGAGTATTCACGTCAACGGTTATATACAAATAGTTATTAAAGACACATCAGAGGGACTTGTTTTCATCTCGCCCTGCCAAACGGACGAGTCTCGTGTCTTAGAGCAGCGCAGAATGACAGCCTTGTTATTTGTTGTCGATTACTTTTATTTCTTCCGAGCCCAATTCCGTGTCTGGCCGAAGAAGCGCAATCTTTGGAGCGAGGTTGTGACCGCCTGTCGAGCCGTTGCGGGTCAAGAGGCCTCGAGGATCCGGGGAGCCGCGGACTGACCCAGCCGCGTCCGACGCGACCGCTCAGGTCGCTTGTACAGCTGTTGAGGTCATCGCCTGAAACGCGAAAAGCCATGGCTATCTGAAGTCTAGCCATCTGGCACCAAGACATCGCGTAGCGCCAGTGGGCCGAAACTCGACGCAAACAGGTTTGCCTGGTGCACGCAACCATAATGAAATGGCATCGGGAGCGAATCGCCTATTTCAATTCGGAACACGCAGGGGTCTGCTGCGCCAAAAGCTGCGCTTACTCGTGCAGGACGACGCTCAACAGTGAGCTGTTAATTTCGAGGCCGTTCGTATTATCGATGAAGCCCAATTTCTTGAATTTGTTCATAAACAGATTGACTCGGGAGCGCGTCGTGCCGATCATTTCAGCCAGGGTTTCTTGCGATACCTTTGGAAGGATTCTCTGCGGCTCGTCTTTCTTGCCATAGCGGGCTAGTAAGAGAAGCGTCCGAGCCAGGCGTTTTTCGGTTGAGTTGAAAAGTTGGTCGATTAAATCCTCTTCCACTCGGATGTTCCTGGAAAGCATGTGAATGATGAATCGATCGGAGAACTCATGTTCGGCGTGGAGCACACGAATCATCTCGTCCTTATCAATCACGAGCACGCTGGTCGGCGCCGTACTGGTGGCCGACCCCATACGAAGAGGCTGGCCCGCAAGACATCCTTCGCCAAAAAAATCCCCTGGCTTGAGAACAGCCACGACAGCTTCTTTACCGACCTCATTGACAACGGACAGCTTTACACCGCCCTGTTGAATATACATTACATGCCCGGCGGCATCACCCTGCATGAAGATATTCACTTTTTTCTGAAATCCGACAATGTTTCTCGCCACACCGGCCGAATCGAGAAAAGCTTCAACGTCGAAAGCGGGCTTCTGCTTGAGTTTTATTTTGGGTTTGACCTTACCGGAACTCGCGGACGCCTGCATAGGTACACCGCCTGACTACCGATAGCATCCTATGTCATTCAAGTCAAGAAGTCGGTCTTTGATTGGTTAGCAGCAATCTAGAATCGTCGGCTCCGCGGATGGTGTTCCAAAAAGAGTGGTACTACTTCTTTGAAAGCTCGCTCTTGAAATGACCTTCAACATCCTCACGACTCAACGGGTTTCTTGCTTTAGTTAATACGACCGAATAGACGATTTCATTCCCTCCGATCTGTGCGGTGATAAACGCCCCGTCTTCCGGCAGTTCTTGGTAGATGAATTTCACTTTTCTGCCGTCTTCAAGTGTTTTGATCCACTCTTGGTCTGGCATTTTTGTGTCTCTTCAGCCGAAATTAGCGTTTTCTTATCTCTCCTACGCTCCAAAGACGGCCTGTCAGTGCTTTCGTCGCCGGAATAATGCGCACACTACCACGCGCGCCGCAGAAGAGGAAGCGGATGCGACTACAGTTTGGTCTTCCCGCGCTTGCCTCGCACGATCCGCGCAGCGGCCTGGTTCACTCCCTCTTTCCGGGCGGTAGGGTCCAAAACGGTGGCATTGCGCCGGCGCGCCACTGAACATCGGTGTAAGGTGTGGCAACTGCACGGCTTAGATTATTAAAATAATAAACATAATATATCTATACATTTGCTTAAGGACGGTTCATTGTTAAAGTCTAATCATTCACTGAGGAGGATTACATGAGAACAATGAATCGCTTGGAACAACCTTTCCGTGGGGCTACGACTCTGCAGGAACAGATCAATCGCGTGTTTGGCGATGCGGTGGGACGAGCGGGCGAGGAGTCGAATTTGACCCCTTGGGCCCCAGCCGTCGACATCTATGAGACCGAAAATGAACTCGTCGTTAAGGCAGACCTACCGGATGTGAATCCGCAAGATCTGGACATCCGTGTAGAGAACAACATCCTTACGATTCGCGGCGAACGCAAGTTTGCGACGAAGGCTAACGAGGACAACTATCTGCGCATCGAACGCGCCTATGGCTCATTCAGCCGGAGCTTCTCGCTGGCAAACTCCGTAAAATCGGATGCAATCAAAGCCGATTATCAGAATGGCGTGCTGACACTGAGCATTCCGAAGCGCGAGGAAGCAAAGCCGAAACAGATCAAGGTGAATGTGGGAACGCACACGATGGCAGCGGTAGCTGGCGCCCGCTAAAAAAGCACTAGGCGGAAAACGAAGCATTGGGGCCGGTGGTCGAATCTGGCCACCCGCCTTCGTTTCTGGAACTGTTCGATGAAGCCCCGCAGTTTCGCTCCCGCTTTCCTCCGGGCTTTCCTTACAAAGACGGCTCCTTGCGACTTGTAGGAGGTCACATGGCGGACTGGCTACAGTGATGGCTCGTCTAGCGTTGGGCTAACTCGGTAGTCAATTTGCCATCGGAGGGCCGCAATCCCCCAAATCCAAACTCAGCAGGCGCTTTTTGCCTACCCATCGATAGCGTTTTAGCTTGACGCGAACTCCTCCGTACGCGACCGTATTCGTTCGGCTAGTGAAATCGAACGTTACGCTGTTCGCAACAACATCATTGAGGCGTGACCAGGAATTACAGGAATTGCCTAGTTAGCGCGAATATCGTTCTGTAGTTCGATCAGTTTACTATAGATTCCGCTCGAGAGTAGAAAAGCTCGCCGTCCAAATATCTGGAGGCCAACATGAAACCTCAGCGGACAAGCACAGACTCAGTGCAGATTCGTGTGGCGATAATCCTAGGGATGTACGGTGGCGCTACGTATTTCGCGCATCGACACAGACATACCTACGGCCTGTGGCCGGATGGCGTGTGGGCGATTATGGCCTGTTCTGCGCTTGTCCTTGGTGTCGTTCTTCGGACGATGAACGCCCGACGTAAGCCAATCAAGCCTGAGAACTACAAGCTCGCCGGATAAACCGGTCAGTTGGCGCAGGCTGACTTTGTGTTCTAACGCTCTATCGGTTCATTGTGTTTTTAATTGGGTTTACGCGAGCGGACTGAGCGGCATCTTGCACTTTGGCCGTTTAACTGGCTCAATGTGAAAACGTTTTGAATCGACCTAGTCGAGGTGAGCACAGATGGCATTCGCTGAAGAGATTGAAAAGGAAGCCAGCCAGGCTAAGAAGTTTCGCCCCGGAAAGACGAACACCATAAATAAAGTCAAAGGCACCTTCATCGAAAAACACAAAACGGACGGGTTTGCTGGCCTAACTTGGGATGAAATTTCTGAGCAGTTTCACAACGCTGTACTGGCTGCATGTCAGAGGCAAAAACCATATCGAAGCGGTATGGACAGCCTGAAGCGGGGACGGTAAGGGACAAGGCAGCCTACACCTTACCGTCGTAAAAAACCAATTCTTGCGTGCCCTCACGCGGTCCACGTCATGCCATAGCATCCTTTTGTCTTCTCAAGCATCTCACTGTTGATGTGGGTTTTCAGATGGCAAACTGGGTCGTAAAATGTCCTGAGTGCGCTTACACTTTCACGCACACACCGATTGAAGCGAGATTGATGGAGCAAGCCCACCGTGATCCGTTCCAGATTCTTCCCAGACCGCAAATCCTGCGAGCCGATGAAAAGCCGGCCTGCCCAGAATGCAAGAAGGAATCAGTCTACGTGCGTTCTCAACTGCTCTACCGCGAGAGGTAAGCTTGCCAGCTTTAGTTTCCGTTCCGACCCGATTCTACACTCACATGGATGCGCTGGCCGGACTTTTGATCGAATATGAAGTAGTTGCCGCGCGAGGATAGAGCGAGCTTTTTGACGCGAGCCTTGGCAGTTTCCATGTTCGCCACAGCTTCGCACCAGCGAAGATCGCCTGATTCTATTCTGAAAATATCAAGAGAAGGAACCATACCGTCCACCTCCCTATCTGGGACACCTCTTTCTACCAAATAAGCGTTTTCCAATTCTGTCACGTTTGAGACAGTCGTTCCGCGTCAACTCTTACGTAAGCCAAACGAACTGAGTACAGGACTGTTCCCTTCGGCACACTCCTTGCGGCGAACTTGTTGGTAAGGTGAGGGTATCGTGGCGCGACCCCGAAGGACAGCGTTTCCGCCGGAAAATCGAGGGCTGCGAGCCCGTCGGAAGGTCTTGGCATGGCAAGTACACCGGGGAGTATCGCGGCCCAGTCCTTAGGATTGCTATGCGTATCTCTCGTTTTCATAGGCGAACCGTCGACGCATGCACAGCAGGGCACCGGTACAACCCATGTTCCTCTCACGGTGGAACAAGTCGTCAAGAACGTGGAACAGAGTAACCGAGGGCGGTCTCGCGCACTCCACCGCGTAGAAGGAATGCGCGTTTATCGGCTGAAGTATCACGGTCCCTTGGGGGACCGCGATGCGGAGATAGTAGTGAAAGTCGCATATCAAGCGCCCGCGGAAAAACAATTTACGGTGATTTCACAAAGCGGCTCCAAATTCATCAATGACCGCATTTTCAAGAAATTATTGGAAGGCGAGCAAGAAGCGTTCCGATTGGAGAATCAAGATGACCTGCCCCCCGTTTTAGTCCGGTCTTAGCGTAGTTCTCTGGTTATCCAAGACCTCAGTTTGGCTCCATGGAGTGGAGCATACGACTGGCGCGGGGGGAGGCGCCAGTCGCGCCGCGAACACTCGCCACTCCTCGATGATTCTCCGAGCGTCGTTTAGGCTAAGGAACCAGTTCTGATTCAAACATTCGTCTCGGAATTTCCCATTGAAGCTCTCGATGTACGCGTTCTGTGTAGGTTTCCCTGGTTCGATGAAGTGTAATTCCACACCGTTTTCGTAGGCCCACTGGTCCACGACGCGGCTCAGGAACTCTGGACCGTTATCTACAATGATTTTGGCGGTCATCCCGCGTTCCTGTTTGAGTCGTTCCAGCACGCCTACCACTCGAGCTCCTGGCAAAGAGGTGTCCACCTCGATGGCCAAAGCTTCTCGACTGTAACCGTCCATCAGGTTCAGGGTGCGGAATTTTCTGCCTTGGGCCATGCTGTCGTGCGTGAAATCCATGGTCCACACCTGATTGGCCTGCGTGGGCAAGTCCACCGTCGTACGGGCCTCACTCCGCAGTCGCTTCTTCGCTTTTCGCCGCATGGCCAGCCCTTCTTCGCGATACAGTCGATACACACGTTTGTGATTTACTTGCCAGCGCATCGTACCGTCTTCTTTCTTTTCTCGTCGCAGCAGAACATGCAGTCGCCGATATCCGAAGCGAGGTCGCTTGGCGGCCAGCTCTTTCATGCGGGCTCGCAACGCTCGATCGTCCCGTTGCCGCCGCTCATACCGCACGCTGCCTCGCGCAATGCTCACTAGCCCACAAGCGCGCCGCTCGGATAGCTTTCCTTCTTCGCAAGCGACACGCACTGCCTCCCGCCTCGCCTGTGGGCCTACCACTTTTTTGAGAGCACCACCTTTAGTGCGTCGATGTCCAAAGCTTGCTGCGCGACGATCTTTTTCAGTCGCCCGTTCTCTTCTTCCAAGGCTTTCAACCGTCGCGCTTCGTTCTCTTCCAGACCACCATACTTCGTCTTCCACCGATAAAACGTTCCTTCGCTCACGCCTAGCCGCCGACACAGTTCACCGATCGGTACGCCGGCGTCGGCCTCCTTCAATACCGCCACAATCTGTTCTTCGTTAAACCGACTCTTCCGCATGTCGCTTCTCCTCTCTTTTTATACTCGGAGAAGCTACGCTTTGGCTGGACTAAATCAGTGGGGCAAGGTCAGTCTCCTTTGCGCTCAATAAGAGAACCCCGCTTTGGAGCCGATTTGTCGCCGTCCATATCCAAATCGATCTCTTCTGTAGTGGGATCTCCGTCGTACCGAAACACGATTTGCTTAGCCACCTTCATAGTTGATCTAACATCTTAGAGCTTTTTATTCACTCAATCCAAGACCCGCACCATGCATCATAACGGAATAACGGCACCGTAACCTTCGCGTCTCACTCTTTCAGCAAGCTGAGACCATTGGTTGTGACATTCTTCACGATCTCCTCATCACCCGATGCGTCCGCAATACCGCTCTCTACAGCGGGGGCGCCATACCCTTTTCTCCAGCGGCAGTGTGTATGCATTGCGATTTCTGCTTGCTTGCAGGCTTTCAGGTAGATCTTCCCGTTCGCGATCTCACCACTTCCACCTGCCGTAGCAGACTGTGGCCCTCGACAAGTCTTAGTGTACGGTAAGGCAGCATTCGGTTCGCGATGGAGTCTACGCGTTGATGTCACCTGATTGTCTTCTTGGCCACTACGGGCACGACGGGCGCGGCAATTTGTGGTCTGAAACCTTTCGCCTCGGGACTACGGAGAGTCCAATCCGCTGGGGGGAAGGAGACGCGCCAGAAACTCGGAGCGTTCGTGATAAACTCAATCCCTACCTCCATCATCCCCAGCTGGCTGCTGGATTCGAGATCAGATACCCGACAAGAAAGTTCTTCTTGTGTCTGTACGTTCCTGATGGTCAGCACTTCCCCGATCGCGACCCCGGTGCGGAGAAGTAGCAATGCACCACGTGAGCTGACAACGAGCGTCTTGGTCTCCTCCGAAGAGGCCTTCCCATTTTCCCTCCGCGCAGTAACCACAACCTCAAAGCCTAAACTCAGACGTTGACTTCGACGGAGATTGCTGATGTGTCCGTACGGTAAAGTATCGTTCACAGAGATTTGCCCACCTTTCATCCAACGATACATAAAACGAAATGGTCAATCGTTTCGCAGTAAAAAAGAATGGCCTGCTATCCTGAAGCAGAATGCCCACGGACTGTCCCAAGAGAACGGCCTGCTCGGCTTTGAAATCAATATGGATTTGGGAGCATGGCCACCTCGAGATCGAAGCGCATCGTAAGCCGTCGACCTAACACGGACAGCATCGCTTTCGTACTTTCTGAAAGGGGCGAGCGGGCAAGACAAAACGGAGAGGGTTCTTGCGGCAGAGTGATTATAGTCTCATTGAAAACACTTGTGGTGTCTTGTTTTGCACACGAAAGCCGCGGAGCCCTTGTGCAGAAATCTGCATTGCTCCCTTGCTTTTCGGCCCGGATTGTCCAATTCGGGACAGACATGGTGTGAAACGCCGGAGTAGGCTTTCTATGGTCATCAAGACAATTCGTGCGAAAAAAGGGACAGCGCGGTCCAGGTCGGGGCTGTCCCTTTCCATTTGGTGAATGATGCGCAGCCGCTCGTATTTCACTGCTGACCCAAAAACCGGAAAACTGAGCCAAGAATAGCTGAGGAAACGTGAGCATCTCCGGCGCTGTGGAAATCTATCTCAACTGAACGCCGGGCACCAGAGTATTGGACCCAAGAGATCAGCAGCTCGGCGCGCCTGCTGACGTGAAGGCAATTCAGCATGTCCGCCAATATCGTGGGTTCGGGAATCATCAAACTGAATGCTTCCTAGAACCTTTGGACTGGCTCGCCGTGGCAATTCGGGAGCGAACCGTAGCGTTTGCAGAAAGAGAATCAGGAAGCGAGTCCACCAGGCTGAAAGGGCGGCGAAGATATCTAACAAAAGTGGGTACCTATTCTTTAATTGATGCGCGTATACTCAAAATCTGTCGGCACCGGTGTTTAAATGGCCAAATGGTTGCTGGTTTGCCCTCACTGCAATCACAGATTCGCTCACACCAAGATTGACGAGAAGGCTGTTGAAGAAGCGTACCGCGATTCGTTTGGAACGGACGCCAAGCCAGACCTTGGAGAAAAAAAGCTGACGTGCCCGTATTGCCAAATGGAATCTCTTTATGCAAGGTTTCATCTGATCTACGAAGACGACGCGGACGAAACCGCGAAGGGAGGGGGCGCTTAAACTCGTTCGGCACGATCCCTCATTTCAGTACACACTCTGATGGCCGCCCGAATGGTCAATCGGACCCGCACGTCGTAGCGCGACATCCGACTATGGATCTAATCTGCCATCAGATCATCGGTTCGAATCTCACCCAATGCAATGTGGAAAGTCCCAGCAATGGGGCCGTAGTCCTTCAAGAACTGCCTCCAGAGTTCCCCTCCTTCTTTCGAATTACTCTCAAACCATGATGATGGCGCCGCCAGAAGAACTGCTCTATAGATGTCCTGTTTCCCTTTTGGTTTTTGCTCGGTGGTGGCTAGGAGGTAAAAGAAATATCGAAGAATCTGTGACTCGTGACGTCCCTTGTTCGCGAAGGCTGAGCTCTTCTTGACCTCAATGATGATGCGGCTCTGCTTCGAAGCCAGGGAATGAATTACGATGTCGGCCGTCGAGCCGCCGAATAAATCGACTGAGAGGCCCGCGCCCGCGATGCCCGCGATGAGCGAATGCTGTCGGTAGAATCCGAAGCCCATCTCTCCGATTAGGTCCCTGAGCGTATGTGCCGAAGTTGTGCAGTTGGTGATTGCGATTGACTGCCATTTGGTCCCAGTCGGTTCCAACCTTAAAGCGATCTTGGCCTCAAGGTTCTTTTCAAGCGCGCTCTCGAGTTGAAGACTTTCCTGTTTCATCATAATCAAATCTGGCTTAACTGTGTCCATTTGTCTGTTCCAATTCGATGACTACACGAAGGTATCACCACGCCCCGACCGGTCAAGGCAAAACATAGGCTGTGTGTTATCGACTAGGACATTTACTTCAACAAAATACATTAGGAAGTTCTTATTTGTAGTCGCGGTGTCGAGAATTGCGAAGGCGATCGGGCAGCGCATTGGCACTGGAGTTCTGCCGTGCGCGCCAAACGAAGCGGTACCTATTTGAGCCTTCCCAAAGACTTGAAGACATCCGATCTTACTGCCAGACACGACCGGGTGCCGACCTCCAGCGGGCCCGCCGGTTCCCGAAAAGGGAAAAAGGGAGGCGAGCCGTTCTGGCTCGTCTCCCATAGTCAGATTTCGTTGAGCACTTCTTCCTTCAGACAGTGCATCTGCGGTCTTGGTTGGGGAAGAGGATCGGTGATTCCTTTGGTTCGTGACCGCCGCTCGGCTTACCGCTGCAGTCTTCGAACCTCTACTCGTGTTCGTGCTCGCAGGGCCATTAATTCGGAGCAAAAGACTGAATCGGAAGATATCTCTAAGCGAGGAATCTTCTTTGCTACAGACCTTTCACTCAGCGCGCGTGCAGCGGTTGATCTTGTGGTGAACATGCCAGAAGAAGTCGCGGGAATGCCCTCAGCGCAATGGCGCTGCACGGGACGAGTCGTACGCGTGGTACCTAGCAAGTCTCCAACAGGTGCTTTCGGGGTAGGAGTAGAGTTTCGATGGCCCGTATGCGTCAACGGGTATGAGGCTCCCCCGCCCAGTGATTCCTGAGCTTTGGCAACGAGATATTCAATAATTGAACTGTACTTAACTAGGAGTGTTACAATCTGCGCCTCTATTGTCCTTGAGGCAATATGAAGCTCGATTCCGGAATCCCTGGGGCTCCTCTAGGACCCACCCTCGGCCTCCTTGGCGCCATCCTCCTCGTTGGAGGATGCGGCGGCGGTTCCGTCGGCACTCCAGCGCCAGTGCTGAGGACGCCGACTGCGACACCTGTGACCATCCAAGGCCAATGGCAGGTAGTCGCGCAATCAGCGGATGGCGGGACCGGTGTTTTAATCGAAACCAACCTTACTCAAAGCGGCTCGAATGTTCTAGCAGCGAAGTCCAGCGTCGTTCTCATCCAAGGTGTGCCGGAGACGTACACGGGTTTGGGCGGGGAATGCGACAACGGTGCCCTCGGCAACGATTCGATCCAAGCCACAGTCACCGGTCAGACGCTCTCCTTCACACTGACCGAATCGGGTTCCCTTGGGACTGGCACTTCAACCGGCACGGCGACGATCTCCTCAAACGGAACGCAGATCACCAGCGGCACCTATACGACTCCGGCCGCCTGCGGGTTCCAAATGGACAGCGGAACGCTAACCGGCGCGGTCATACAGCCATTTTCCGGGACCTTCGCGGGGATGTTAGCAAACGGATCCACGACCAATGCGGTCACGGCGACCATCAGCCAGAGTAATTACAATCTGAGCGTCACCGGCACAGCCAACGGCACGCCATTTACTCTGAGCGGTACCGTCGTCGGGGCCACTTTCAACGTCGCCGGAACAATCGCGGGTCAGTCGGTTCAATATGTCGGTCTGTACGAGACCTCAACGAATGACTTCCGTGTGTACGACACGGCCTTCAATCTCCTCGGTGTCTTAAATGCTCAAACCTCAGCGCCGCCGCCCACGCCGATTTCCGTCTCCGTCTCCCCGTCATCAGCTTCTGTGCAGGTAGGGCAGCAGGCGAATTTCACTGCGACCGTGATGAACGACAGCGCGAGCAAAGGTGTTACTTGGGCGCTCTCGGGCTCAAGCTGCTCTGGCGCGACGTGCGGCAGTATCGCCCCAACTTCTAGCGCTTCAGGTGCAACAGTTATCTACTCAGCGCCGACTGCACTTCCCTCGGGCACGGTCACTCTGACAGCGACTTCAGTCTCGGACTCCACCAAATTCGCCTCCGCTGCCATCACGATCACCCCAGGGCCCGCGATCACGGTGAGCGTGTCACCGATGACGGCCAGCCTAGCGACAGGAGGCGTTACGCAGTATTTTACGGCCACTGTTCAAAACGATTCCCAAAACAAAGGCGTGACCTGGTCTGTCGCCGGTGCAAATTGCAGCGGAGCGGCGTGCGGAGCCGTGTCGCCCACGTCGAGCGCCTCCGGCGCGATGGTCATTTACACGTCGTCCCCGAGGGCCGCGAATATAGGAACCGTCCTGCTCACCGCAACGTCCGTAACAAATAGTACCGCGACTGCCACGGCCACCATCACACTGACAGCGCCTCCCGTCCCGACGCCGTCTTCGCCGCTAGACCTCGGGGAGGCATCGGTCGATACAGGCTTTGGAATCCCTATGATCGCCACGGATCCTGCGGGAAATGTTGACGTGGCCTGGATCAATACTGGCGGACCGGAGTTCGTGCGTTCCACCAATGCAGGCCTCACATTCTCTGCCCCCTTAACGATTCCGAGCAATATGCAGGACACAGCGGACGGCAACGGCATTCAAATGGGCGTGGATGGAAACGGCAACATCAACCTCCTCTGGCATCGTGAGCTCACGGAAACAGGGACCGTCCCAAACAGCTTTTTCAGCCGTTCCACAGATGGCGGGATGACTTTTTCGCCGGAGGTGAATCCCGGCGGTGCAACCTCGGCGCAGTTGGTTGTGGCCCCCGGTGGAAATATCTCCATCATCTGGTTCGACGAAACAACGTCCAACCTTCTTGCGGTGACTTCCTCGGATGGCGTGAACTTCTCCACCCCCACTACGATCTGGACTGCCGTTGGCAATCCGATGGACCTGATCGTGGAGGCGGGACCTCAGGGGCAACTTTATCTTTTCTGGACGCAGGTCGTGACGATGACGAATTGCTCCATCCTGTCCAGTTCCTCAACGGACGGAGCCACGTTTACGCCCGCAGTCAACGTCTCCGCAGGCGCCGGATCCTGCAACCAGACGCCTTCGGCGTTCGTAGATTCCAGCGGAAACGTGATCGTCGCATGGGACGCCGACGGCGCTTCCCTGTATTTCAGCCGCTCGACAAATGAGGGAATCAATTTCTCGGCACCCGTCAGCATCCCAACAAATCCGAGCCCACTGGCGCCGCAAGTCACAGTCAGTACGAACGGCACGATTTACATCGTGTGGGAAACCGCGTCTGGAGAATCATTTGCCAGCTCCACCGATGGGGGCGCGACCTTCTCTCCGGCGCCGTCCACATTTGTGCTCGGCCCCTTAGTAGTCGTCGATTCATGCGATAACCTAACCGTCGTGGGTACAGGCAACCAGGGTATCGTCCAATATCAGCGCTCGACGGATGGCGGCGTCACGTTCTCCGCCCCCCTAACTATCTCCAACTTCACCTTTAACTACGAATTGCAAATGACCATCGACAAGAGCGGCAACGTGCATATCGTCTGGGGGGTTGATGGCCCTCCCGAAATCGAATATGTGCGCATACCCACGACCTGCTTCGTCCAGTAATGGACATGCGGGGTTTTGCGGACGCATGGTGGAAGCTCTGTAGAAGGCAAATATGCTCAAGGTTCGAACCGCAGTGCTGCTGTTATCGGTCAGGATGCTCGCGCAACCAGCACTCGCGCAGAAGAGAGTGACCGCGAGCGAGGCGAGGGAGCACGTAGGTGAAGTGGCGACGGTGTGCGGCGAGGTGGTCAGCACGCATGACGCCGCTTCGACCAATGGTCAACCCACCTGCCTCAACCTGGACAAGCCCTACCCGAATCCAGTTTTCACGATCCTGATCTGGGGAAGTAGTCGCGGTGAGTTTGGCACACCGGAAAGCGACTACAAAGGGAAGCGCATATGCGCGACCGGCAAGATAGCGGAGTATCGAGGAGCAGCGGAGATCGTTGCTGAGAACCCTGGGCAGATTAAGCTTGATTCGTAGTAACTGGCCGGTGAATAGAGGAAGGACCAGATTCTCGTTGGTGTCTCTAACGTCCAGTCTGGGCCCTCGCAAAACGTTGGGCCAGAACTTACTCCTCGGTTCGGCTATTTATTTCGAATTGAATTTCGTGTTACAAGGCCGGCCGCTCCGTAAGCTTGGACTCACGCCACAGAAATTGGTCGCATCAGGCTAGCACTTGCTTTGGGCTACGCATCGACACTTGCGGTTCAATCCGCTCGATCGAGACGTACGTCTCGACGCCGCATGGCTAGTTAAGCTGAATGTAGAGGTTCAGAAGGTAAATAGACGCGCTGGCAAAAATAAAGGTTTACGGATAAGAAAAAGGGCCCCCGCTTGGGAACGGGGGCCCAGAAAGGCGCGTTTCGTTGCCAGTGTCGTTTTCACACTGACGCGTTTGGTCATCCACCCTGGCTCCCCTCAGAGGCAGGTTGGGAACAAATTGTTGAAAGTAACGAGCAAGCCCCTTCCTCTTGCTTCGTCTTCTTCGTAACAACTCGCCATTCGAAACGCGCCCACGACCGGGGTAATGCAGGAAGATTGCCAACGCCGGCACAGGCGCGTCGTGACGATAACTGGCTTATTTACAAATATTTGGCGAAATTTGGGAGTTGCAAAGCGTGCTCAAAATGGGTTTCAAACTCAGATTGGAACCGGTTTAAACCGAATCGGGAAAGGGCCTAGGAGACTGCAAGGCGGCGGACAATTCTCGAGGCTCGAAGGTAGTCTATTACTTTCGTAATAGACTTTTTTTGAGTAAAGCTCTGTCGGTGAACATCCAGATCGGCCCACCGCTGATACCGCCGCGTTAGATCGTCGATAGACCGGAACGCGTTTCCATTGTGCGCGCTACCTGCGACGGTACTATTTTGGTACTTGCTCCGAAGACGGATTAACACGACAATTATTGCAGGGGCATCTCTCCGACCGCGACGCTCGCCGCTCAGGCAGCGCTCGACGACCTAGTTTGTCTCTCAGGGCAGCATACTGCTAGGAGCCTGAGATGACAGACATAATGACCGAGCGACGTGTTTCACCGCGATTTGCACTGTCCCTTGTTGCAGATGTGAGTGAACCCTTCGATTCCAACGAACTGAGCGGGCGTTTATCGGACGTAAGCCAAACTGGGTGTTATATAGATACACTGCATCCGCTGGCTCCGGGAATGCACGTGAAGATTAGGCTGCGGAAGGACGAGAAACTTTTCGAGACGCTCGCCAAAGTAATCCACGTCAATCCCCGCCGTGGGATGGGCCTGCATTGGGGAACAAATCCACAGGAGCAATACCTCACGGTACTCAACCACTGGCTCAAAAACTTTTGAGTGCTGAACTCCCTGGCGAGAACACGTTGTCCTACGTCCAGACAAGCCAGTGAACCGCGCCGAGACAACCCCGCTTCGGCGCGGCTAATCGACACCGACGTTTCCCTGATCCCTTTAGCCGCCGTTTCTTGGCGAAGTGACACTTAAGGGCACCATTCACAAGCACTTGTGCTCCACTACGTAGGACTTTGGCAGCTCTCCGCATTGACGGTGCTATTTGGCCAGCGTCGTGCACTATCTTCAGGGGGCTATTTATTAGATCTATAGTAGAAAGCATGTAGTACATGAGAAAGCAAAGGGGTTTCTCTCTTATCGAGCTTTTGATCGTCGTGGCGATCATTCTCATCATTGCGGCTATCGCCATCCCTAACCTGATCAAGTCGAAGATGGCCGCCAACGAAGCGTCGGCAGTGGGTTCGGTTCGCACCATCAACACCGGTGAAGTGAACTACGCCGCGTCTTGCCCGGCGACTGGATTTTCTGCCTCGCTTCTGGAATTAAACACCGGCGCAATTTGCGCAGGCGGGAAAAGCATCATTGACAACGTCCTGGCAGCTGGGGCCAAGAGCGGGTATACGTTCACCTACGCACCAGTCAAAGGCGCCGACGGTCTGAACGATACCTATACTTCCGCGGGAACGCCTTCCACGGTGGGCACCACGGGTCAACGTCAGTTCTGCTCCAGCCAAACCGGCGTCATTCAGTACAACCTTGCCGGCGCGGGATGTGTCGCTGGCGCGGGCGGCAGCCCGGCCCTGCAGTAAGCGGAACGGAAGCTCAAGTCTAACCGGCACTTGTCCGTGACGGACCCGGAATCTACGCTGTAGAAGAGCAGAGAAGTTGAGGTCCCCATAGAGCTGAGAACGAAGCCCTTCTTTGATCCCAGATAGGACTCGCACGGCGTTGAACCAACACCAACTTGGGGCAGCGACTCCATTGTGGTACAGCAGGTCGAATAGAAAGGCCCTTTGAGTTCTGATAACGTATTCAATTTCAGTATGTTACAAGGTTGATTTCAGGTAGCCCTTTGGACGGCATCGTGCGGTATGAAAGAGCCGAGAGATTCTTGGTGTGCCAAATACGGCCCTTTCAGCGCGAGCGCCCCGACGACAAACCGACTGCGAATGGCGGTCGCGGATATGGCTCTTTTTCTTCCTGGGGTGGGCGATCACGTCTGTGAATGCGGCTACGCCGACCTTGGCTGTAATTACCAAAGCAATCGACATTCGTAGAATGTCTATTTCTGACGCGAAGCGTGGCTACCCAGTCCGCTTGAAGGGCGTAGTCACGTACTACGATCCCGAAGAACCCGATTTATTCGTACAGGACGCAACGACAGGGATCTGGGTAAACCTGGAGATTGTGAAGCCAAATGTTCCTGTGAAAGCAGGAGATGTAGTCGAAGTGGAAGGAGTAACCGAGGCTCCCGACTTCGCGCCGCAAGTCGGCAACCCTCATTTCGTTGTGCTTGGTCAAGCTTCGTTGCCGATTGCGAGAGCTGTTTCCTTCCACCAGATGGCCTCGACACAGGAGGACAGCCAGCGGGTCGAGGTGGAGGGGATCGTCCAGCGAGTATGGACAAAGAGCCACCGCCTTTATCTGGACATCGCAATCGAGGGTGGTCATGTTACAGGGCGAATACCGTTTTTCACCCAACCCGCTCCGAAAGCGCTAGTGGGTGCACGCATCCGGTTGCGCGGAACGTGCGGAGCGGAGTTCAATTCGAGAAGCCAACTGACCGGCATATTTGTCAATGTGCCCTACGAATCGGAAATGAAAATCCTGGAACCTGCGCTGTCTGATCCGTTTCTTATTCCGGCGAGTGCCATCACTGATGTCCTGCGGTTTAATCCAACCGGAGGACTCGACCAAAGGGTCAAAGTGCGCGGAGTTGTCACACTTTATCTGCAGGCAAGGGCAATTTTCATCCAGGACGACGGGGCGGCTCTATACGTTAAGACGGAACAAGACAGCCCCAACCTTGAGCCTGGCGATCAAGTGGAGATTGTTGGCTTTCCCTGGGTGGGTGTGTATGCGCCAGAACTTCAAAATGCAATCTTCAGACGAACTGGAAAACAAGCGACTCCAATAGCGATTCCGCTCGCTGCGAAAGATGCGCTGCAGGGTGAGTTCCAAAGAGAAATACTCTTTCGAAGCCATAACGCAGAACTCATCAGCGTAAAAGGACGCCTAACGGGCTCCTCCATCGGCCCAGGCGATCAGGTGCTGTTGCTGCAGGACGGGAACATCGTTTTTGAGGCACGCCTAGCCGAGGCACAGATTCCCAAAGCCTTTGTGGATCTGGTAGAAGGGAGCCAGCTGGAGGTGACTGGAATCTGCACGATAGAGGTCGACGAGAATCACGTCCCGCACATGTTTCGCGTCCGACTACGGTCTCCGGGAGATGTCGTGGTGCTCCAGTTGCCATCGTGGTGGAACGTAAAGCGAATGATAGGTCTCGCTGCGACACTGTTCCTGGCAATTTTCGGAGCGTTGGGGTGGGCTGCCATGCTCCGAAGGCGCGTTCGCGAAGCGACAGAAGTGATTCGCACAACACTTGAGTCGACTGCGGATGGAATTCTTGTGGCGGACAGCCGAAATAAAATAGTCGCATGCAATCGCAAGTTAGGGGAAATGTGGAGGATACCGAGCGAAGTCCTTCAAACGGGCGACAGCGAAAGGGTTGTCGACTCCGTAGTTTCGCAACTAAAAGACCCAGAGCAGTTCTTGAGCCGGATGAAGCGGGACTTCGCCAACAGTCCGGTAATCAGCGACGATGTAGTGGAATTCAAAGACGACAGAGTATTCGAACGGCATTCGGAACCGCAGATTCTTTTGGGCAAGAGCATCGGACGTGTATGGAGCTTTCACGACATAACCGAGCGACGCGAGTCAGAAAGGAAGTTGAGAGCGGCAAAAGAAGCCGCAGAAGGCGCTAGTCTTGCAAAGAGCACATTCCTGGCGACGATGAGCCATGAAATTCGCACACCGATGAATGGCATTCTTGGAATGACGGAATTGGTGTTGGATACGGACCTCACAACCGAGCAACGAGACAGCCTTGGGCTGGTCCGACTCTCGGCGGAATCTTTACTCTTGATCATCAACGATGTACTGGACTTTTCCAAGATTGAAGCAGGAAAGCTGGACATCGAAGCAATCGCCTTCGATCTGAGGGAGAGCCTCGGTGAAACCATGAAGTCTCTTGGCGTTCGCGCCCATCAGAAGGGGCTAGAACTTATTTACGATGTGCGACCCGACGTTCCAGAAGCCTTGCTTGGTGATCCCGGGCGGATTCGTCAAGTTCTTGTCAATCTGGTGGGAAACGCCATCAAGTTCACCGAAACTGGTGAGGTCTTTATTAGTGTGGAGGAAGAATCCCACGATGACGCCCTCACGTGCTTGCATTTCATGGTGCAGGACACTGGCATCGGAATCTCGACGGATAAGCAAGGCGAGATTTTTGAACCATTTTCTCAGGCCAACGGTTCGATGACCCGAAAATACGGCGGCACAGGGTTGGGACTGACAATCTGCACGAGACTGGTGACGTTGATGGGTGGACGGCTTTGGGTGGACAGTCAACCGGGCCAAGGCAGCACGTTTCACTTCGCGCTCTGCTTACCGGTGCAGGACAAGCCGGCCCTCGACTCCTCTTCTCTTCACCCAGCGCAATTGCAGGATTTGCATGCCTTGATCGTTGACGACAACTTTACAAACAGAAAAGTCCTGACCGGGATGCTGACTCGTTGGGGCATGAAGCCGACTGCAGTTGAAGGTGGCGAAGCCGCGCTTCAAGCACTGGAAGTCGCCAAGACCACAGGTCGGCCCTTCCCTCTGATCTTGCTGGATGGGCATATGCCAGAGATGGACGGCTTTACTCTGGCCGAGAGGATAAAGAAAGATCCGGATCTTGTTGGCGCCACCATCATGATGCTTACTTCGGCCGGACACTTGGGGGACGCAGCGCGGTGCAGGGAACTCGGGATTTCTGCCTACCTCGTGAAACCGATACGCCAAGTCGAGCTGTTGCAAGGAATCTGTAATGTCTTGAATCTGGCAAGTCAGACGAAAGCTCCATTGGTCACGCGCTATACGTTGCGAGAGGCCGGGAGCCGATCGCGGGTCTTGTTGGTGGAAGACAACGTCGTCAATCAAACGCTTGCAGTACGTCTGCTCGAAAAGCGAGGCTATATCGTTTCAGTGGCGGGCGATGGTCGGCAAGCCCTGGCCATACTTAAGATGAAAGAGTTTGATGTAGTGCTGATGGACGTGCAAATGCCGGAGATGGATGGTTTCGAAGCTACCGCGGCAATTCGAGAAACGGAGCGGTCAACAGGCAAGCACATCCCTATTATTGCCATGACGGCGCATGCTCTAAAGAGTGACGAGGATCGCTGTCTATCCGCTGGCATGGATGCGTACCTTTCCAAACCAATCCGAACCATTGAGCTGTTCGCGGCGATTGAGAACGCTCTTGGGAAGAACCGTGAGGCCGACGCAGAACCGCAGTTGAGACTCCATGGAGGCTGACCGTGAAGCTGATTAGCGGACGTCTTTAGAAAGGCACCTTAGCACCGGGGACGTGCTGGGCTGCGGCGCGGTCTATCAACGCCCGTTTCTTGATACCTTTCGGCTGCCGTTTCTTCCCTTAGTGACACTTAAGGGCACTGTTCACGAGCACTATTCGGCTGCGCGCCTTGTCCCGTTTCGGCACACAAACTCTGCAGCAGACAAAGCCCTTGTGCTCCGCTACTTAGAACCCTGGTCGCTCTCCACACTTAGGGCGTTATTTGGCTAGCGCCGTGCACTGTATATTATGCAATTATTTTATTTAACTTCTAATATGAGGACATTCGCTATATGAAAAAACAAAAGGGTTTCTCTCTTATCGAGCTTTTGATCGTCGTGGCGATCATTCTGATCATCGCGGCTATCGCCATCCCCAACCTCATCAAGTCGAAGATGGCCGCCAACGAAGCCTCATCCGTTGGTCAATACTGGTGAAGTGAACTACGCCGCGTCCTGCCCAGCCATTGGGTACTCCGCGACGCTGGTTGAGCTGAACACCGGAGCCATCTGCGCAGGCGGTACCGGCATCATCGATAACGTCCTGGCAGCGGGCGCCAAGAGCGGCTACACGTTCACCTATGCCCCGGTTAAGGGCGGTGATGGTTTGAACGATACCTACACCTCCGCGGGAACGCCTTCCACGGTGGGCACCACGGGTCAACGTCAATTCTGCTCCAGCCAAACCGGCGTCATTCAGTACAACCTTGCTGGCGCGGGATGCGTCACTGGCGCGGGCGGCAGCCCGGCCCTGCAGTAAAGCGAAACGGAAATTCGTTCGGAGAAGGGAGCCTCATGGCTCCCTTCTTTTTTTGCCGCTAGTTGAGCTTTGAGGCGTCGCATCCGCAGCCAGTCGACTGCCAAAACGACTTATTCCTTTCCTTTCTGAACCGCCTTTTTGGTGAACCGAACAGCGTCCGCGCTCCTCCGCCAGATGCGCAGCCAGAGGACACGCAGACGCTGCCTGCGCAAGATTGAAGGCGGCTATTTGTCATTTTGAGGGAGATCCTCATAAGGCAGCGACCCGCCTGATCAATTGATGCCCTGAACCGCAGCATAACCATTATTGGTAGCTACCGCCCCTGCCCTGGTCCTTCGCAATCCAAACAGTCCGTTGAGGTCTCACCGCTTGGGATGTTTTCGAGACGGATGCGCTCTGAGGTCATTTCCTCAAGACTAAATCGACCGCTATCTGCTGACAGAATAGGGCCGTCTGTTCCCGGTTGATAGTCCGAGGAAGTGAAAATCCTATCGATGTCGAGACTCTTCACGAAAAGGATCCTGGCGGCCGCCCGCACTTCGAGGCGTCTCGGCAACCAAACCGCGTCACCAACACACGTCTGTTCGAGGATGACATGCGACCTTTGTTGCACGCGGGCCACGAATAGCCCCATCGAAAACCACTCCGTTACCTGACCATCGACCTTGATCCAGCCGAAGTTTTCCTCGTCGATGCAAAGCTTGCCTTCCACTCGGGAATATCTTGGCGTACTTGCCGCCGGCATGATAACCCGGGTGCGGCGTGGCCTGAATCACATAGGCCGGCTCTCCAGCGACTACCTCTTTGCCAACGAGATGAAAGTCGAAGGCTTCGAGCACGTCCTTGAGAAAGGATCTGTTTTCCTAGTCCTGTCGGAGCCGAATTGTTTTCTCCTGCGGCGTTTCGTGCTTCAGCTTGTCGAGATCGGCATCGAACTTCTTTCGTTCTTTGATCGGAGGAACCTGTCCGTTGTGTCGATGGGTTGCGCGAAGCGAGCACCGTCGACAAGAGTCATGTTGGTGACTTCGATGTTTTCCGATTTCACGTGCCCAAGCACGTCCATGCGCCGATCATCATCGCGTTCCTGTATAGGTGTAGTAGTCACGCGCGTGCCAACTGCTCTCTGTCGCTGCGATCGACAATGCCCTGCATGATTCCCTCTTCGGGAGGAAACGGGGAGACGTACAAAAGGATATATCAATTTGAGGTAAGAGCAGCGTACATCCGCTCGTCGGGGGAGCGGCTCATCGGGGGGGGGCCGCTCTTTTTTATATTGAAATAACGGCTAGCCGCGATCGAACAACAGGATGTGAACCTTCTGACCCCGACCTGCCAACAATCGCTGTCACCTTGGCAACGGCTCGATTATTTCTACGCGCCAGAGGCCTGGGCGACGCGATTTCGACCCGAAGCCAGTTTTTTAGCGACAGAAAGCAGAATCTTTCGGTCACGGTCCGTCGTCTTGCCGAGGCACCTCCTCAGCTTATGAAGATAAACCGCGCTTTTCCCCGAGTTTCCCCAAACGACGACGTCCGAGATACTTCGCTTCAGGAGATTCGGGAGTTGCGGAGGCTTGTCGCCATCGTAAAATAATTGGTAGAGAGGTACCTCTAACGCCCGAGCGAACTTTTCAAGCGTCTCGACTGCGGGAACCGTGTGGCCGTTTTCGACGCGCGATATGTAGCAGCGAAGCAATCCCGTTCTCTTTTCGATGTCTCCTTGAGAAAGGTTCTTGCTCTCTCGCAATTCTCGCAGCCTGTCACTGATTACCATTCTTGAATCTCCTTACGGGACAATCGTCGAACGCCATTGTACATGATGCGGCCCAAGCCAGGCAGCCTGATTCGTTATATTCTCCGTTGTGTAACCCCCACCGGGAATGCGACCCTCCCCTCCACTGATATCTGATACAGCACCCAGCGAGTTAACCTATGCGGTTGCATCGCAACATGCGCCAGAATCAAGGCTGGCAGTTTTGTAAGAGTCGGTATCTCCCCTCTCGATTCACAGCGTTGGGCAGTCTAATTCAGACGCTGTGATCATCTCGAAGTAATCCCCTTCCGGCGAAAGCGTTGCAAGGACTACAAAGTGAGTTTTTTCGCGGCAGTGCCAGCACTTGTATTCCTGGGGTGCAGCAGAGCCTGCCAGGCAACAAAAGGCTGGAAACCAGCTGTTGAATTGGCTTCGTACAGTTTTGGAGACAGAAGAATGAGAGTTCGACTCAGCGCCAGACGCTCCGCGCCGCCATCGCTCAAGTCTAGAATCCACAAGTTCCTAAAGCGCGGCTATCTTAGTTTGGCTGCCGCTGCTCTGATGACGATCCCTGCTTGGTCGCAAGAGACACCAAAAGACCTAGGTAACAAGAGCATCGAAGACTTGATGAACATCGAGATAACCTCAGCGTCGAAAACGGAACAAAAACTCTCACGCACCGCATCAGCCGTTTTCGTCATCACTGCGGAGGATATCCGGCAGTCGAATGCCACCAACATACCGGATCTCCTTCGAATGGTGCCGGGAATAGACGTCGCTCAGATCAATGCCAATACATGGGCCGTCAGCGCACGCGGGCTGAACGGTCGCTTCAGCAATGAACTGCTTGTCATGCTGGACGGTCGGAGTGTCTACACGCCGACCTTCGACGGAGTCTTCTGGGATGTCTTGGACTTGCCTTTAGAAGACATCGAGCGAATCGAAGTGATTCGTGGACCCGGTGCGTCGGTGTGGGCGACAAACGCCGTAAACGGCGTGATCAACATCATTACGAAGAAAGCGTCCGACACACCTGGCGCGATGGTGGTTGCCGGCGGAGGAACGGTCGATCAGGGCTTTGGAACCTTGCAATACGGCGGAAACATCGGCAAAGATACGTCCTTCCGGGTGTTTACGAAATACTTGAATCAGGATCATTTTCCCAATCCCGATGGGCAGGATGGAGGGGACGGCTGGAATCTAGCTCGCGCCGGTTTCCGAACGGACACGGTTTTCTCGTCCAAGGACACGCTGACATTCGAAGGAGATTTGTATCGCGGTAGCGAAGGTAATCCGGGCTTGGGTATATCGTCGATTGTTTCGCCTCCAATACCACACGTGAACCTGCGGGTGAACCTAGGCGGCGGATTTCTTCAAACGGTTTGGGATCATACATACTCATCCAGTTCGGGCACGAGTCTTCAACTGTCCTACGACGAGTACAAGCGCAACGATGTTCTTGGAGAGACCCGAGGGACCTTTGACATCGCGTTTCAGCACCACTTCGCTTGGGGCGACCGGCAAAACCTAGTTTGGGGTGTCGAGTATCGCTATTCGGCCTCAAGAACGGTCGGCTCCCTCGTAATCTCCCTGGATCCGCCGAACCTAAACACGCCGTTGTTCAGTTCCTTCGTTCAAGACGAAGTCGCTCTCGTTCCGGATCGGCTTTTTCTGACTGTCGGTACAAAACTTGAACACACTTTCTACACCGGCTGGGACCTGCAGCCGAGCGTGCGAGTGGCGTGGACTCCCACTTCCCGACGAACACTATGGGCTGCAGTTTCCGATGCGGATCGCACTCCCGCAGCAATCGATACTTCCATCGTTAGCAATCTTGGCGGATTTACTGGACCGAATGGACCTGTCGCCCTAAGACTTCTGGGCAACCCAAAACTTGGCAACGAGAAAACGGTTGCGTACGAAGCAGGCTACCGCATGTCGCTCGGGGAACATATCTCCTTGGATTTCGCAGCGTATTACAACGATCAATACGACCAGGAAACGACCGAACCCGGAGCGCCGTTCTTCGAGTCCGCCCCTTCGCCTCCCCATCTCGTCTTGCCGCTGATCAACGCCAATTTTAGCTACGGAGAATCGCACGGCTTGGAGATCGCTACGAATTGGAAGGTCGCCAGACGTTGGACTCTCAGCCCGGGGTATGCGTTCGAGCAGATTCATATGCACTTGGAACCCACAAGCCACGACACCACCTCTGTCTCCGCTGCTGAGGGAAGCAGTCCAGTGAATTCGGCACAGCTACGTTCGCACGTTGCGCTGGCGCACGCCTTGTCGTGGGACGCGTCGGTTTACTTTGTGGATCGGCTAACGGATCCAGTCATCCCGGCGTACACCAGGCTCGACACCGGGCTCACCTGGCAATGGAACAAGAAGTCGTCTCTCAGTCTGGTGGGTCAGAACCTTCTGAAGGATGTTCACGAAGAATTCGTTGATTCGACGGGCAGTGCCGCGACAACGTTGATCAAGCGCAGCGTTTTCGCAAAATTCACTTGGCGATTCTGATCGCGAATCAAATGCCTGCGAACGATACGAAGCGATGGCGAGCCGGCGTGTGCCAGAGGAGACCGAGAGCCCGGTCAATGCAGGCCGCGCACTGTCGCGTGCAGTTCTGCGCAACGATTCTCGCGGGGCTGTTGTCCCTGGCTGGCGCAACTCCAACCCGCGGCCAAGACAATCCCTCGGTCGAGTATCAAGTCAAGGCCGCTTTCGTGTTTAACTTCGCAAAATTCGTCGAATGGCCTTTAGATACGTTTAAAAGTGAAAATGCCCCAATCGTTTTCTGTGTGTTCCGGTACGACCCTCTTGGCAGCGCCCTCGATGAGATCATTCGCGGAAAGGCAATCAACAACCGCGCGGTCCTGGCGCGGCGGATCACCGAATTGCCCGACTTGAGGTCATGTCAACTTGTCTTCGTCAGCAGCGTGGAGTACAAGCACCTGTCCGAGGTGTTGAACAGTCTGAAGGGAACGAGTGCGCTGGTGGTTGGGGAGAGCGAGGGCTTTGCAGAGCGTGGTGGGGGAATTCAATTCTTCCCAGAAGATAAAAAGCTGCGGTTCGCGGTCAACGTGGATGCGATTCAAAGAGCTCGCCTGACTGCCAGTTCCAAACTACTCGCACTGGCCAGAATCGTCCACGATCCAGTTCATCCGAGGGGGAACTAAGATGGGTTCCTAACCGGGACATGCCCATCCGTCTCTAAGAACAGCGAGGCAAACTACAGCACGAATTGAGCGGAGTGCGAGCCGCTGCAAAAAGCCCTGGGTCACTCCGCCGAGCGCGGAGTTGTTGGCACGAAGAAGCGGCTGTTATGGGCCGCCGGCAGAGCTCCATCGTTAAGGCCGCGAAAAAACAATGGTAGAAAGCAGGCGAAGAAGGTGGCCGGATGCCGGATTTGTTCTTTTCTGGGAAAGGAAGCCTTAGTTCAGGCACCTTTGCCCGTAGCAGTTTCGTTCGAGTCGTCTTCGCAGATCAAACGAAACCGTCTGTAAAGGGATTCCATCCCGCAATACGGGCACCCAAGCTTTGTTTCTTCGAGATCCGGCTTCGGGTCCGTTCCAAATGAATCGCGGAATGCTCTTGCAACGGCCGCGTCGTTTATCTTGATGTGTGCGAATTTGTGATCGCAGTGGGGACAAACCAGCAACCACTTAGTCATGTGAGTATCTCCTTTCCCATTACTCATATGATGCTAGAAGGTAAAGGAAGACGGCATGAAACTATCGGAGGATCACTCGATAAGCCGATTAGTCTCTGAACTTATCTGTTTCGTTCACGGTTGCGGTCCCGCGAGATAAACCCTGATCACGTCCAGGTCAATCGTATCGGCGTCGACTTCCATTTCCGCGAGCGGCTTCACTATGTCTATGATCCGCCAGTACTCACCGTTGCGCTCGATGGTGTCACCTGTGACGAGCTTTTCTACTTCTTCATCTTCGTGGATTTCTTCCTCGCCTTCCGCAGCGTTGTAGTAATAAAGGATACTTTTCATAGGGGGACTCCTCGGGAGGTTGGGCACCTCTTGACCGATTTGCCCTCTACTATACATTTAAGAGAATTCCCCTTCTGATTTGTGGGTGGCGGAATGATGGGGTGAGGTTCTTGTGGACACCGACAAAAAGCAACACAGCGATTTGGGAAGTGACAAGGACCTAAAGAACGTCGATGGAAAGAACGTTACGGGCGTCAAGACCAGCGACCTTCGACGAGATGACGATAAGCCTGCGAAGCCCGCCAACCAAGACCCTCGGGCTCATAACCCTCTGAGCGGGATCGGTGGTTCAAATCCCGCTTGCTAAATGGGCATCCGCACAGCAATGTGCGGGCAGCTCATGCGATTCCGATCGTGAGGGAATCAATTCCCATCTCATGGCTCAGTCGAAAAGCATGCGCATCACCTCGCGAACATGACCTTTGCTCCTGCCGGAAAGTGGCAAACCTTTGATCCACAGTTCTACAGCACGAGGTTTGACGTGCGCGACGGGATGATCTCCCATTGGAGCTGGATCTGGCTTCTAATCCAACTCAAATAAGTGAACCGGGTGACTTTCGTTCAGGCAATGCCTCCAAGATGTAACGATTCTAGGGCCGCAACGAACGAAATTTGCTCGGTAGCTTGAGGGTCGTCAAACCGCTTGCCTGCGCCGCATTACACAGAACGATGAATGCACACCGTGATGCATCGAGTTTTGGCGCCTGGAGAGCGTGAAATTCATTGGATCAAGTGGCGGGGACCGCCGACGAGCCAACGGCATCGGGAACAAACGACCGCCCGTAGCAAACAGCACATAGTATGTCCTAAATCGGCTTGCATCCGGGTTGCTTTCAGGTAGAGTGAAATCACCCCTTCCTTGAAGCTGTCATTTGTCTGCGTTTTTACTTTGGGTAACGACGAATTGTGTTTGGGCCCTTCGGTCCAAATATGCGAGCGCAGACTACAGCTTAACATTCAAATCATTTCGTGGTGCTGCAGCGGATTTTTCGTCAGCGGATAACGAGCACGAGGCAAATTGTTAGGAATCCAGTGGTGATCAAACCCGGCATGGTGGGCGAACTTCTGATAGGGTCAGGAGTCATTGACTCCGCAGGGCTTAACCGTGCTCAAGAGGCTCGGTTGAAGACGGGCGTTTCTCTTGGGAAAGCTCTTTCTGATCTGGGGCCTGCCAGGAAGCTGCCTGAAGGTCGTCTCGATCGGTGTGGTTGGTCTGATTGGTGATTTCTGCTGACCAGGTCGCGCGTTCGACCAATTTCCGACGGCGCGTCCAATGCGGCGGCATCACGGGCGGCTTTCGAGACGACGGGCGAGGCGCTTCACCCTTGTTAGGAGCCCCCCGGGAGTTTTCCTAGACTGGATATGGCGCAGCTCTCGATAGTTCCTCCCGGAAGATCGTTGCGCCGAGCGAGAGTGAATGACCGCAAAAACCGAACCAACGGTGTCCCTGCAGAGGGTCGTCCCCGAATGTAACGAAATCGAAAACGGTCTCGCCCTAGCCCGCGAAAAGGGCATCGCGCCCGTTGACCATCTCTTGCAGAAGGGATTCTCGGAAGAAGGACTCGCCGATGGATTCGCGGATTGGTTAAAAATTCCACGAGTGAAAATCGCCAGTTTGAGCATCGAGCCCGAGGCGGCGAAGGCGATTACCGAGAAAATCGCGCTCAAACATCAATGCCTGCCCCTGAAGATTGAGGGCACCCGACTTGTGATGGCAATGGCCAACCCGGCGGACTACGATGCGATCCAGGACGTGCAGTTCTCCTCGGGGCTTACCGTGCAGCCAGTCGTTGCTACCCGTACCGAAATCTTCGACGGCATCGAGGAACTTTACCATACCAACCAACGCATGCAGGAGTTCCTATCGCAAGTCTCGGACAGCGCCGATTTTTCAATTGTAAGCGACGATTCGGACAAGATTGATCTGGACCAGGCCGACCACAGAAACGAGGTTGATCAGGTACCCGTCGTGAAGATGTGCAACCTGATCCTGCAAGAAGCCATTCGGTGTCAAGCGAGCGATGTGCATTTAGAGCCGGCACTGAACTGCTTGCAGGTCCGGATGAGGGTTGACGGCGTCCTCAGAGAATATATCGATGTGCCCAAATGGCTCCATCATCCGCTCATCTCACGAATCAAGATTTTGGCTTCTCTCGATATCGCGGAGCGCCGCTTACCCCAGGACGGCCGATTCAAAGTAAAGCTCCAAAATAAATCGGCTGACGTGCGCGTCTCAACCCTTCCTGCGCTGTATGGAGAAAAAGTTGTTATGAGGGTGTTGGGGACCATGGCCATTCCGGAACTGGAGTCCATGGGGCTTTCGGACTGGCAATTGTCGACCCTGACCGACTGCTTGAGTCAGCCTCAGGGAATGATTCTGCTGACGGGACCTACAGGTTCAGGGAAAACGACAACTCTTTATTCAATGATTTCGAGACGGCGTTCGCCCGAGATCAACATCGTCACGGTGGAAGATCCGGTTGAGTACCAGCTACCGGGAATCAATCAAGTTCAAGTGAATAAGCGTGCTGGTCTGACATTTGCGGGAACCTTACGCTCCATATTACGTCAAGACCCCGACGTGATCCTGGTCGGTGAAATTCGCGACTTGGAGACAGCCGAAATTGCTTTCCAGGCGGCCAATACCGGCCACCTGGTGTTGAGTACCCTCCACACCGACGATTCGTTCGGGGCGATTACTCGCCTTCTCGACCTGAAAGTTGATCGGTCCTTGATCAGTAGTTGCCTGAGCTTGATCGTGGCGCAACGCCTTGCTCGGCGCATTTGTCCTGAATGCAAGGAGACTTATACACCGTCGAAAGAGGTATTGAAAAAACTATATTTGGAGGAATCGGATCTCGCCTTCTATCGGGGACAAGGTTGCCAGTCGTGCGGAAAGATAGGATACGAGGGGCGAGTGGGAGTCTACGAAATGCTTCGCGTGACGAACCCGATGAAGGACCTGATCCGGCAAAACGCAAGCGAAAGCGCTTTGCGGAGAGCCGCTGCGATAGCGGGCACCACAACCCTATTGGAAGACGCAATGTCCAAAGTGCGCCAAGGCGTGACCAATCCGGACGAAGTGGTCCGCGTCATTGAAGTGGGAACTGAAGATACATTTCCTTGCCCGGAATGCAGCTCCACGGTGGATCGTGAATTCAAGAGCTGCCCGTACTGTGGGTTTGCTTTGCGAAATGTTTGCCAGGGCTGCGGGCAAGATCTAAACCCAGAATGGAGTCTGTGTCCGTATTGCAGTAGCCCCGCCAATACTGCACCAAAACAGGGGACGACGACCACAACTGAGGGAGCCTCTCAACTGTTGCTTGCCTCGAGCGAGGACCGGAACCCGCGACGCCAGTGGGTATCCTCGTCGGTCGCGGAATTGCCGGCGGTTAAGCGTCCCAGGATTCTGGTTGCTGATGACGACAAGGATATCCTTAAAGTGCTGGTGATCGCCCTCCGCCAGTTACCCATGGATGTGGAGATTTTCACGGCATCCGATGGGGTCCAGGCTCTCGAATCCATCGAAGCAAATAAAGTCGATCTAGTGATACTCGACGTAAAGATGCCGCGAATGGATGGTTTCGGTGTTTGCGAAAGGCTACGTAAGGACATTCGTACCGCCTTCTTGCCGATTCTGATGCTGACGGCCAATGGCAGCCAGGAAAGCCGTACCAAAGGTTACCTGGTTGGGACCGACGATTTCGTCAGCAAACCGTTCACCCCTCCCGATTTGATCGCCCGCGTTTCTCGGCTCCTTCGAAGAACCTATGGAATATAGCGTGGAGGACTATTACTCAATGCTTGGCCTCGATCCCGGAGCTTCAGAGGAGTCCATCAAAGCTGTTTACCGGCGTTTGGCGCGGGAGCACCATCCGGATGGGAAGGTTGACTCTACGGAATTAGAAAGAGAACGGTTCTCCGCGTACATGGCGCAGCTGAACGGGGCGTATGCCGTGCTATCAGACGCGAAACTACGGCGCGAATATGACCACAAGCTAAAAATCCTGAGTTCTTTGCAGTCCGGCAGTCCGGTATCGCGGGTGACAAAAACTGTATCGAAGCCTAAATCCAACGAACGCTTTGCACCGCACGACGATGTCGACTTAGTCTTAGCGCGCGAATTATCCAAACAACTTCGCGCCAATCTCCTAGCGCACCATAAAGGAATTTCTTGGAAAGAGAAAGAACTGGAAGGGTTTGACTGGGGGCTGGAAGGATCTTCCTGGTCATCCCACTTTTGTGTGGCGGGCCTCGGTTTTGCCGTCCTGAACCTCGCGTCTGCTAAGAAGTTTACGAATTATTCGAGGGGTATCATCGCACGTTGCAATCGTTCCGTCCGGAAAAGTCATTTTCTTTTCCTGCTTCCGTTTCAACGGTTGTATGAATGGGAATCTGTTTCTGCCGAGTTCAATCGATTCTTTTCGGCAGAAAGCCATACAAAGTTCTCCAATGTTCCGGTCGAAATCGCCCTTCTGGATGCGCGGCAAGGCCGGACCACTCGGTTTGGTGGTCAGTCGCGGGGGAAGCGGCTCGAGGAACTGCTACAGTGCGTCTCCACTACCTCGTAATCCTTCGTTGCGACAAAGCCCACGCATCATGACGGACGATGGCCCTAGACTGCGCAGAGAGTGTGCGGCGATCTCGGATAGGTCTGCTGAGCCTGACTCTTGTCACATTGTGTGTCCGGAGGAAACGCTGACGCTTCGTTTTTTTCCGGTCTTTGGCAACGGCCCGCAGTGCTTTGAGGATCGATTTCATGGGCTCGGCACACTTCATCACAAGACTTTCCGACTGCTAGGCTCTGACGGAAGCTCTCCTTGTCAGATGGATCCCAGATCATGAACGACAGGTTTCTGTGGCAGTGCCGGCTCTCCCAGGACCTTGCGGATGACCGCCAAAAGTTGGGCATTATCCACGGGCTTTTGGAGAAAGGCCTTGGCACCGGCCTTGAGCGCCTGGTCCATATTTATGTTGCGGTCGCGCGCGGACACGACAATCACCGGGATCAAAGACAGGCTGTCGGTTGCTTTCAACCGCTCCATGACGGTGAAGCCATCACCTGCCGGTAGACCGAGGTCGAGCAGGATAAGGTCAGGCGTGTGTCTTCGAGCTTCGGCAATGCTTGCCACTCCATCCGCCGCGAAAAAAACATCGTAGTGGTTTGCTTTGAGGCGTACATGAAGACCCAGCCTCACATCGGGATCGTCGTCTATTATAAGTATTTTCTTATTACCCATTTCATACCGTCCTTTGCCTCTGCAGTGCCACTTGACGCTCGTCAACTGGAAAGTTCGATGTTCTTCGCCAGGCACCCAAACGCCTCGAGCAGGCCCTTCACAGCAAGACTTTGCGACGTTTGGGATCTGGAAGAAACTCAGCCTTCCCGAGTTGTACAGGTCCTCCAAGGACCTTCCGGATGGCCTCCAAAAGATCGTCATTGTCCACGGGTTTTTCGAAAAAGGCCTTGGCCCCCGCCTCGACCGCGCGCGTTCTGTTTGCAAGGCCGCCGCGACCGGAGACAACGATGACAGGAATCACGGCAAGCTGAGGGTTTGTCTTTAGCCTCTCCATGACGACAAATCCGTCACCGCCCGGCAATCCCAGGTCGAGGATAATCAAGTCCGGCTGGTGCGTACGCGCTTCCCTCAAGCTTCCAATCGCATCGACCGCGAAGAAAGTATCGTAATTGTTTGCTTTGAGACGGACGTGATATCCCAGGCGCACATCGCCATCATCTTCGATAATCAGAATTTTCTTATTGCCCATTTGTTACCATCCTCAGTGAGGTTTCTTCGTTCATAAGTTCCTGAATTTGGGTGGCTGCCCTCTCCACAAGGTCCTTCATCGGTTCATTCGTGTTTCGCTTGATGGCTTCAAGTGACTGGTAAGAGGTCAGAAGGGTCAAGCCCGCTCGCTGGGTATGTTCGAAATCGTCGAATTGTTCCCGGATCCGCTTAGTAATCGCCTCGCCGCCTCGGTCGGTAATAGCCACAATGAAGAACAGTTCCACCGCTCCTGCCGGGCCCATCTTGGGCAAGAGAATGTCCAGGTCGGAATGCAAGCACCGTTGCAGAAGATCACGGACCCCGCGAGACTGTTCCGCGCGCACCTCGTCGGAAAGCCAGCCGGTCTGTGAACCTATCTCGGTCACCACAAGTGTGATAGAGATTGTCGTAAGTTTTTCCCTTCTGAAGGCCGGAGCGAGCAGGTTGGGCAGGGAGAAAACAGGCAATGTAAAGCAAAAGACGGAACCTCGTCCCGGTACGCTTTTGGCCCAGATTCGTCCGCCCAGTCGCGTAACCAACTCTTTGCAGATATACAGCCCCAGGCCGAGCCCTTTACGGCCCGCTAAAGCTGGATCTGTCGCTTGGACGAGGCGTTCAAAGATTCGCTCGGTCATGTCCGGACTGATCCCGCATCCCGAGTCTGAAACCTCCAGAGTCAGGAAATTCAGATCCTTCTCGAGGGTGCGAGCTTGAACCTTCACCACGCCACTTGCCGGGGTGAACTTGATAGCGTTATCGACCAGAATGATCAGGACTTGTCGAAGGCGAGTCGGATCAGCGCAGACTGAAGGCAACGCCCGCTCTACGTCTGACGAGAGCGCAATATCTTTGGCAGAGGCGGACGCAAGGAGAGTGTCAACAGTGTATTCGACCGCGTCAGAAACCGAAGTACGTTGCAGTTCGATCTGGAGCTTTCCAGTCTGCAAGCCAGTGACTTCGAGCAAGTCATTAATCATCGATTGAAGCTGCTTGATATTCCGCAGAACGATTTCCAGATACTCGCGCTGGTTCAAATTCAAATCGCCGGCCAATCGGTCCAGGAGAATGGTCACAAACCCATAGATCGCGGTCAGTGGGGAGCGAAGCTCGTGCGACACGTGCGAGAGGAACTCATCCTTAAACTGCATCTGATTTGTCCGGATGAGTTCGGTCTCTGTTTGCATGCGGTGGCGCTCAATGGCGTGGCGAAGAGCACGCGGAAGCGCACGATTTTCGATTTGTCCCTTAATCAGATAGTCTTGTGCACCTTCCTTCATAGCGGCAGCCGCCAATTCCTCATCGTCTAAGCCGGTTAGCACAATGAGCGGGATGTCTGGGGCCACCGCGTGTGCCTGCCGCACAGTATCGAGACCATGAGCGTCCGGCAGTCCCATGTCCAACAGCACCACGTCTACATCGCCTTTCCCCAGATGAATCATGGCTTCGCTCATGCGCAAGAGGTGAGTCAATTCGAAGCTGCCCGGCTTCTCGGTTCTGAACATCTCGCGCAGCAGACGGGCATCTCCCGCGTTATCTTCAACCAGCAGAACGTGGAGTGGCTTTTCTTTCATGAGCGTGTTTTTCGCGGAAGCTTGACTACCGACAACCAGAAACTGTCGATGCTCCTCACCACTTTCAGGAACCCTTCGAGGTCCACTGGCTTGGTGATGTAGCAGTTCGCATGGTGCTGATAACTCCCCTCGATATCCGTCTCGGATGTGGAGGTCGTCAAGATAACCACCGGAATGCTCTTCAGTACCGGGCTCTCCTTGAGTTCCGCCAAAACCTCACGGCCGTCTTTCTTGGGCAGGTTCAGATCGAGCAAGATCAAATCCGGGCGGGGAGCATTGGCGTGCTCCCCTTCGCGCCCCAAAAAAGCCATTGCTTCTGCCCCATCCGATGCCACGTGCAAGTTGATATGCACCTTGGCGTCTTTAAACGCTTCCCGCGTGAGCCGGACATCGCCGGGACTATCTTCAACCAAAAGAACTTGGATAGCAGCCGCATCCATTCCAATGGATTCCATCATTTCCTACTTTCCGGCAGGGCAAAGTAAAAGGTCGATCCCTTTTCGGGTTGCGACTCGACCCAGATTCTCCCGCCCAGCCGCTCCAAAATCTTCTTGCAAATGGCCAATCCTATTCCCGTGCCCTTGAAGTCCTCTCGCCCGTGTAATCGCTGGAAAAGGATGAAGATTCTTTCAAAATACTGAGGGTCGATTCCCATGCCATTGTCGCGCACGGAAAAGACCCATTCCTTGCCACCATTTTTTGCAGCCGAGACGTGTACGCAAGGTACTGCGGCACTGCGGTACTTGATGGCGTTCCCAACCAGGTTCTGAAATAGCTGCGCCAATTGTGTATCGTCCGTCGTTATCGCGGGCAGCGCATCGTGCGTCACCACCGCGCCGCTCTCCTGAATCGTTGCCCGTAGGTTTGTAAGCGCTTCGTTCAACGCGTTTTCGCTCGAAATCTCAATGAGCGTCTTCCCAGCTGCCCCCGCTCGCGAATATGTCAGCAGATCCTGGATTAACCCCTGCATGCGGTTCGATCCGTCCACCGCATAGGCAATGAACTCATCGGCATCGGCGTCCAGACGCCCTTTGTAGCGCTTGGCCAGGAGCTGTGTATAGCTGGCCACCATCCGCAATGGCTCCTGCAGATCGTGGGATGCGACATAGGCAAATTGCCCCAGTTCATCATTGGAACGTTTCAGCTCTGCCACCGTCTTTACAAGATGTTCCTCGGCTCTCTTGCGCTCGGTGATTTCCCGCGAGATCCCGATGGTCCCGATAATCTTCAGGTCGGCATCGCGGTAGGGGCCTTTGGTGGTGAGAAAGAGCCGCGTGATGCCGTCGATCTCGGCCACTTCCTCGATGGTACAAGTGGCGCCGGTTTGTATGACCTCCTGATCGCTCCGGACGACGGCGTCGTAGCTGTCGTTGGGCAGGAGTTCGCGCATGCTCCTCCCCACCACGTCAGTCACAGTGCGCTCGAAGATTTTGGCGCAGGAGCTGTTGGCAAGGGTAAAGCGGTTCTCCAGGTCCCTGCTGTAGATGAGGTCAGTGGTCCCCTCGACGATAGAGTCGAGCAGCCGGTGCTTGATGCTTAGCTCCCGAACCATCTCTGCCAGATGGTTTTCCGCAGCTTTGCGCACGCTGATGTCCCGGATCGCGGCCGTTACCAGAATGCCGTCGACGCTTTCCAGGGGGCTCAACATGATCTCGATCGGGAAATCGCTTCCGTCTTTTCGCCGTCCAGTGAGCTCGATTCCCGCCCCAATCTGCTGCGCCAACGATTCTGCGGAGGTTCGCGTGCCGTCCGCCACGAGCCGTTCCGCAAAACCCTCTGGAATGATGTTCTTCATCTTTTGTCCGACTAGTTCATCGCGACTGTATCCGAAATGTTTTTCCGCCTGAACGTTTAACAGGACGATCTCCCCGCTCTGATTCACCACCACCATCGCATCCGGAGCTGCCTCCAGCAGCCCCCGGTACCGACTCTCCATCTGCGCCAGCTGCCCTTCCGCCTTCCTGCGCACGCTGATGTCGCGGATTGCCGCCGTGACCAGGATTCCTTCAGCGCTCTCCAGCGGGCTCAAGCTGATCTCCACTGGAAACTCCGTTTTGTCCTTCCGCAAGCCCCACAGGTCGCGGCCTTCACCCATGGTCCGCGTGCGCGGATGCGCGGTGTAGCCCTCGCGATGCTGCGGATGCTTCCCGCGAAACCGCTCGGGCACCAGGATGTCAACAAGTTGCCCGACCAGCTCCTCGCGGCGATAGCCGAATAAACGCCCCGTCTCTGCGTTGACCAAGACGATGCGTCCCTGCCCATCCGCGATGACCATGGCATCCGGCGCGGATTCCAGAATCCCGCGGAACTTGATTTCATTTGCGCGCACCGCCGCGCCCTGCGACGTCAGCGCCTCATTGGCCTCATGCAGCGCATTGACGCTCGGAAACTTAAGGGCTTGCGGCCGGAGCTGAATGAGAACTACCGCTGTAACGATAGACAACGCGGCCGTCACCGCCTTCACCGTGCCTGCCAGCCAGTACATTGCGTGCCATAGGTTCCACACCTCCATTGCATGTGTCAGACCGCAGGCGACTATGAAAACGCCGAAACACATAAATATCCAATTGAAAGGTAAATCTTTACGTCGACGCGCAATATGTATCAGCGTGAATGGGATGCTCATGTAAGCCAAGAAAATCAACGAATCGGAGATGGCGTGCAACCAAACTAGCCCCGACACCCACCTATAGCAGTACCCATGTGGCATGAAGTTGCCCGGTGTGAATAGCCATTTCAGGAATTCCATGACAACACCTCAAACTGGATGCACCCCGGCATCCATGCCCAGAACCAATTGCTAACATATTCGTGTCGCGGATCAGGCGACCGAAATAACACCGACGAAGAGACGAAGGCAGGCGCTGCGCCGACAGTTTTGGTCTGGCCCAGGCGTTGCTTAGCAACCACGTCGCGTAGCGTCAGAATCACCTGTTTTTCGGAGTTTTCCAGTTTCAAACTGCGAACGGTTGCCGCGCCCTGCTGAGCGCTTGATATGCTGGCGCGACAGGACTCGAGATACGATTCCTCGCCAGTCGTTGCAAATCCGCGATAACTTGATTCAATACTCTGCACTGCGGTAAGCAAATTCTGAAGTTTTTCAAGAACCTCGTGAGTGTGTCGCAACCATCGGTCGCCTGCAGTGGACGCGACCGTGGAGCGATAGGAGATCGCGCCCACGAGCGGCGCCAAAATGGCGGCTCCGAGCGCGAGTTGTACCCTGCGATTCAGTAGAGACTTCGTCTTCACCTAACTCCAGACTGGGAGCGGAGGCTTTGGGCCAGACATAGTTCCGAAATGCCGAGAGGGGGCGGCCCGGAAAACATATGCCGGTTGTCTAGGAAGGGAGTCCAAGTCTATACCGGCTGGATGCTGGTTCCAACTCGGCCTATTACGATGGTGTCCAATAAACTACGAGTGAAGAATAGTCGCTTGTGAGCGCTCACCGTTTCCAAAGGTGAATATGATCGATTTCTCGTTCATTCCCTTTGCCTAAGCTGCGGCAGCTTATGTTCTGAACAGGGCAGTCGGGTAGCAATGGATTATTTCGGAAGGGTGTTCAAGATTCTAAACGGCGAAGCCGGCGGACGGGCCACCCCGCGTCATCTGTTGTGGGCAGTCTGCTTCATCGCTAATGAACCACTCCATCTAACATGCCAACCTTAAACAGGTTCGCTACCCGCTCGGCCACAACCGGACGGCTGAAATAAAAGCCCTGTCCCTCCCCACACCCGTGGCGCCGTAGGAACTCGAGTTGCGCGCTGGTTTCCACGCCTTCGGCGATGATCCGCTGGTTCAGGCTCGCGCCCATGCTGATCATGGCGTGCACAATGGAGGCGTCTCGCGGGTCCGCCATGATGTCCTGCACGAAAGATTGATCGAGTTTCAGAGCGTCTGATGGAAAACGCCGCAAATAAGCAAAGCTGGAATACCCCGTGCCAAAGTCGTCGATGGCTACCTGCACGCCCATGGCTTTCAGCTTAACCAGTGTCACGACAGCAGCTTCCGCGTCATCCATCAGCACGCTCTCGGTCAATTCCAACTCGAGATTCTGAGGCTCCACTCCTGTAGCAATCAACACGGCCCGGACGCCTGACAGAAAATCCTTGGCGCCGAATTCTGCCGCGGACACATTCACCGATACACGCACAACCCCAAGCCCTGCGTCCAGCCACGCCCGCGCCTGTTTGCATGCTTCCACGAGCACCCACCGTCCAATGGTCAAAATCAACCCACACTCTTCCGCGATGGGCACGAACTGCCCCGGATAGATCAATCCCCGTTGCGGGTGGATCCAGCGGATCAGCGCTTCCATTCCGGTAATCTGCCCTGTCTGAAGATCAAGTATCGGCTGGTAATGCAGCACAAACTCATTCCGCCCCAGGGCGCAGCGCAAATCCGCTTCCAGCGATTGCCGCTCTGCCAGTAGCGCGTGCATTTCGTGGCGGAAGAACTGATAGTTATTCCGCCCGCGTTGCTTGGCCTCGTACATTGCGTTGTCGGCCCTATTCAACAAACTTTCAGCGTCTAGGCCGTCATTCGGATAGGTGCTCACCCCTACGCTCACGTTGATATCAAGACTCTTGCCATCGATCATATGTGGCGCCGTTAACGCCCTAAGGGTTTTTCGAGCACTGATAGCTGCGTCTTCCGCATGTTCGACTTGGGAGAGGAGCAGCACGAATTCGTCCCCGCCTAGCCGGCTTATCGTGTCCGACCTCCGGACACACGCCTTCAATCGCTCGGCGACAGATTTCAGCAGTTTGTCGCCAACATCGTGGCCCAGCGAGTCGTTGATCTTTTTGAAGCGATCTAAATCGACAAACATCACCGCCAGTTGCTTGCCGTGACGCTCCGCCAGTGCGATCGCTTGCGTTAGCCGGTCGTTGAACAGCACCCGGTTCGGCAAATCGGTCAGGGCATCGTGTTGCGCGAGGTGCGACATTTCGAGCGATTTGGCTCGGCCTGTGCTCGCGTCGCGGAAAACCACGATCGTGCCGGTTGCGCTCTTATCACGCTCAAGGATGAGGGTCGTTGTACTCTCGATGCCAACCTCGGAGCCGTCGCGTCGAACCAGAATGAAGTTTGTACAGCTGGTCATCGAACTCGCATCTTTGTCTTCCTCTGTTACGAGTCCCAAGGCACTGCCACCTGGTGCGCGGCTACCGCCATCGATGACCCGGAGCACGTGCGCCACGGGGTGACCGAGTGCCTCCGCGCGGGACCATCCCGTAATCTCTTCCGCGACCCGATTTAGATACGTGACGTTACCCTGCGAATCGGTGCGCAGGACCGCCTCTTTGATGGAATCCAGCGCCATGTTGGCAACTTCGTCTTCCGAAAACCTTATTTCCGCGGCTCCGCTATCCATGATCCCTCTAAGATTCTCGCTGCTTCACCTGCCTCATCCCCGATTAGCAGAACGCACTCGCCACTGTCTTTCGTGCCCGTTCGTTTCAGCATCCTCTGCTCCTGGCTTGCCATCCAACTTAATGTTTCAGAGGGGTTACTTGCTCTTAGCTATCTTCACGGTATCGGCTGCCATAAACCGCAGCATCTGCTCCTTCAACTGCGCATCGACCTCATCCGCGATCGTCACAATATCGGGAAGCAGCAAGCTGAATTCCAAGTTCTTCACGTTTTTGTGCAGCGCTGAAAAAATAGTGACCTGCAGTAGGCGAGACTCCTCCACCGCCATGGCTACCGTGTAGCCTTGCCGACGTCGCAAATCCCCATGTTCGGCCGCCGCCTTCGAAATGGGAGCTTTGCTACCGGCGTCCAGACGCAACCGCGCAATCACATCATGCAGAAGATGAGAAAGATGGCCCGTGCGATCTTCAAAGTTAAGCGGAATACACTTGAGGTCCGGCTCTTGCTCGACTCTCGCAAGCCAATCTGTAATCACAAATTGGAGTTCGCGTTCAAGAATGTCCGCCACGCTTTCAACGGTAGTGGTATTCCCGCTCTCTCTGAAAGCTGTCACAAACTCAGATTTGCGCATTCCGTTCTCCCTGGATCAATAGTTCGTTTCATCGAATCTTCCGGACCGCTGCCGCAACAATCTCGGTCCAACATCTGGCGAATAGATTCATCGCCTGTTCTACGACCTTATGCTTCTCCAGAACGGCCGGCATAACCGTCCTAAAAGAGTCACTACACTGTTTATTAGAGTTTTCTGATGCCCTAAGAATTATCAACGCTCTCAATCTCCCACTCTGTTTCCGCTGCGAGTCGTCTACGGAAGCGCACAAAATCTATAGCATCGTCCATATGTATGTACACATCGCGGTACTGCGCGACTCCGGACGGGTTCCCTGCAGTTTGCTGTTTGCAACAATGCGCCCGCGGCCCTGACGGCTCCGCCCTCGGCTTTGGGGCTTGAGAAAATTGTCGCGGGTTTGGCTCCTATGATTATCCGCCGACAGCGTCCCTGCTTCTCAAAGCGATCCCAAGTCATGCACGACAGGTTTGGTCATCAACGCGGGTTCTCCCAAGGCTTGGCGAATGACCGCTATCAGGTCGTGACTATCGACTGGCTTTTCGAGGAAGGCCTTTGCGCCGGCCTCCATGGCGCGCACTCGGTTATCAGGACCTGTTCGCCCGGAGATGACAATGAAAGGGATTGAGGCTAGATAGGGGTTTGCCTGGAGTCTCTCCAAAGCGACGAAGCCACTCTCACCAGGCAACCCGAGATCGAGCAGAATCAAATCTGGATGGTACTTTCGTGCCTCGACTACGCTTGAGATGGCATCAGCAGCCATAAATGTGTCGTAGTGGCTTGCTTGTAGACGAACATGTATTGCCTTCATCACATCCGGGTCGTCTTCCACGATTAGTATTTTCTTATTGGCCATTTTTACTCGACCTCTCGAGACATCTCCTCGTTCAGTCAGCGTCTGGTGTCATTCCCAAGACACCGCACTTGGCGGTCCAAACATCCTGAGATTGGTGGACGGAGACTTAGCGTGCTATCCCGCGGAAGTTGCCTGTAGTGGGACGAGTTGAAAGTTCATTTCCGGAATTGAGCACTAACAACGCAGTTCCCAGGTCCTTGCCGTGAGGAACGGGGCCAAGGGCAACCCCGATTTGACTATTTCCCGCGCTTGGAGGGCAACCGAGAACCAAAAGCATTTGTTTACCCAAACTCCGAGTACGGCTAGGTTCCTAATTAGTCGCCGTGCTCGAAGCACAAGAGAAAGGAGACCCGCTGTGACGAGTCTCGGTGACCAGTGCGAATGCCCGGAAAATCGATTCCTATATCTTTCAGACCTACCGTGCGCTACCGTACCCTCCTTAAGGGTTCGGCTGAAGTGGAGGTTTTGTGTTATGGCAACAGCTCTATATAGCCTGCGTTCTTGAAACCAATTCAGAAAAGCTGAAAGCCCTCATTCACAAAACGGAAAACGCGATCATCTCGCGTTTACAAACTCTGGAAACCCCCGATGACGAGCACCGGGAGATCGCGCGTGCCTCGGCCTCTCTGTTGGTCCTGAAAAGCGAAGGATTAAGGTGGCCGGGCCATCCGGATAGCAGAAATCCGCAGCTACACGAAGCGGGAAGCGAGAAAACAAGAGACCATCCGCCTGTGAATGTGCAATCTTGCGCGGAATATGAGCAGTTGTTTAACAAATTCCTGGATGCCCTGGCGCGGTGGACTCGGCTGCATGGCTTTGACGATTGTCCTGGCTCAATGGGAACACCGCTGGACAGCGAAGTGTGGCGCGCGGAGCGCAGCTATGCGGCCACGTTCTCGGCACTGCACCAACACTCGCGCTGCGGGTGCCTTGTCTGTGAAGACGGGCAGCCGGTTCAGGTAAACCGAATTCCGGGTGCCACCACGTACCGCAGCCGGGACCTTGCCCTTTGGGAGCATCGGAAGTCGTCAAGGGACCTGGCAAGAAGGCTTAGCGTCAGGCCCATCAAAACGGACGTCATGGCCCCACGAACCGTGATACCTGAGCATTTACCAATGTCGATTCGCATGGCGAAATTGGTGAAAGAACTGGCGTCCTGGAATTGCTTGCTCGATCGCTGGTGGTCCCACAATTTCACCGAGGTGAAAGATTGGATGATCCTTTCAAAAATGGGATTGGCCGGAGTTGTTTTACTCTCAATCGCGCTGCGCATTAGTCCGCTAGCGCCCTGGCCGCAAATTGTCCGCGTGCCCTTCGGATTCTCGGGTATCTTGCTCATCGATGTTTCGATGGGTTTTGGCGCATTCCTGCTTCTGTGTGACGGAAATCTGTCTCGCCGAGTCAGGTACCTACGCGACTGGCTCCATGCTCCTTTCGATCAGTAACGGTTGAGGTAAACGCGAAGCGTTCCATAGGAAACGCGTACCGGTTAACCAGTCGGCTGCGATTTGCGCCTCGGCCTTGACTTGTGCAATCCGTCAGTCACAATCGAATCCCCCTCGAAAAACCTCCCTTCTCCGCGCGCACCGGATTGCCAGTGCATCACCGAGGTCGTGTCGACAGACTTTGTGCCGAACGACAGTTCCGAGTTTACTGTCCTCGAAAGGCAGCGCTATGGCATCGCCTGATCTTAGTATCGTCGGGTCCTATAACTTCCGTCTCGTGGCCTTGTCGATCCTCATTGCGCTGCTTGCTTCGTATGCCGCTCTCGAACTGGCCGGGCGAGTAACCTTGGCGCGCGGCGCAACCCGCAAGCTGTGGTTGAGCTGCGGCGCAACGGCCATGGGGATTGGTATATGGTCCATGCACTACGTAGGGATGCTTGCCTTCCGGTTGCCGATTCCGGTGCAATACGACTGGCCAACCGTCGTGGTTTCGCTCCTGGCTGCCATTGTCGCGTCCGCCATCGCCCTATTTGTAGTGAGCCGCAAGAGCATGGGCGTATTTCGGGCCGTCGTCGGCAGCGTCTTCATGGGTAGCGCCATTGCCGGCATGCACTACATCGGCATGGACGCCATGCGGCTGCCCGCAACGTGCCATTTCTCGAACGTAATCGTCGTGGCTTCAGTTGTCCTAGCTATCGTGATTTCGTTCGTTGCCTTGTGGCTCACCTTCCACGTTCGCGGAGAAACGACATCGGTGAGTTGGCGGAAGTCGCTGAGCGCGATTTTGATGGGGGCCGCCATTCCTGTGATGCACTACACCGGGATGGCGGCTGCAAGCTTTACTACCTCGGCGAGCGTTTCCGACGATTTGTCTCACGCGCTGAGCATTTCCTCGCTGGGTATCGGTGGGCTTGTTGTCGCCACGTTCACATTGCTGGGATTTACGATCACTACCTCGCTGCTCGATCGCCGATTCTCCGGGAAGGTGCAACAGAGCCGTGAACTCGTGACACTTCTGTTGGAGTCAGCGCCCGAAGCAATCTACGGAATCGATAAGACGGGAGCATGCACATTTTGCAACCGGGCCTTTCTGCAGCTGCTGGGATTCGATTCTCCAGAGGAAGTACAAGGAAAGAACGTGCACTCCCTGATTCACCATACCAAGCCGGATGGTACCGCCTATCCGGTCCAGGAATGCCCAATCTACGGGGCGTTTCGTACCGGCAAGGGAACGCACATCGAGAACGAAGTGCTGTGGCGCAAGAACGGCACCAGCTTTCCGGCGGAGTATTGGTCGCATCCTATTCACCAATACGGCCTGGTGATCGGGTCGGTGGTGACGTTTGTCGATATCGCGGAACGCAAAAAGGTGGAATCGGCGTTGCGAGACAGTGAACAGCGATTCCGGGCGGTCTTCGAAGGGACGGGGATCGGAATCGCCGTCGCGGAGCTCGATGGAGGCAGGTTAACGGTCAACCGAGCCTACCAGCAGATGCTCGGATGCACCGCAGAGCAGATGCAGGACTTCAGCATCTTCGCCCGGCTGACGCATCCCGACGATCGCGGGCCAGACCACATCCGATTCCAGAAAATGGTGGATGGAGAGTGCGATCACCTTAGCATGGAAAAGCGTTACCTGCTGGGGAATGGAACGCTTGTGTGGGCCAATATCGAAGTGTCCATGCTGAGAAATGCCGCCGGCAAGCCGCAGTTCGTACTGAAAACGGCTGTAGACGTGACCGAGCGAAAGCAAGCGGCGAGCGAGTTGCAGCGCGCCAAAGAAGCCGCCGAAGCTGCGAGCGAAGCAAAGAGCATCTTCCTGGCGACCATGAGCCATGAAATTCGCACACCGATGAACGGCATCCTGGGCATGACCGAGCTCGTGTTGGATACCGACCTTACAACCGAACAGCGAGAAAATCTGGGGCTCGTTCGACTCTCGGCGGAATCCCTGCTTTCCATCATCAATGACATCCTGGACTTTTCGAAGATCGAGGCGGGAAAGCTCGATCTCGAAGCGATTCCATTTGATCTGCGTGAGAGCCTGGGCGAGACGATAAAATCGCTCGGTTTCCGGGCGCACCAGAAAGGCCTGGAACTCATCTACGAGGTGGCGCGGGACGTTCCCGAAGCTCTACTGGGCGATCCCGGGCGGATTCGTCAGATTCTGATCAACCTGGTGGGGAACGCGATCAAGTTCACAGACCACAGCGAGGTCCTGGTCACCGTGAGCGAAGAACGCCGCGAAGCCGGAACTACCTGCCTGCATTTTGCGGTGAAAGACACGGGTGTAGGAGTCCCAGCCGATAAGCAAGACACGATCTTCGAGGCATTCTCGCAGGCGGACGGCTCCATGGCCCGAAAGTACGGCGGTACTGGCCTGGGCCTGGCGATTTGCACTCGACTCGTGACCATGATGGGCGGGACAATGGGCGTCGAAAGTCAGACCGGCCAAGGCAGCACGTTTCATTTCTCGCTCCGACTGGCGCTGCAGGACATCCCGACTCGCCGTCCAGGAGCTGTCCAACCGGAACGTTTGCGCGGCCTCCGCGCACTCGTTGTGGACGATAACTTCACCAATCGCAGGGTACTGAACGGAATGCTGATTCGCTGGGGCATGGAGCCGACGGCCGTCGAATCCGGCCAGGTCGCCCTTCAGGCCCTCGAAGCCGCCAAAAGCGCTGGCCGCCCCTTCCCACTGATCCTGGTCGATGGACAGATGCCGGAGATGGATGGCTTTACTCTTGTTGAACAGATTAAGAAGGATCCCGACTTGGTGGGTGCGACGATCATGATGCTCACCTCCGCGGGCCACCTGGGTCACGCCGCTCGGTGCCGGGAACTCGGAATTTCCGCTTACCTTGTCAAACCGATACGTCAGGGAGAGTTGCTCCAGGCGATATGTAGTGTCCTGAACCTGTCGATCGTGGAGGCTCCCCTGGTGAAGCGTCACACTTTGCGAGAAGTGAGGAATGGATCGCGAATTCTGCTGGCGGAAGACAACGCCGTAAATCAACGGCTGGCAGCCCGGGTTCTCGAAAGGCGAGGCTATATCGTCTCCGTTGCAGGCGACGGCCGAGAAGCACTGGCAGCTCTTGCGAAGGAAGAGTTTGATCTCGTACTGATGGACATTCAAATGCCGGAGATGGATGGCCTCGAAACCACGGCGGTCATTCGGGAAAGAGAACGGTCGACGCACCAGCACATGCCGATCATCGCCATGACGGCGCATGCCCTCAGAGGCGATGAGGAACGCTGTCTGGCAGCCGGTATGGACGCATACATTTCAAAACCCATTCGCACGAATGAACTGTTCGCAACCATCGAGAAGGTTCTCGGCAACCGCGACAAGACTGCTGCACCCGATGCGGACGAGACCCCGGAGAGAATCACACGCCAAGCCTAAACGTAGAATCTTTCTTGTTTATGGTAAGTTCTCGAAATATTTATACTCCTTCGGAGCCGACGCCTGCGATGGCGAAATGCGGAACCAGCGGGTAATCAAGACTTGATTCGATATCGGACCCGCCAGCACGTACCCCGGAACTTCCATAATGCAAAGGATTTCGTATTGCCAAAGCTTGGTTATCGATCCCATGAGAAATAGGGAGATGCCGGTCAGACCTACGCCGGAGAGAATCACCCAGCGCACTCCGATGCGGTCCATAACGGCTCCGGCCAGCAAGCGGGGACTAAGCAGCTCGGGGGACGAGGCGAGGTGCACTTTCGGCCAAACGGAGCAAAGCAAGTGTATTGGTTGAGAAAATCTTCTTGCGATCTGCAGCGTCGGTGATCGTGTCGTCTACCAGATCGATGTGCACCTTTGGGCTTATGGGAACCGGCCCGAAATCGGTTCCAAACAGTACGCGGTCAACGCCGCACATCTCGATCACGGCCTTGAGGCCGATCGCGCTTGGACCCATGGTATCCACATAAATGTTCGACTTGAAGTACTCCGAAGGCTTACGAAGGTTCTTATCCACCTTGCGGATCGGTGGGTTTGTAATGCCCTTGTAGTTCAAGTCCCAGTTCCAATCGAGTCTGCAGACCACAGGGGCGAGGGCTCCGCCCATGTGAACGAATAGAACCTTCAGCTTTGGATATTTATCGAACACACCGCTATAGATCATGCGAGCTGCCGACAGCGCCGTATCAAATGGGCGGCCTACGGCTTCGATAAGCCTGTACTGCTGCATTGCAGCAGCGCCTATCGATACCAGGGGTGGATGAACATGAACGAGAACATCCTTGGCCTGCGCGTACTCCCACAGCCATTCGGCTTTGGATGAGTCGAGAAAGACCTGATCTGGACCGGCTCCGTAGCTGGTCGAAATGCTGATGGCGCATGCTTCTTTGTTGGAAATCAGCGGATCAATCACATCACGCGTATTCTCTTCAAGAGCATGAGCGTTGGCCATGCAGGCAACGTCGTCGGGGAACCTATCCCGAAGCTCGAAGGACTCGTCGTGCAGGAATTTGAGCGTGTCGACGGTGCTTGCCTTAATGATGTGCTGAGCGAACGTCTCCACCTCGCCGCCATAGCTGTTGACGCAGGACGACACCCCACTCTGCCGCTGAATCTCCATCGAATAATCAACGTCAACCGACTCGCGATAGAAAAACATCTCGCCAGCATTGGCCTGCGGCAACGGCTTTGAGTCATCGAATCCTATATTCTCAACGAATTTCTGACGTAGCTTCGGACCGAAAATGTGTCGGTGGGTGTCGATGATGCTTCTGGTTGCTTGGGACTGAGTCATCTGGATCTCCTTGAAATGGTGTAGGAACTTGCGCTGACGATAGGCAGTGCAGGGGCGAGACTTGTATTCTTCTTCATTTCAGCTACGGGGTTCATTTCGATGTTTTCCTTTTTTGAGAGGCGGCGGTCAGTGACCTGAGCCGGAAATAACCGTCGTATGGCATGAGTGTCATTCGTCGGTGAGCCTTTCGATCGGCCCAAGACCAGTCATCCAGTCGATCATTGTGCGGAACGCGAGGCCCATATTGCCCACTTGACAATGATTCTGCGCCTGCTCCGCGCGCGTGAACAGGCGCGCCGTCAGTGAGCGTACATGTGCCAGAGTGGCGATTTGGTCCGTCAGCTGGTGCACCGGGACATAGTGATCCTCGGCGCCTGCCAGCAGGAGTACGTCCTGGGTCAGCCGGGACGAGATGCTAGAGGTTTTATATTTCTGATAGTGCTTCAACATGGCATATGTGGTCCGGGTTCCGGTGTTGTGCATCCCCAATTTCATCATCCAGTCCAGAAGCGGGCTCTTGGCCATCGCATCGGCGAAGAACTTGTCGACCGCTCCCTCGTTGCCAGTGTCGATCCAGCCGAGGAGTTCCTTCTGTGCCGGCGGCGGCAATGGGCGCAGGGCGCACTCGAGCCCGTTGGTGCAGATGTCGTATGCGATCACCCGGCGCACCCTCGGCTCGAAGCCGGCGGCGCGAATGACCAACCCGCCGCCTAAGGAGAAGCCCATCAACGTGACCGCGTCGAGGCGGAAGAAGTCCAGCACCGCTCTGATCGGCTTCTCCCACTCAGGACTCATGGTCAGGTGCGCCAGTTCGAGCGCCGCTCCCTGGCCGGGGCCCTCGAACAGGATCGTGTCGTACCCAGCGTCGCGAAAGACCAGCGCTGCGGGCAACCATTCCTCAATGTAGCTGTCGAACCCACCGAAAACGACCAGAGTCCCCCTCGGCTTCTTCGGCGTGAGGCGGTAGGCGGGGAGCCAGCCGGTCTCAAAAGGGATTTTGCTATAAGCAGACTGTGCAATTTGGAGATGGTCAAGGAGCAAATCGACAAAGCGCTGGCGTGTGGGCAGCTTGCGGGGGTCGCTAAAGGGCAAGAAGAACTCGGCGAGGCGCAGATAGTAGGCCCCTTTGAGCACTTCGTGCCGGGCGAGCGCCTTTTCTCCCAAGTCGAGGATGATTTTCGTGAACGACGGATAGTCGTTCACGCCGGCCACCGTCTCGCGCATTTCGGTCAGCATGCTGTCGTCGCCGACCCAGCCGTAGAAGCGGTTCAGTTGAAAATTGATGCTGATGTCGGGGTGCAGATCGTAATACCCGACCGGAAACGAGAACGACGGGGAAGTGGATGGAGTTAATTCCCGCACCATCGTCTTGTCGATGACGGCGGAATTTGGATTCGTCTTCACTTCAGCTGTGGTATTCACCGCGTTCTTCTCCTTTTATAGCTTTTAAGAAAGCAAGTGCTTCGAATAATCGACGTCAAGCATTGGCCTGCGGCAACGGCTTTGAGTCATCGAATCCTATATTCTCAACGAATTTCTGACGCAGCTTCGGACCGAAAATGTGTCGGTGGGTGTCGATGATGCTTCTGGTCGCTTGGGATTGAGTCATTTGGAACTTTTAGAAATCGTGGATGAGCTAGCACTAGGGGAGTGTGTATCAAATACGATCTGTCATCTGTTCCGTTCATACTCTTTCGGAGCCGACGCCTGCGATGGCGAAATGCGAATCATGTTCTGAGCGCGGAATCTTTGTTTTAGCTGGCGCGAAGTCGAGGACCACGCGCGACGGCACGTCGCCATGCTCAAGACGGTCGAAGATCTGGTTGATGGAAGATAGG
>JBEKWY010000060.1:0-31844 GCA_049512575.1 Candidatus Acidiferrum sp.
GCGAACCATTGCCGGTCTCCAAGGGCGAGATCGGTTTGCAGGAAGGTAATTGATCACCACTGCCGAGCTAATGAGGAACGTGCCAAAAAAAGGGCGGAGATTTCTCTCCGCCCTTTTCGTTTTAAGTTAAATGGTTACTGCTTGCGGTGAGGCGAAGCCTTCTGCAAGCGTGCGAGCAGGAGATGCGCTGACGCAGGAGCGGACAGTCTCGACTCCGTGATGATGTCCTCGGCGGAGATTTCCTTGCCATAGATGCGCTTGTTGGCGTCGTTGTCCGCGCGAACCGTGGAGCCTTCGAGCGAGATACCGGCGAAGACGCCGCGAGCGCGCGAATAGCTCAACATTTCTGCGCGCATGGTGGCATCGGTTTCGGCTGACGCGTCGCGCCCCTTGGGGCCGGCTGCGACCGATGCGTCGCCGCCGAGTTTAACCTTGCTGTGAAGGACGCTGTCTGCGCCGCGATTGTTCATCACGAGGATGACAAAGTCCGTCGCTTGGCCGCCAATCTGCAATCCGAAGCTGCCACCCTCCAGAGCCATCATCGTGGGAGCGCCCCATGGGCCGGTATAGTCTTGGTGAGTACGGCAAGTCATCACGCCGCGGCCGTAGCTGCCGCCGACGATAAACGCCGCCTTCAGGACCGAAGGAAATACAATGACGCAGCGCGCTTTGTCGAGCGTGTCTTGCGGAATGTCGTCTGGAATATCGAGAATTTCCTGGACCACAGTGCCCGCGTTCTCGATCCGGTCGTTGTCTTTCTGGTCTTCGTCCTTCGCCTTTGCCGAAGAAGCTGGGGCTAATACCAACCCCGCCATGGCAAACGCGCCTGCCAACATCGTTGCAAAAAGCTTTTTGTTTGAAACCTTCATCCACTTTCTCCTTTTTCCGTCTTCGTTTGGCCCATTCAAGAACAAAAGTCTACACCCAAAATTAACCCTTGCGATCTGATGCGAGAATGACTACGCCGCCAATCAACGCCAGCGCGCCCAGGATCGGAGGAAGCGGCACGGTATGGTGCTCCTGCTTCGTCGCCTGAATCGGGCCGACGTCCAAAACCTTCTTCTGCGTTGTGTAGGTAAACCCTTGATACACCAGTGCGAGCACTCCAAGAACAACCAGGATGACTCCGAGTGGCTTCATTTAAACGCCTCCTAAAACGCCGGCAAAATGTGAGCATCGAACGAACTACACCTGGGCAGACGCCAGGTCTCATCTACGTTCTGCGCAGCAGGTGTCCCACCAAAGTAACCAGGAATAGAATCAGGAAAAGATAGAACAGAATCTTAGCGATTCCTGCCGCAGCCAAGGCGATACCCGTGAAACCCAGAACAGCGGCCACCAGCGCGACGATGAAAAAGCCCAATGCCCAGCGCAACATTCGTAACCTCCTGAACTAGAGAAAGAATAGCGAACTGACGAAGGGACCCGAATCTGGCTGACAATCCGTGCAACGTTGCTTAACTTGGGCCACGATTCTCCTCAGTTGTACAGAAGCGAGGCTACAAGCTCCATACCGAGGAGACCCTAGTGACCTTGGAACCATCGTGTAGCGGTTTAGCATGGCGGGGCGCCTTAACGGTTTTACGGGGCGCAACCCTACAGTAAAGACTCCGTTAATTATATGCGGAACAATGTAAAAAATTCGAGGCACGAATGCTACCCTAGGCCGACGTACTAGGACGGCCTGCACACCTAAGTTGTCTGGTTGCTGCGCTTTGCCATTCGGGTGATCGGAGTGGGTCATTGGCGCACGGAATGCACCTCCAGTGATGTAAATAACTGGAACCAGTGTGAGCCTGGGCAGCGTCATACGCTTTAGAAACCTTTTGTTACGTTGGGAGCGGCTGTCTTTGAGGGGCTAGACGGCCCCGCAATCCGTGGAACGTTTCGCGAATTCGGGTCGAAAATTCGAGGAGGTAACAACATGATGGAGCCCGTACGATTGTTGGTCGCGGACGATCATGAAATTGTGCGCAGGGGCTTGCGTTCGCTGCTCGAAGCGCAGCCAGGGTGGCAAGTTACCGCTGAGGCGAGTGACGGACGCGAGGCCGTCGAGAAAGCCAAGGAAATGAAACCAGACGTCACCGTCCTGGACATCAGCATGCCGTCCTTGAACGGACTGGAGGCGGCGCGGCAGATGATCAAGAACGATGCGCGAGCCAAGATCTTGATTCTGACGATGCACGAGTCGGATCCCTTGATTCGCGAAGTGCTCGACGCGGGAGCGCGCGGTTACGTGTTGAAATCCGACGCGAGCCGCGACCTAGTTACCGCCGTGAACGCGGTGCGCAGCAATAAGACCTTCTTCACCGCGAAAGTGGCGCAGATTGTGCTCGATGGGTACTTGGACAAAAAGCCCAAGAAAGTGGAAGAAAAAAAAGGCGAACCGCATACCCGGTTGACGCCACGTCAGCGCGAGATCGTGCAATTGCTTGCGGAAGGCAAGAGCAGCAAGGAAGTTGCTGTGGAACTGGGGCTCAGCGTGAAGACCGCGGAAACCCACCGCGCGAATATCATGAGGCGCCTGGATTGCCACTCGGTGAGCGAGCTGGTTCGCTACGCGGTCCGCAACAATATTATTGAGGCTTAGGTCGATTATTGACGCTTAAGTATTTTCATTCCGCGTCAATCGCGCGCTGGTGTTGTGGAGCAGCCGGCGGGCAATCACAACCACGGAACGCATACATCCACAGACGCTTACAGCCTACGTGATCCGCTGTATTTCCCTTCCGCCGCCGCAGTGGTCTCCTGAGGACGCAGCAACGAACCCGAGAACCAAGGAGGTTCCATGAATTGGGATCAAGTCGAAGGAAAATGGAAGCAAGCCGCTGGCAAGGTGAAGGAAAAGTGGGGGAAGTTGACCGACGATGATTTGCAGATGATCAGCGGGAAGCGCGACCAGCTGATTGGCAAGATCCAGGAACGTTATGGTGTCGCCAAGGAAGATGCAGCCCGCCAGGTGGACGAATTCTCGCGCACCTACGGCACGGACGAGACTACGACCCGCGAAAAGACGCGTACCGTCGGCGGCCACTAAGACAACTAGCCGCGACGCGGCTTCTAAGAATCAGACGATCAGGGACGGAGCAAGTTCGCAGGAACTTGCTCCGTTTTTTTTCAGCCTCGTGTCTACCTATGGTTTTTCTTCCGCGCCCATCGCAAACGGTTGATCGTAGCCGGTCATTTCCAAGTAGCCGACGCCAGCGAGAGCTGAGCGCTCTTTCTGCCCCGCAAACGTCACAGCCCCTTCCCAATAGCTTGGCGCGAGTTTCGTGTGTTTCGACAACTCCTGGGAAGGCAACGATGTCTGCACTTCAAGCTGAATGCCAAATCGTGGCACCGATATTTTCCAGCGAATCGGATACGTCGCTCGCGTGACCGCGCTCGTCCACGTGTCGCTCAACGGCTGCAACGCAAAGTCGCTGAACCGCAAATGGGTGCTCGCTCCCCTGGCGTCCACAAATGTTCCAGCCGAAAAAGGATCGACCGAGCCATCGCTTCGCCGAATCCGAAAAAGCATCAGCTCGGTATTGTCGTTGAGCTGCACGCTGAACCAGTCCCATCCGATTTGATTGCTCTCCAGTTGGTGAGTGAAGAATTCGTGGTCCATCCAGGCGAGACCGGTCACGTCAAATGTCTTGCCTCCGAGCACGACGCGGCCATTCGTGGCCAGCCTAGTCAGCGAAATATAGTGTGAAGCTCGGCCCGGCCCTTCGGCTTTTTGGCTGATGCCATTCTCGCCATTAATTACAGGAGGCTTCTCCGAGCGAAGATCGAGGTGCAATTCGAAGCGGGTATCCACCGCTTGCAAATTCTGTTCGCCGCCCTGCCATTGAATCTGCCAGTTGCCATTCCAGATACGACTGTCCGCTGCGCTAATTCCTGCAAGCCCGGGCCCCGCGCGGCTGGTTCGCTCCGCGTGGTAAAACTCGCGGCCGTCCAGATCGCTCAGGGCTAAATGCGCCAGGTAGAGGTCGCGCACGTCCCAAACTTTCGTTTTGGCTGCGCCGCGATCGACTCCTTGCCGGAAAAATGTCAGTTCGAATCCGAAGCGGTGGCCATCCTCGGATTTCACGTTGCCGGTGTAGTACCACCATTCTGTCTGGAAGTCCGGGTGATCGAAATGATCGCGGGGAAACTCGTAGCGATAACCGGGCAAAGCCGTGCGGTACTGTGTAACCGATATCTGCGCCGTTGGCTGTAGCGCGAGCAGAGCAGCGCCCAGGCATGCCAGCTTAGTCTTCATGCACAACCTCGATGGGGTTCAAGCGCACCGCGACACTTGCTGGATACAAACCTGCAAGGACCGTGGCCGCGTAGACCACGGTCAGCGCGCCAAGAAGCACAGCGACTGGCCAGTGAAAACGTATGGTCCATCCGAAGGATTGCTTGTTGATGACGAAAACAAGAATCAGCGACAACGCAAAGCCCAGCGCCACGCCCGCGAACGTTGCCAGCAGTCCGAGCAAACCTGCCTCGATCACGATTAACTTGCGCACCTGCCCAGACGCAGCACCCAGAAAACGCAGTAGCCCCAATTCCCGGCGCCGGTCGATGACCAGGGCGAGCAGTGCGCCGACGACACCCATGACGGCGACGAGGACAGCGACCGCTTCGAGAGCGTAAGTGATCGCAAACGTGCGGTCGAAGATGCGCAGGGCCTCGCGGCGCAAATCGCGATTCGAAAAGATAAGCACCCGGTGCCCAGCCGCCGCCCGTTCAATTTCTGCGCGCACGGTTTCTAGCGACGCGTCGGGCTTGACATAGATGGCCACGTTCGACGGCGCCGGGTCGGGCAGGTAGTGCAGCGCCGTATCGCGATCCATCAGGATGCCGCCGCGTTCGCTCGAATAATCGTAAAACACATCGGCGATGCGAAATGCCGCCTTTGCATTGCCCAGCGAGAGCGTGATGGAATCTCCGCGTTGAACGTGATGTTTGTTCGCGAAGGGTTCGCTGACGATGACCGCGTTGGCATCGCGCAACTCGGCGAGAACGTCATTCGTGGGACGCCCAGACAAAAAATCCGCCTTGTGATACGAGCGCAATACACGCAGCTCGATGGAACCCAGCCCCGCCGGCATCCCGTCGTAGCTGATTTCGTATTCCCGCAACCTGTTGATTGCCGCCACCCCCGGCAACGCCGCAATTGCATCGGCGAGTTCCGGAGTGATTGTCGGATGGCGATCGGCGGCAGCCTCACCTGCCGGCCGCATGTACAAATCCGCGGGCAACTGATCGCCCATCCACAGAAGCACCGTCTCCCGGAAACTTCCTACCATGATGCCTACCGCTGTCATCATCGCGATGGCAGTCGAAAGCGCGCCCACTAACACCGACGTACGTCGCAACGACCCCGACAAACTTCGCGAAGCCAGGAGCGCCTCCACTCCGAATATTCTTCCGAGCAGTTGCGACGAAAAACGCGTGGTCACGTCCACCACAGCGGGAATCGCCAGCGCCGACGCCACAATCAATAGCAGCGTCGCGAAGTAACCGAACAACGGTTTGCCACCGATGGCGGGAGCCCGCGATGCGACAGCCGCAGCCACTCCGAGCAGAGCAGCCAGCAAAAAATCGCGCGTCTTGTGAACGCGCACAGCGTATTCCCGCCTTCCCCGCGCCATCGCTTCCACCGGCGGCACCAGCGAAGCTTCGCGAGCCGGAGAATACGCCGAAGCAACCGCGACGCCGACTCCAATACCAATCGCCAGCAGCACTGATTCGGTGTTCAATGCAATCGAGCCGGGCCGGCTGCTCACATACAAAGACTCCACCGTCGCTGACATTAATTTCACCGCGCCGCTGGCCATCACGCGTCCCAGCGGCAACCCGAGCAGCGCACCTACCAATCCGAAACTCGCCCCCTCGCCAAGAAACGCCGCAAGAACATCCCCCCGGCTCGCCCCGAGCGCCCGCACGATGCCAATCTCCGCTCGCCGGCGCACCACCGACACCGAAATCGTGTTGTAGATCAGAAATGCGCCCACGACGAGCGCGATGTAACTCAGCAGCTTCAAGTTCCAGCGAAACGCAGACAACATGCGGCGATTTTCCGTCGTGCCCGTTCCCGCAGGACGCACTTCCACTCCGGCCGGTAGCGCTTGCTGAAAACGCCGCTGCCATTCTTCCAGCGGCAGCGGCGACTGAACTTTCGCGAGGATGCGGTCAACGCGGCCGTAGCGGTTCAGCGCGTACTGCGCCGCCGCAATATCCATTACAATCGCCGCTGCATTTCCATTGGCATCCGCATACACTCCGCGAACGACGTACTCGCGCGCCTGATCGTTGATCAGCAACGAAATGCGATCGTCCGTCTTTAGTCCCAGGCTCTCTCCAACCCAAATGCTGTTGTACTCTCCGAGATATTTCAGCGCGTCTTCCGGGCGTTCCATACTAGACGCCGAAGCAACGTCTTCGTGGCCCTCGCCTTCCGCGATTAAATCCAATCCCAGAAGCGGATACGAATGCTTGGTGTCCACCGCGACCGCGTAGTCTTCGATGCGCGCCGAAACCTTCACTGGATAGGGAAGCGCTGACAATGTGCCCACCACATTCTCCGGCACACCGCCCGCGGAAATGATTTCCAGGTCGCTATCGCCCGCCAGCGTCTCCATCGAGGAATCGAACGATCCTGTAGCCGCCGTGGCTGCGAGGTCCATGGCCAAGACCACCGCGACGCCCAGCGCGATCGCAAGAATGGTGAGCGCCGTGCGCACGGGTTCCGCGATCAGTGGCCGCGCCATCAAGCGGTAAAAAAGTAGTAGGCGTGACATTTCAGCGCCGGGTGGTTTCCTGGATCTTGCCGTCCCGCATCCGCACCACCACATCGGCGAGCGCGGCAGCTTCCGCGCTGTGGGTCGCCATAATCGTGGCCGTTTTTTGTTCGCGCGCCAGGCGCTGAAGCAATTCCAGGATGACGTTCCCGGTCGCGGTGTCGAGATTTCCGGTGGGCTCGTCGGCCAGCAGAATGCTTGGACGATGGATCAGCGCGCGCGCAATTCCCACGCGTTGCATCTGCCCACCGGAAAGTTGATGGGGATAGCGGTCGCCCAGACCTTCGAGTTCCACCCATGCGAGCCGCTCGCGAGCGGCGGAACGCGCGTCTGGTCTCCCCGCGAGAAGCAACGGCAGTTCCACGTTTTCGAAAACCGTCAGCGTGTGCAGCAGCTGAAATGATTGAAAAACGAAGCCCACCTTCTCTCGCCGCAGCCGCGTCAATTCGGAATCCTTCAATGAAGAAGTCGAAACGCCATCGACGAGCACCCGGCCAGACGTGGGAAAATCCATCGCACCCGCCAAATTCAACAGCGTGGATTTACCGCAGCCGCTCCTCCCCACCAGCGCCACAAATTCTCCGCGAGACACTTCGAGAGAGAGAGCGTCCAGTGCGCGTACGGGCTGGCCATCCGATAAGTAATCTTTGGTGACGTCCTGGAAGGAAAGAATGGGCATTGGTAGGAGCTTGTTGGGCCAAAGTGCAGTTGTGGCGCAGCAATTTCAACGTCGCTGCGCCACATTTATAAAGCACGAGCGGTCGAAGTCGTCGCGCCGCGCGTCTAGTGCTTCTCCGAAGCCAGCGCCTTCTCGATCGCCGAGGTCACTTCCGGCGAATCCGGCGTCACCTTCGGTTCGAACCGCGCCACGATCTGCCCATCCGGCCCGACCAGGAACTTCGTGAAGTTCCACTGAATCTCCCCGCCAGTCTTAGGGCTCGCCGCTTTGTCGGTCAAATATTGATACAGCGGCGTCTTGTCGTCGCCCTTCACCGAAACTTTGGCCATCATCGGGAAGGTCACGTTGTACTTGGACGAACAAAACGTTTTGATCTCTTGATTCGTGCCGGGTTCTTGCGAGCCGAAATTATTGGCCGGGATTCCAACGATGACAAAGCCGCGATCCTTGTATTTCTCGTAGATCGATTCCAGTGCCGTGTATTGCGGCGTGAAGCCGCAGCGGCTGGCGACGTTGACCAGCATCACCACGTGGCCCTTATACGCCGCCAACGGCGTCGGCTGCCCGTCGATGGAATTCAGCGTGAAGTCGTAAATCGTTTTGTCGCCGGCCATCAACGCGGCGGCGCAAAATAGCAAGCAAAACGCCAATGGCCCAATGGCTCTCATCCTCGTTCCTCCAGTATTGTTTAGCTCCGGTTCGTAGCGGGCAGCAAACCAGAGCGGGTTCCATCGACCTGGCCGACCACATTCCAGGACCGCCGCTGCGCGCGAACCATTCTACGCTATCGGCAAACGCCCATTGAGCCTTCTTTCCCGCTGATATAGACTTCGCCGCACACATCGGAGGCTTGGATGCTTTTTGCATCGGGGGTCACGGTTACACACCGGATTCTCGCGCCCGTGGATCTCGTCATTATCGCCATCTACTTTGTGATGGTCTTCGGTATCGGCTTCTATTTCTCCAGGAAAGAGCGGACTTCCGAAGACTATTTTCTTGCCGGGCGTAACATCGGATGGTTCGCGATTGGCGCGTCGCTCTTCGTTTCGAATATTTCCACGGAACACTTCATCGGGCTTGCGGGTTCCGGCGCAACCTCGGGTCTGGCCGCGGGAAACTTCGAGTGGCAGGCCTCGGTCATTCTGTTGCTGCTCGGTTGGGTATTTGTGCCGTTTTATCTCCGCTCGAACGTATTCACCATGCCGGAATTCCTTGAGCGGCGATTTAACCGCAATTGCGCCACCTACCTGGCCTCGATCTCCATCATCGCGTACATCTTCACGAAAATTTCGGTGCACTTGTACGCTGCCGCGATCGTGCTCGAGCGCGTCGTCGGCTGGAATCAATGGACCGCCGCGATCATCCTGGTGATTGCTACCGGTATCTACACCATTTCAGGCGGCCTCGCCGCCGTGATTTACACCGACCTCGTACAAACACTGATTTTGCTGGCTGGCGCGATTGCCTTGACCTTCATCGGCTTGGACAAAGTCGGCGGTTTCGCTGCGTTGCGCGCCACCGTGCCCGCCAGCTACTTCCACATGGTCAAGCCGATCAGTGATCCTGACTTCCCATGGACGGGAATTTTCTTCGGCGCTCCGATTCTCGGCATTTGGTACTGGTGTACCGATCAAGTCATCGTCCAGCGCGTTCTTTCCGCGAAAGACGAAGGGCACGCCAAGGCCGGCACCATCTTTGCCGGCTTCCTCAAAGTTTTGCCGGTGTTCTTGCTGGTCGTTCCCGGAATTATCGCGTTCGCTCTCTATCCTCAGCTCTTCAACACTGTGAATGGCTCGGTCACCAACGGCGACATCGCTTTCCCAACCGCTGTCGTGAATCTTCTCCCCACCGGATTCGTCGGCCTGATGATCGCCGCTCTGCTTGCCGCTTTGATGGGCGCGATGAGCTCGGTCTTCAATTCCGCCTCGACGATGGTCACCCTCGATTTCTACAAAAAGTTCCGGCCTGCAGCGACCGAAAAACAACTCGTAACCTTCGGCCGGATCGCGACCGGGGGCATGGTGGTTCTCGGCTTGCTCTGGGTCCCGTTCATCCATGTGCTCAGCGCGCAGCTCTGGGTCTATCTGCAGAGCGTGCAGGCCTACATCAGCCCACCCATCGCGGTCTGCTTCATCTTCGGCATTTTGTGGCCGCGGCTGAATGGACAAGGAGCGATTTCGTCGCTATTGATCGGATTCGTTCTCGGCGCGGTTCGCTTTGTACTTGAAGTGCTGGACAAGTCGGCGCACTACCAGTCCTCCGCGATCCGTGGCCTCATCGACATGAACTTTCTCCACTACTCGATCGTGATGTTCATCGTGTGCGCGCTCGTCTTGATCGGCGTGAGCATGCTTTTCCCCGCTCCAGAGCGAAAGAAAATCGCAGGGCTCACGTTCGCGACCGTAGACGAGAAGCTCGACACCGTGGATGTCAAGACGGCGCACCTGGCCCGTGAAACGCGCACCGAACATCGCGTGAACCTCGCGTTCACGTATGTCCTGCTGGCCACCGTGCTCGGTCTGTGGATCTACTTCCGCTGAGAGTGATGGCGGAGACTTCGAACATGGCGGCAACTTCTATCCGCACCCTCAAGCCCAACGTTTCGCAAAACGAAGCGCTGCGCAAATTCTCGTCGATTGGGCTCGGTGCGATTTACCGCCACATCCGCGTAGGCCCGCTGCGCCGTATCGCCGGCGTCTACGTTCCTTTTTTCCTGTATCGCGTGAGCTATCAACTCGGTCGTGCTCCGCAGACTCGTTTCTTTGCGATAGATGCCGTGGAAGGTTCCCTGGATCTCTTCGAATTCCCCGGTGCTCCCGGGGATTCACAGCTTCTCGAGGTGGAAACTCGGAATTATCTGCGCCCGGCTCTTTCCGAGAAGCGCGCGGAAGAATTGTTGAGCGATAAAGTCCTGCGCGTTATCTTCCAGCAGGGCTTTTTCAAGCTCCGTGAATCCAATCTCGTCGGCGCGCGCGTGCCCATCGATTTCTACCTTCCCTATTGGTTGGCCTTCTACGGAGATGAAACCGCACGATGCCGCGTAATGGACGCGGTGCGCCGTCGGATCGAGGGAGCCAAGGCTTCCGCCTTCTTCGAGCAGTGGTTGGCGGCATAAGCAAGGACGTCGCCGCATTCGCAATTCCGGTCGCAAAGGGAAGACAATATAACTATGGCGGCTACAGGCAAGATTCCTGGCGCAACGCTGGCACGACTCGCTCCTTTTGCCCTGCTTGTCGCGGCAGTGTTTCCCTCGCCCTCATTCGCACAGGGCTGGCAACATTTGGGCGCCGTTCAGCACGTCGAAAAACTTCAGAATGGTGTCGAACTCAGCGCTGGAAACGCCAAGGTCCGCGTCACGGCCTTTCGTGATGGCGTAATCCACGTGCGTGTCGCCCCGCAAGGCACTTTCCCGAAGGATAGTTCGTGGGCTGTGATAGAGGCTCCTGAGCACCCTCCCATAAAAATCGACGAAGACCAGAACGACGTTCGCCTACCCACAGGAAACGCGAACGTAATCATTCACAAGTCACCTCTGCTCATTTCCTTCGCCGACGCCCAAGGCCACATCATTCTCGCCGACGAATCCACTTTGCCAATGGCCTGGAATGGTCCGCGCATCCGCATCTGGAAGAAAATGCCGGAAGACGAAAACTACTATGGCCTGGGCGATAAGGCCGGCCCGATGAATCGCCGTAATCGCGCTTTCATCAGCTGGAATACCGACGCCTTCGGATGGGGTGAATCCACCGATCCGCTCTACAAAACCATTCCGTTCTTCATCGGCCTGCGCAAAGACACAGCGTATGGCATATTTTTCGACAACACCTACCGCAGCAGCTTCGATTTCGGCAACGAATCCCCAGATTATTTGTCTTTCGGCGCCGAAGGCGGCGAGCTCAACTATTATTTTTTCGCCGGGCCCGACCCGAAGAAAGTCATCGAAGAATACACCGCGCTAGTCGGCCGTTCCCCACTCCCACCACTGTGGAGCCTCGGTTACCAGCAATGCCGCTACACCTACTATCCCGAAGCCCGCGCCCGTGAAGTCGTCAGCCTGTTTCGCGAAAAAAAGATCCCCGCCGACGTAATCTATTTCGACATCGACTACCAGGACGGCTACGCCCCGTTCACCATCAATCGCGAATATTTCCCCCACTTCGAACAAATGGTCGCCGACTTCCGCGCCCAGGGCTTCCACACCATCACCATCACCGATCTCCACATCAAGAAAAATCCCGGCCACGGCTACGTGCCCTACGATTCCGGAATCAAGCAGGACGTCTTCGTCAAAAATCCCGACGGCTCCATCTTTGTAGGCCCGGTCTGGCCCGGCCCCAGCGTTTTCCCCGATTTCACCCTCTCGCGCGTGCGCGAGTGGTGGGGCGGCCTCTACAAGGACTTCGTCCACATGGGCGTAGCTGGTTTTTGGAACGACATGAACGAGCCCTCCGTCTTCGAGCGTGCCGACAAAACCATGCCGCTCGACACCGTTCATCGCCTCGACGACGGCACGACTCTCGACCACCGCGCCATTCACAATGTCTTCGGCATGGAAAACGCGCGCGCCACCTACGAAGGCCTGCGCAAACTCGAAGGCGACGAGCGTCCCTTCGTGCTCACCCGCGCCGCCTATTCCGGCACGCAGCGTTACGCCGCCACCTGGACCGGCGACAACAGCGCCACCTGGAATCACATTTCGATGAGCACGCCGATGCTCCTGAGCATGGGCCTCTCCGGCTACGCGCTCGTCGGCGACGACATCGGCGGATTCGCCAGCTCCCCGCCGCCCGATCTCCTCACCCGCTGGTACGAACTCGGCGTCTTTAATCCCATCTACCGCGATCACGCCGCCAAAGGCACCGCCGACCACGAACCCTGGGCCAGCGGTCCCGAGCAGGAAGCCATCCGCCGCCGCTACATCGAACTCCGCTACCAACTCTTGCCCTACATTTATACTGGCATCGAAGCCATGACCCGCACGGGCCTGCCCTTCATGCGCCCGGTCTTCCTCGATTACCCCCAACAAGAAAATTCCTACAACGACGATCGCGATTTCCTCTTCGGCAGCGATTTGTTCGTCGCACCCGTAACCACCGAAACTCTGGACGCCGAAGAAATCCAGCTGCCGCCAGGAGATTGGTACGACTACTGGACCTCGCAGAAACACGCGAGCACCGAAAAAATCGCGTTGCACCCAACGCTCGACGAACTGCCGCTCTACGTCCGCGCAGGCGCCATCATCCCCATGCAACCAATCGTCCAAAACACGGAAGAAAAACCCAACGGCCCGCTGGAAATCAAAGTCTACGCCGGTGGGAACTGCCGAGGCTCCCTCTACGAAGACGACGGCCACACCTTCGCTTATCAACGAGGCGAATTCCGCCGCACCAATTTCGCATGCGAGGTTTCTTCAAACGCCATCACAGTGAGCGCCACGACGGAAAAAAGCGCCTACCAACCCTGGTGGCACGCCGCCCGCGTAGCCATCGTCGGCGCACCCGCCGAACCCAAAGAACTCCGGATCGGCCAAGAAGTCACCCACGACTGGCAATACGACGCCAAATCCCACTCGGTCATCGTAACGATCCCAAACGCCCCAGAAAACTGGACGATCCATCTACTGTTTTGAGTTGGCTGTTATGTAGGTGCCGGGCTTTAGCCCGGCAAACCACTCCACACCTCAATTCAAAGCAAAAATCGACAGCGAACCCCCCGGCGCGCGAATCTGAATCTCTTTCCCCGCAATCTCCGCCCGCCCCTCGCCAAACAACACCTTCACCCCCTGCGACCCCTCCACCTCCGTATCACTCAGCGAAACCCGAAACTCCCGCGCCTTCCCTGAATCGTTAAACGTCACCAAAACCCGCTCTTCCTCCGACTCCCGCAAAAAAACACACCCCGACTCATCCGAAGCCAAACTCCACAACCGCCCGCCAGCCAGCGCCGGATGCTCGCTCCGCAAACGCAGCAGCCTCTGAACGTAAGCAAACGTAGCCTGCTGCTCCGCAGTCCGCCCCGCCTCCGTAAACGCATTCCGCGAATCTTCCGTCCAACCCCCAGGAAAATCCCGCCGGTTATCCGGATCCCCGCCCCCCGTCATCCCGATCTCATCTCCATAATAAAGTTCAGGAATCCCCCGTAGGGTCAAAGTCAATCCAAAAGCCAGCCGCAATTTCTCCGCCGAACTCCCATCCGCCCCCGCAAAACGAGCCACATCATGATTCCCAAAAAACGTAACCAGCAAATCAGGCCGCACGTACAGGGAATCGTGCCGCAAAATATCCGCCAGCCGCCCCACCGGCGCCCCATGCAACAAAACATCGCGCAAAGCAAAATACATTGGATAATCGAACAAGGTCGTAACGCCGGAATCCACGCCGTCGTACCGCTTCTGCCCGCCCCCAAAAAATGAAGTCACGCTCGGATCCGGATGAAACACTTCCCCAATCGTCGTCAGCCGCGGATAAATCCGCCGTATCCCGGCGTTCCACCGCGACCAGAACAATCGCGGTACGTACGGAAACGTATCGACACGATATCCATCCAACCCCGACGCCTCCGCCCACCAGATCGCATTCTCCAGCAAATACTGCGCCACAACAGGATTCTCCGTATTCATATCCGGCAAAATCCCAAAGAACCATCCATCCGTCAAATCCCGCGACAAACGCGCCGGCGCATGCGGATCAACAATTGCTTCGAAAGGATCGTGCCCCGCCGCTTGCTCCTTCGTCTCCCCATAAAATGATCCGAGCGCCAGCGCCGAAGCATTCGCATGATGCTGCAACGTGCCGTGAAACCAATCCGCCAGCGGCGGATTCGCCACCCACGGATGCCGCGGCCCCACATGGTTCGGCACAATATCAAACAAAACTTTCATCCGCAGCTCGTGTGCCGCCGTAACCAAGTCCTGATAATCCCGCAAGGTACCCAGGTGCGGATCGACAGCATACAAATCCACGGCCCCGTAGCCGTGGTAGTCCTCCGCCGCCCCATTCTTCACCACCGGCGTTAGCCAAATCGTCGTCACGCCCAGGTCCCTTAAATAAGCCAAATGCTCCCGCACCCCACGCAAATCCCCGCCATGATACGCGCGCGCCTTCGAACGATCATGCGACCCTGGCGCGTCCGCCGGCTCATCATTCGTCGGATCCCCATTCGCAAACCGGTCCGGCACAATCAGGTACACCGCGTCGCTCGGCGCAAGCCCTTGAAATCGGTGAATCGTCTCCGTCCGCGGCGAAATCGGCAATTCGAACGACGTCACTCCATCCCCGCTCGTAATCCGGCACACCGCCGTCCCCGATTTCGTCTCCGCCCCAAATTTCAACCACACAAACAAATATTTGCCGCCCGCACTGGCCTGCGTGCGTTCCACCAGCAAACTCGCCAGGTTGCACTCCACTTTCGTAGCGTCAAGCCCGCGCCCGGAAATCAACAGCATCACTTCCGGCGTGAGTCCAACCCACCAATTCGGCGGCTCAACTTTAGTAACCACCGGCGCATTGTCCGCGCCGGCAGCAACCTGCGAGGGCACCGCACCGAACACCGCCGAACCGCAACATCCCGTAATCAAAATCAAAGCAAGGAGCACGCCACAACCCAGCCCGCGCCAGTCACAAGTCACCAGTCACTCCTCAAACACCAATCTCCCAAAGACCTCGGGCACATGAAAATTCGGCTGAAGCGTCCCCGTCGCCCGCCAAGACGAGTAAAATCGCGGCTCCGTCGCCCCCTCCACTCGAAAAAAATTCACGCGCCATACCGCCGCCGGATCAAATCGCCCCGTCAAACTCTTCATCGGCACAGCCACCACCGCCGTCCACCTCCGCGCCGGCTCGTCAATCCCCACGCGCCGCCGCATCCCACTCTGCAAGTCGTGTTTTTCTCCCGGCCCGATCCCCAGATCGATCCAAAATCCATTCGGCGCCACCTCAAACTCTTTATATCGCCGCGGATCCGCCGGGTCCGGCTGCAAAAACACCTCGCAAACATCGCGCTCCCACAACTGATTCCGCCACCCCCGCGCGTCCGCATCCGGAAAAACGGTAATGCTCCGGTACCGCGCCACGAACCGCAGATACAAAGTCTCCGGCGTCCACAACAACCGCACCTCCGTCCCCCGTTCCTCATCCGCATTCAACCCGCGCCAGTCCGCATCGAATCGCACCGGCGGCGCCGACTCCCACGCCTTCCCCGGCGGAAATCCGTCCCCATCCGTCGCGTCCCTCAACCGCGCCGCTGCAACTTTGTCATTTTCGATAGAAGCGTTTCGATTCACCGCGCCTTCCTCCCTCGTAGGGGCGCAGCATCGCTGCGCCACACCCACCTCGCATATCGATCTTGGCGCCAATCCCCGCAAACTGTTTGCGCACCCGCCAATCTCGCCAGCCCCAGCACCGCGATTACCCTGTGCTAGCATCGATTTTGGCCAAATTTCAACGTCTAGCAAAGCTGCACTCGCGCAGCCCAATCCCACGGAGGCCAGAATCATGATCGAGCCCGTCAACGCCACTGATTTCACCACCCAATCCGCGCGCCGCCACCCGAGCCAGTTCGAATTCATAAAGTTTCGCCTCGACAAGAGCGTCGCCCGCATCACGCTCAACCGCCCCGACCACAATCTCCTCAACGAAGCCATGCTCCGCGAAATTGCCGACGGCATCATCTTCGCCGGTAATTCCGAAGAAGCCAAACTCGTCCTCCTCGACTCCTCTTGCAAAGTTTTCTCCGGCGGTATCGACATCGGCGAATACACCTCGCAGCGCGTCTTCCAGATGCTCGAAGCGTTTCACGCCGCCTTCGCTGCCATGCTCGAAACCGGCAAGCCCGTCATCTGCGTCGTGAACGGCCCCGCGATCGGCGGCGGCGCGGAACTCGCCGCTTTCGGCGATCTCGTCATCGCCACGCCGAAAGCGCGTTTCGCGCAACCCGAAATCACCATCGGTGTTTTTCCGCCGCTCGCCTCCACGATCTTACCTTTTCTCGTCGGCCCAAAAACCGCCCTGGAGATCATCTTGACCGGCGAGCCGGTAACCGCCGAGCGCGCCCTCGAACTCGGCATGATCAATCGCCTCGTCCCGGAAGATCAGCTCGAAAAAACAGTCGATGACCTTGTCACCCGCATCTCCGCTCAATCCGCCCCGGTCCTCAGCATGGCCAAAAAAGCCATCCTGGGCGGCATGGGTCTCTCCCTTCGCGACGGTCTGAAACAATCCATGGACATTTTCCTGAATCAACTCTACCGCCTCGAAGATTCCCAGGAAGGCCTCCGCGCCCTAGTCGAAAAACGCAAGCCCAACTGGAAAAATCGCTGATGCCACCGCCCACACTGGTAGCGCCGGTTTACCCTGAGCATCGAAGGGCATCCTGCCGGCTCCTCGCTCAGTGCAGCGACTGTCATCCCGACTCCCGCGGTTTCTGCGGCGTGAAGGATCTGCTTTTCGCCCTGATTCCGTCGCACCCACCGTTCGTTGACACTCCCCCATGCCCAACATAAACTCGTACTCTAAATTTGCAGGCAATGGAAGCGGGGAAGGCCGTGCAAATCGGCCGCGGTCCCGCCACTGTAATCGGCTGCAAAGCCGTAAGCCAGGCCACCCTTCCAAGCCGCGGAAACATCCGCGCTTTTCGCGAGAGAAAGCGCAGGTTAAGCCCCATCGCCACTCGCGTGGGGCTTTTTTGTTGCCTGCCAACAAATCTCGCCGTCAAGGGAGAGTCGTGCCGCTGCCCTCCGTCACTACGATGTTGAGATGCTCCGCCTGCGCGGTGGCGCTGATGTCCGCGACCGCCGCAGTTGTTTACGCCCAGACTCAGGCCCCAGCGCCGCCAGAAGCCCCTGCCGCCTCGGCCCCGGAATCCGCTCCCGCCTTCCGCGAAGTCACCGATGAACTAGGCCGCACCATTCGCGTTCCGCAAACAATCCACCGCATCGTTTCTCTCGCGCCAAATTTGACCGAGACCCTCTACGCCCTCGGCTTGCAGGATCGCCTCGTCGGCGACACCGAGTATTGCGATTTCCCCGAAGACGCCCGGCACAAACCGAAAGTCGGCGGCGTCATCAATCCCAGCATCGAAGCCATTGTTGCCCTCCACCCCGACCTCGTTCTCGTCACCAAGATGTCCAATCGCCTCGAAACCGTAAATTCCCTCGCCAATGTCGGCATCCCTTCGTACACCACCGACCCTCACACCATGAAAGAAATCATCTCCTCAATTCAGCATCTCGCCGATCTCCTGGGATATCCCGAAGCCGGCAACACGCAGTCTCAGGATCTGGAGCGCCGTCTCGCCGACCTCCAGCGCCGCGTTTCCCCCTTTCCCCGGCGTAAAGTTCTCTTCGTCATCTGGACCCAGCCCCTCATTTCCATCGGAAAGGACACCTTCATCGCCGATGCTCTTCGTTACGCTGGCGCCGATTCCATCGTGGATTCGCCGCAAAGTTGGCCGCAGGTCAACCTCGAAGAAGTCGCGCGGGCGCAGCCGGATTTCCTGGTCTTCGCTGGCTCTCATACCGAAACCATGCCTGTAAGGATCGAAGGCCTCTCTGAGCTGCCGGGCTGGCGCATTCTCGATGCCGTTCGCAATCATCGTTATGTCAAAACCAGCGAAGGCGTCGAACGCCCTGCCCCTCGAATCCTTTCCGCCATCGAGGATCTAGCCAGGCAATTTCATCCCGAAGCCTTCCTCGAGAACCCTGACACCGGCCGCCCCGAAGCCGGCCAGAAACCTCCAGAACATACAGACGAGATCTCCAACCCGCATCTACTAAGCGCCCACCCAAATCAATGTCATCCCGAATCCCCGCGCCTTTTGCGGGGTGAGGGATCTGCTTTTTCTTCGCGCACTGCTTCTCCCTCGCCCGCTGCTTTTCCTTTTTTGGAACCTCCCAACGTCCTTTCGTCTGTCGTCGCCTCGCAGCGCCAGTGCCTTCTTGAGGTGCTCGAATGCGCCCGCTGACGTTCCCACGTCTTCTGTTGCGCTGTGGCTACCTCGCCATCATCTTATTCATCGTCGTAGTCATCGCGCTCAAACTCGGCGCCGTCCCTGTCTCTCTCTATGGCCTGGGGCTCGACCTTCTTCACCTCCTCCTGCGCAAAACCAGCGAGCTATCCAGCAATTACGACATGATCGTCCTCGACATCCGTTTACCAAGGATTTTGTTGGCCATCATTGTCGGCGCATCGCTTGCCGTCGCAGGCACCGCGTTTCAGGCGCTCCTTCGCAATCCTCTCGCGGATCCCTATGTTCTCGGAGTCTCCAGCGGCGCTTCCCTGGGCGCTATTCTTGCGCTGATTGTTCAACCGTATCTCGCCATCCCTTTGGCCTTCGCCGCGCTCGTCACCCCGGTCGGCGCCTTCCTGGCCGCGGTCGTAACCATTACCGTCGTTTATTTCCTGGGTCGCCGCGAAGGCCAGGTAGACGGCAGCACTCTGCTCTTGTCCGGCATCATTTCCGCGTCATTTCTATCCGCCATCATCATGTTTCTGATTACCACGCTTTCTGGTCGTGGCGATCTGCGGGGCATGTCTTTCTGGCTGATGGGCGACCTCTCCGTTTCACTACCGTCCATTCTCCGCTGGTTTGTAGCCATCGGCTTCCTGGTTGCCACCGGCGTTATCTACACCACCGCCTCGGATCTAAATCTCCTTCTCAACGGCGAAAAAGAGGCTATGCATCTCGGTGTTGATGTTCGCCGCGTTCGCCTCGTCGTCTACATCGCCGCTTCGCTCCTGACCGGTCTTGCTGTTTCCGTCAGCGGCTCGATCGGTTTCGTGGGGCTGCTCGTCCCCCACGTGATGCGCATGATCTTTGGTTCCGACCATCGCATCCTGATCCCGACATCCGCACTCGGCGGCGCCATCGCCGTCGTCATTGCCGACACCCTCGCCCGCACTGTCGTCGCTCCTTCCGAGCTCCCCGTCGGTGCCATGACCGCGATGGCTGGCGCTCCTTTATTCATCTACTTGCTCCGGCGCAAAGTCGCGTGAGCCCCGCATCGCAAACTATGGCCGCTTCCTCCAACTTCGCCGACAGCAACCGCGCCAGCGACATTCGCCTCAGCGTCGAGCAGGTCAGCTACGCCTATTCCGCGAACCCGTCCCAAGCCCCACTCTTCACCCTCGAAGCCAGCAGCTTCCAGGCCCGCCCAGGCGAAATCGTAGCCATCCTCGGGCCCAACGCCAGCGGCAAGTCCACGCTATTGAAGCTGATTGCCGGCACACAGGAGCCCCTCTCCGGCCGCGTCCTCCTCAATGGTTTCGTGACCCACTCGCTCACCCCGCGCATCCGCGCCCAGCGCATCGCCATGGTCCAGCAGGAAAGCCCCCTCCTCTTTCCCTCCCGCGCCTGGGAATTCGTCCTCCAGGGCCGCCACGCCCACAGCCGCTCCCTGCGTTTCGAAACTGCGGAAGACGTTGCCATCGCCCGCAACGCCCTCGCTCAGGTTGGCGCCGAGCACCTTTCCGACCGCTGGATGGACCAAATCTCCGGCGGCGAAAAACAGCGCGTCGTTCTGGCCCGCGCCCTATCCCAACAACCTCTGCTCCTACTCCTCGACGAGCCCACCCTCCACCTCGACATCGGCTCCCAAGTAGGACTCCTCGACACCCTGCGCAAACTAGCCGCCGAAAATCGCTACACGGTAGTCGTGGTTACCCACGAGCTCAACCTCGCCGCCGAATACGCCGACCAGGTTGTCCTCCTCCACCACGGCAAGAGCCTCCGCGTAGGCCCTCCAGCCGTCGTCTACCAGCGCGAACTCCTCGAGCAAGTCTTCCAGACTCCGCTCTCTGTAGAATCCAGCCCCTCAGGGCGCCCCCGCGTAACCATCCTCCCCGCCACCTGAAGCCTCTCGCCCCGGCGAGCCAGCATGTAGTGGCCGATCTTCAGATCGGTAGGCCCCAATCCGTAGAAGCCACTGTATTGGCGAGCTAAGACATATCCGAATTTTCCCCTTTTTTTCTTGCCCCATTTTCTTAGGGCACACAGAAGCGAGTGCCTTCTGCTTCCAAAGCGAGCGGCTGCCTTATGGGAGGGAAGCCTGCCTCAGGACGCAGGAATTGGCCTGAAGCAGTGCCGGCTGACCTATTGGACTGGGAAGATCGGCGTTGATGAGCCAAGGTGTGTGGGCAGCCAAAGCGGAACAGAGAAAGTCAACGTCCATGCCACAATCGCCTCAAATTCGCATGGACGACGAGGCATCATGTGTAACCAAACTGTAGGAGTCTAGTATTCACAGCATGAGCATATCCCTTCTATGGTTGTACCTCTTTCTTCTGGCGATGGTTCCAACGGCAAGCCCTAAGGGACAAACCGCAAGACCGTCCGGTCCGCCGTCGAGCACTGCGACCGCGAAACCGAAAGACACGCACTCTTTCACGTCAACGGTAGATGCCGCAGCGCCTAACCTTCTGCAGGAATATGTGGTACCCGGGGCTGCGGTCGCGCTGATTCAGAAAGGCAGAATCGTCTGGATGCACGGCTATGGCTTCGCTAACGTTGCCAGTGGGACGCGCGTCACAGCCGAAACAGTCTTCAACGTCGGCTCGATTTCGAAGTCGCCCACGGCGTGGGCGGTCATGCAGCTCGTGGACCAAGGCAAAGTGGATCTAGACCGCCCTGTTGATTCTTACCTCAAGCGATGGCACCTGCCTGCGTCTTCGTTCGACAACAGTCAAGTCACCGTGCGGCGGCTGCTCAGCCATACTTCCGGCATTTCGAATCATGGTTTTCATGGATGGGATCCAGAGAGCCCTCTTCCACCGATCGAGGACTCTCTTTCCGGCAAAACCGGGACGGGAGAAGTGCGAGTCGTGGCTGCACCTGGCTCTGGTCACCACTATTCCGGAGCGAACTACGCCATTCTTCAGCTCCTAATTGAGGAAGTTTCTGGCGAACGATTCCAGGACTACATGAGCGCGAACATCTTTCGGCCTCTTAACATGGCGAACAGCCAGTACGGGCTGCCGCCGAAATTTCAGCAGGTGATGGCCACACCATACGATGGTCTCGGAAACGCGATCCCGATTCTGCGTTACAACGAGCTGTCCGCCGCCGGGCTTACCACGACGGTGCGCGATCTGGCGAAATTCGCCGCGGCGGGGCTGCGAGGTCCTGCAGGTGAGGCAGTGGGGCGGGGAGTGGTGAAGGAGCCGAGTATTGCTCAGATGCAATCACCAGCGCCGAATTCACAATGGGCTGACCGCGACACGTTTGGACCCGAACCACAATACGGATTCGGCTACACGGTGCGCCCTGCCCAGTTTGATGGGAGGGTTGGAATCGGGCACGGAGGATCGAACCAGGGATGGGAGAGCTTCTATCAGATTGTGCCGTCCACTGGCGACGGCATCGTGATTGTGACCAACAGCTCCAATGGAGGCGCATTCATTGCTTCTTTGCTTTGTTCATGGAGAAGGTGGGGCGCGCGTAACACGGGGGTTGAGTGTCCGAAAGTCGATATTCGCGCGGTTCTGTACGGGAGCTATCGTTCGAAGGGTGTGAAAGAGGCCGTCGCGCGTTACCGTGAACTCTATCAGAACGCGCCGGGCAAGTATGATTTTGACGTCTTGCAGCTAAACTCGATGGGCTATGAGCTGCTGCGCAATGGCGACACGAAAGGCGCCGTGGAGATATTTCGCCTCAACGTCGAACAGTTCCCCATGGATGCAAATGTGTACGACTCACTCGGCGAGGCATATTTGAAGCAAGGCGACAAGGCACTCGCCATTGAAAACTATGAGAAGTCACTCGATCTCAATCCCCAAAATGACAACGCCCGTGACGTGCTGAAGAAGCTAGAAGTGACCATTCGATAGACCTCCGCGATGGCCACTCCCTCCACTACGGCCTAAGCACGCCGATAAAGTCACTCCGAGCGAAGCGCTTGTATGACGTCGACGCGGGCGGCGCGTGCCGCCGGGAGCATCGAAGCGACTACCGCCGCGCCTATCAGCACAAACGCAGAAACGATCACCGGCAATGCGCCCGGCATTTTTAAGTCGCCGAAATAACTGCCTGCCACGCGCGCAACGACGAACCCGAACGCCGCGCCCGCCAAAACGCCAATGGCAGCAATCACGACGCCTTCCGCGACAACACCTCTGAGGAGATTCTCCGGCTGTGACCCAAGCGCCAAGCGAATGCCGAATTCGCGTGTCCGCGCGCTGACAGAAAACGCCAGTACGCCCGCGACGCCAATGACGGCAATCAGCAACGCGACCCCTGCGAACACGCCAAAGACCAGGGAGTTCAAGCGGTCTGGCGCGAGCACTTTTGCACGGATGTCTTCGAGAGTGGCGGCGTGTTCAACGGGTTCATCGGCGGACATCTGCCGGATAATTTTCGTTACCGGCGTTACAAGCGAATACGGATTTGCGGCGGTGTGGATGAACAGGTGACCGCCGAACACTGGAGAGTCTGCAAAAGTGGCATAAATAGTGGTAACCGGCTGCGGAACGACATGCAGGTCGTCGACGTCGGCGACGACGCCAATGATGCGGTGTGGCCCCTTGAATCGGGCCTTTTCGGCATCGGTACCGGGGAGGAATTCGAGCACGGGATCGGTCCAATAGACATGCTGGCCGACGGCATCCCCGGCAGGGAACATGCGGCGTGCAAGAGTCTCACTGACGATGGCGACCGGCTCTCGACTCTGGTCATCGAGGTCGTTGAGGTCGCGGCCGTCAAGAATGGGCACGCCGAGGGCGGCGAAATATCCCGGAGAGATGGTGCGCCACAGAGCGCGAGGGTCATCTTTGCCATGGGTGTGACCATCAGCGGAGAATTGCAGACCTACACCGATGCTATCGGCATCGCGCCACGGCGCAATCGTGCTGAAGGCGGTAGTAGAGACGCCAGGCAGCGCGTCGATACGGCGCATTGACTCTTTGTAGAAATCGACCACTTGTTGAGGCGTTTTCCCGTAGGAGAGGGCCGGAACGTCAACGGTGAGGACGTGGCGGGTGTCGAGACCGGTTTGCGCCTGTTGCAGAGCGATTAGAGTGGTGACCAGCATGGTTGCGCCGGCCAGCAGAACGAAGGACGCGGCGATTTGCGTCACCGCGAAGATGCGCTGGCGGAGGCCGGTGCTGCCGGTGATGCGGACGCTGCCACTGGCCAAGTTCATGCCGTTAGCCGCGGTAGCGGAAGGCAGTCGCGGCACAAACGCCAAAATTACCGCCGCGACAACAGCCAGGGCCGCTCCGACCCAAAGCATGCTGGAATCCACCGTCAAATCCAGGGCGCGAATAGAGAAACGAGATGCATACCGCGCCAGGATGCTGACCAGCGGCTGCGCACTCATGACGCCGAGCGCCGCGCCAGCACCGCAGAGGAGAAGGCTTTCAGCCAGCAACATGCGCCGCAACGCGGCGGAACTTGCGCCTAGCGCGGCGCGAATCGAGAGCTCGCCCTCGCGGCGAACCGTCCGCGCGAGAATCAGGTTGGCAACGTTGGAGCAGGCAATGATGAAGACGAGGCCCGAGGCAGCGAGAAGGACGAGGAGTACCGTACGCGCGCCGGAAGTGATCTGGTCCCGCAGCATCCTTGCCTCGATGCGGAAGCCGCCGTTATCGGGATACGCTTCGGAGTGGTCCTTCTGCATGGAAGCATAGACGGTGCGCAACTCTGTGCGGGCCTGGTCGAGAGTGGCGCCCGGAGCAAGCTTGCCGAAGAGTTCGGTCATGCGATGGACGCGGCCAGTGACCATCGTGGCGGAAAGATGGTGCGGGCTGGTGACCACGTTACCGATAATCTCGGTATCCGCGGGATACGGCACGCAGGGTTCCAGGACGCCGATGACCGTGGCGGAACGCTCGCCGAGGCTGCTGAGGCGAACTGTTTTGCCGATCACATTGGGATCTTTTTTGTACACCGTAGACCAGAAGCGATACGTGAGCACGATGACGCCGGCGGCGTTGGGACCGTCGTCTTGCGGTCCAATGAGGCGGCCGAGAACAGGACGCAGACCCATGACTTTGAAGTACGTGCCGCCGACCACGCCACCTTGAACTCCGCGAGGTTCACCGAGTCCGATCATCGTAAAAGCCATCGTCGAGAAATCGCCAAACTCACTCACGGAGTGGACGCTGGCTTCGATGTCCTTAATTTCAGGCACGGAGAACGTTGTGTTGTCCTCTCCGATGCTGGGGGCGCTCTGGCGTATGTACATGAGCCGGTTCTCGTCACGGTTGACGAGCGGCTTGAGCAGCACTCCCCGCACGAGCGTGAAGATGGCCGCGTTGGCCCCGATGCCAAGCGCCAGCGTCAGGATCACAATGGTCGCAAGCCCTTTGCTGCGCATCAGCGAGTAGAACGCAACTTTTAGATCGTGGAAAAACGGCATGTTCTTCTCCCCTCGGCGTTTATCAGCACCACGCGTGCCATAGAAAGACCCACATTGTAAATCACTTACCACCGATTGCGTCGTAGGGGATGGTCGTTTTCGGCAGCCAGTGTCCCAAATTCGGACACCGGCTCGGTAGAGCGCCGGTCACTGGCCAGAAAAAGGCATGGGGGATGTAACTCCTGCCTCGTCGGCTCGTAGGAAATGATCGCGGTTGCTCCCGCTTCACGGGCAAATCGGAAGCAATGCATCGGAAGCAATGCAAACGAAGGCCTCTCCCCGTCAACGAGCTAACTGCCAGTCCGGAAGCGAACCCCCATCACGAAATTCGTTCCACCGATTGCTTACCGTTAAAATCTTGTCTCTAACCATTCACACCCTATTTTCTTCCTTTCGATGGATAGTACTTAACCATTTGATACTCTCTATGGTATTCTTTCGCGTGTACGTCGAATACAATCTGCAGCCGCACCCCGCTGCTACCGGCGGTCTTTTCCCCCTGCTTTTTCGGGATTTTCCGATCCACCGTAAGTCACGTAGAATCAACACTTGCAAAAGTGTATCAAAACAAACCACTTTAACTGGCTTTAGAATGAACACTTGCAGAAAATACTAGGGGGGGTGGGGTAACCTTCTTGCGAACAAAAACCGCATCTGTGGCGCGGGGCGCATTTCCGCGGAGCCCTCGCTTACCCTGAGCCTCGAAGGGCGGCTTTTCCCAGTCGTCGAAGCAGAAACTGCCCTGATGCTATAATGCCCAACTCTCATGGCGAAATCGGCCTCAGAAACGGCATCCCTCTCCCCTGAACTGCTCGCGAAATACGAGCCGGTTATCGGCTTGGAAGTCCACGTCCAGCTGCTGACCAACACCAAGATCTTCTGCGGCTGCTCCATCCGCTTCGGCGACGCCCCCAACGCCAACACGTGTCCCGTCTGCCTGGGCCTGCCCGGTACCCTCCCGGTCCTGAACAAGCGCGTCATCGAAATGGCCTCCCGCGCCTCGCTCGCCCTGAATTGCACCGTCCACGAACATTCCCGCTTCGCCCGCAAAAATTATTTTTATCCAGACCTTCCCAAGGGCTACCAGATCTCGCAATACGAATTGCCGCTAGCCACGGGCGGCTGGGTCGAAATCGAACTGGCCGGCTTGCCCGCCGAGGCGGTCAAGAGGAAGCGCATTGGTATCACGCGCCTGCACGTCGAGGAAGACGCCGCCAAGAATCTGCACGAGGGCTTTTCGCAGTCTGCGACGAAGGCCTACATCGACTTCAACCGCTGCGGCTCGCCGCTGGCCGAAATCGTGTCCGAGCCGGACATGCGCACGCCGGATGAAGCCTACGCCTATCTCACGACCCTCCGCCAAATCCTCCTCTACACCGGCGTCAGCGATTGCAACATGGAAGAAGGCTCGCTCCGCTGCGACGCCAACGTAAGCGTCCGTTTACGCGGCACCGAACAATTCGGCACCAAGGTCGAAGTCAAAAACCTAAACTCCTTCAAGTTCCTGCAGAAAGCCCTGGAATACGAAATCGAGCGGCACATCGGCGTAATCGAAAGCAGCGGCCGCATCCCGCAGGAAACCCGCCTGTGGAACCAGCACGAAGGGCACACGGTTTCGATGCGCTCGAAAGAAAAAGCCCACGATTACCGCTATTTCCCCGAGCCCGATCTTCTTCCTGTCCACGTAAGTGCCGCCTGGCGCGAAGAAATTCGCCGCACGCTCCCCGAACTGCCAGAGGCAAAACGTACGCGGTTCGTCAGCCACTATGGAATAACGCCGTACGACGCCGAAGTTCTGACTTCTTCACAAGTAAGGGCCGATTATTTTGAAGCGGTGACCAAAGCCGGCGCGTCGGGAAAAAACGCCGCTAACTGGATGCAAACCGAACTCCTCCGCCGCCTCAACGATTCCGGCAAGGAAATCGAAGCCAGCCCAGTGACGCCGCCCGCGCTCGCCGAACTCCTGAAACTGGTCGAATCCGGCCAGATCACCGCGGCTATCGGCAAAAAGGTTTTCGCGACAATGTTTGAAAGCGGCCGCGGCGCCAGCGACATCGTAGCCGCCGAAGGCCTAGCGCAAATCAGCGACACCTCCGCCATCGAACAAGCCGCGCGAGAAGTCATCGAAAAGAATCCCGATAACGTGGCGAAATTCCGATCCGGCAACGAAGGCGTCTTCAAATTCTTCGTAGGCCAGGTAATGCGCGCCACCCGCGGCCAAGCCAACCCCCAAGCCGTCAACGACATCGTCCGCAAGCTACTCTCGGAGCCGAAATGACGCAGCGTACCAGTCAACGACAAAACGTGAACGTCGACCGTCGCCTTGCGATCGACCACCTCCTTGTAGGGGCACAGCACTGCTGTGCCCCAGCTTGCCCGGGCCACATCGTCATCGCGACGCCGTCGAACCCAATCGAGGTTTACGATTCGAGGTAACATCGAATGCTGAAGCTCGGCGACAAAGCCCCCAACTTTCGCTTGAAGACCGACGAAGGCGCAACGCTCTCTCTTGCCGATTTCCGCGGCCGGCGCGTCGTCCTCTTCTTCTTTCCCAAAGCCAACACCCCCGGTTGAACGACCGAAGCGTCCGAGTTTCGCGACGCAAAGAAAGACTTCGACAAAATCGGCGTGCTGGTTCTGGGCGCCAGCGCCGACCCGGAAAAATCCCTGGCCAAATTTCGCGCCAAGCAAAAACTGAATTTCCCGCTCCTCAGCGACCCCGACCACAAAATGATCGAATCCTACGGCGCGTGGCGCATGAAGAAATTCATGGGTCACTCGTACCAAGGCATCGTCCGCAGCACTTTCCTGATCGATGCCGACGGCAAAATCGAGCAAATCTGGGACAACGTAAAAGTAAAAAATCACGCCGCCGAAGTTCTGGCCGCGGCATCGCAGTAGAGGTGAAGCGCCAGCGTCTATAAATGAAACACAAGTTCGTCGCTTCCGGAATTTGCTGGTTCGATGTAGAGGTTGTCGATCAGGCGGGTTTTGCCGAGGAAGACGGCTAGGACTGCATAGCACGGACGACTGACGCGCGTGATTGGCTCGAACGTATCGGCGTCCACGATCTCGGCGTAATCGATGGCTGCGAGCGGCTCGGCTTGCAGCAGTTTGCGCAGCGTGGTTTGCAACTGGAGCGAATCGCGCGCACCCGCGACAAGTTCGTCGCGCGCCGCCGTCAGCGCACGATGTAAGACCGTTGCCGCCGCGCGCTCGTCGGGCTTGAGATAGGCATTGCGCGAGGAAAGTGCCAAGCCATCGGCCTCACGGACGATGGGGCAAACGACGATTTCCGTATCGAGATTCAAATCGCGGGTCATTTGCGAAATGATCCGGACCTGCTGCGCATCTTTTCGGCCGAAGTAGGCAAAGTGCGGTTGCACGATTTCGAGGAGTTTTAGCACGACGGTCGCTACGCCTCGGAAGTGTCCCGGCCGCGAACGGCCTTCGTGTCGCTCACTCAAACCTTCGACACTTACATAGGTGCGAAAACCGCTCGGATAAACATCAAAATGGCGTCGACGCCAGCCGCGGCAAGCTTTTCCGCGTCGGCTTCAAATGTCCGCGGATATTTCGCCAGGTCTTCGTTCGGGCCAAACTGTTTGGGATTTACAAAAATCGAGGTGATGATTTCCGAGCATTCCTGCTTGGCGCGCTTCACCAGTGCGAGGTGCCCTTCATGCAGAGCGCCCATCGTGGGAATCAATCCCACGATGCGGTTTTCGGAGCGCGCTTGCCGCGCGTGCTCTTTCATCCAGGCAATGGTTCGGATTGTCTCCACGGAGAAGTGATCAGCGCTCCGGAGACTCAGGCGCCCGCGGCAACGGCGCGTTCGCGGTGGAAGTGCATCAGGTCAGTAGGGATCGGCTGGGCGCCGTGCTGCCGCAGCATGGTGGTCACCTGGCCGCGATGATAGGTACCGTGATTTACGAGGTGCTGCAGCGACTGCCACAAAGGATTAGTGTAGACGCCGAATTTCATGGTTTTGTACTCCAGGACGCGATCGAGATCGTCCTGCTTCAACCCGCGGACGAAGGCCAGAAGATTCGTCTCGATCGGCTGCCAATGCGCACGCAAGCTCGCAATATCGGGAAACACGGAGTTGTCGGGCATGGCAGTTGGCGAACGGCCCAGAAAACGTTCCAGCCAAACCCATTCACCGCCGCTAATGTGCGCCAGCGTGTCGCGCACCGAAGAAAAACTGGAGCCCAGCGGTTTCGTGAATTGCTCCGGCGTGAGCGCCGAGGCCGCTTCCATCGAGCGATGATTCGCCCAGGTGTTGAAATCGTAGAGCAGAACGATGTCTTCAGGAGTCATGGTTCCATTCACCGTGTTAAATGGAATTTTGCCTTTTGCTGCGAGTTGACAATTGGGTTCAGCAATCGATGTGAATCAGCTTCCGCCGCTTCAGCACTTCGCCGGAATGGTAAGACTCGGCGTCCGACGGAAAACTGCCGTTGCGGACATCGTTGCAATATTCGCGCACCGCACCGGAAATGATTTCGCCGACGTTCGCGTACTGCCGCGCGAATTTAGGCGCTGGAGTAAACGTCAGCCCCAGCAGATCGTTGATCACCAGAATCTGGCCGTCGCAGTCCGGACCTGCTCCGATTCCGATCGTGGGAATCTGCAGCTCACGCGTAATTTGCGTCGCAAGCTCTCGCGGCACCGCTTCCAGCACCACGGCAAACGCGCCGGCCGCCTCCACCGCGTGCGCATCGCGAAGCAACTGCTCCGCCGCATCCGGCGTCTTGCCTTGCACTCGGTAGCCGCCCAGCGCATTCACCGACTGCGGTGTCAGTCCGACGTGACCCATCACGGGAATTTCCGCTTCGGTTAGTCGCGCGATGAGTTCCAGGCGCCGCTCGCCGCCTTCCACCTTCACGGCCTCCGCGCCCGCTTCTTTCACAAGACGCACGGCATTGCGGAGCGACTCCGCAGTATCGGTGTGGTAGGTGCCATAGGGCATGTCGGTGACAACCAGCGCCCGCCGCGTCCCGCGCCGCACCGCGCGCGTATGGTGAATCATTTCGTCCAGCGTGACAGGCAGCGTGCTGTCATAGCCCAGCACCACCATCCCCAGCGAATCGCCCACCAGGATGACGTCCACGCCCGCCTCGTCCACCAAACGCGCGGTCGGATAGTCGTACGCGGTTAAGCAAATGATTTTCTGTGAAGGGGAACCGGCAGCAGATTTACGCTGCAAGAGAGCGGGTACGGTGACTTTGCCGTCGCCCGCATTGGGGACAACACTCATGGTAGCCTCCGGTGCCATTCCTTGAAAACGGGATATAGCCCTGTTGCGACCGAATCTTCATTTTAACACATTCCGATGCGCTCGACCAGAAGCTTGAATCGCAGGTAGTGAATCAGTTTGCGAGCGCGCCTTACCGGGACTTAGCAACTTCCCAGAGGCGACTTCTGGCTCACTCCCGCGGGAAGCGCGTTTTTCGTCAGATGGACTGCTTCACAAATCGATCACGACATCGCTGGCCGGCTGTGAGCAGCAGACCAGAAGGTTCCCATCGGCCGGCTTGTCGAGTGGCTCCGGTCCGTAGACGACCGCCCCTGAAACCAAGCCACTTTCACAGTTGTGACAAACACCGGTTCGACACGCCCAACGGACCGGGACATCACAGGCCTCGGCCATTTCCAGGATGCTCGCGTACCGTGACGCGTCCCAGTGTGCAGAAATGCCACTACGGGCGAACGATACCAACAGACCAGTGTTTGCCTCGCCGCTGGGCATATGCGGAGGTCGCGTCATAGCGCCGACCACGCCAGGGGTCCTGGACTCTCCGCCGTTGAAGATCTCGATATGAACGCGCTCTGGCGCCACACCCAAGGCCGTGATCGCCTCTCTCATGTCGGCCATGAATCGGTTTGGCCCACAAAGGTAGATATCAGCGTCTCGTGGCAGTCCGAGTTCATCCAAAACCGATCGCGAGAAGCGACCCGTCGCGTTGAAATCCTCACCCGTTTTGTCGAGTGCGTCCGGCCTGGTGTAACAGACGTAGCTGCGGCCGTTGGTTAGCGCGCGCATGAGGCGGGGCACTTCGCTGGCAAACGGATGATGCTGCCCATCGCGGGCTGTGTGCAACCACATGATCTGACGTGTAGAGCGTGCCGCCGCGAGCGCGTGCAGCATCGCCAGAACGGGTGTCGCGCCGATCCCGGCACTGAGCAGTACGATGGGTCGCTCTGCCGGCTGCAGAACAAAACTTCCGCGCGGCGAGCTGACGTCGAGGCGGTCGCCCACACGAAGACGTTCGCGCAGGTACGTTCCAGCGGCTCCATTCGGCTCGATCTTCACGCTAATTCGATAACGCTCCGTTGAGAGCGGACCCGAGAGCGAATAGCTGCGAAAAAACGTTGGGCCGGTGGTGGGCTTAAGACGCACAACGACGTACTGACCTGGCAGAGCCATGACAAGCTGCTGACCGTCAGGGCTCTGCATGGCAAACGAGAGAACGTCGGCGGACTCGTGATCAATTGAGGTCACGACGAGCGACAGAAATCCCGGCGAGGCCGGATGGGCCGCCGCGGCAGGCGCGAGTCCCGCGTTTCCCGTTTCCGCCCCGTTTTTCTGACTCTGCAGCAGCGCTTCAAACGAGCCACGCCATCCGTGCGAAAGCGGTTCGATCCGCAAGGCCCGCTCCAGACGATCGCGTGGGTGATCAGGCAAATAGAGGAGCGCGTTGATCTCCGCGACGGTCATGCGCTCTGCCGCCTCCCCCATCTTCACGATTTCGTCGCCGGCAGCCACCTCACCTTCACGGAGAACGCGGAAATAGAAGCCCGGCCGACCGCTCGATGTGAGCAATGACGCCATCCGGGGCTCGTTCATCCGGATGCCGACGCGAAAGCAGGTCACGCGAGGTTGAGTGACCTCGAAAAGTGCGGTGCCGATCTGAAAGCGATCGCCGATGCATACGACATCGTCGGCCAGCCCTTCGACTGTGAAGTTCTCGCCGAACTGTCCGTCGACGAAATCAGTCCTTTTCAACTGCTCCTGCCAGTAGCGATAGGATTCAATCTG